>CAYNFY010000018.1:0-53459 GCA_964396585.1 uncultured Nocardioides sp.
TCGCAGAACACCGTCCAGGTCACGGACCCCACCCGGCAATTTCGCAACAGGCTCACTGGACGAACTCGTGGTGATCGCTCCGGCCGCCGACGACGAGGCGGCCCTGGCCTTCGGCCGAGCCACCGGCGCCCGGGTCGGGTCGCTGAAGCGGATCCAGGACCTCCCCGATCTGCTCGACACCCTGCTCCGCGACTGACGCACAACCTGTCCAGAAGCTGAACACCCCGTGACCCACGCCACATCGAGGCTAGTGGCAGCGGAACATCCCACTCTCCAGCTCACCCTTCGGAGGAAGCCATGACCGACACTCTCGAACCCACCACGATCTCCCCCGTCCTCCCCGAGGTCCGCGACTGGTTGTCGCGGCCCAAACAGCTGTTCATCGACGGGGCCTGGGCCGATGCCGCCTCCGGGCGCACCTTCGAGACCCGGGACCCGGCCACCGGTCAGGTCCTGACCAGCGTCGCCCACGGTGAGGCCGAAGATGTGGACCGCGCGGTCCGGGCGGCCCGCCGGGCCTTCACCGGCGAGTGGTCGCTGTGGACCCCGGCCCAGCGGCAGCGGCTGCTGTTCCAGATCTCCGAGGCGATCCGGGACCATGCCGAGGAGCTGGCGCAACTGGAGTCGCTCGACAACGGCAAGTCCGCCGGGGTCGCCCAGGCGGTGGACGTGACCTGGGTGGCCGAATTGTTCGCCTACTACGCCGGCTGGGCCACCAAGATCGAGGGCCGCACCATCGACGTCTCGGTACCGTGGGCACCCGGTGCCCAGTGGCACGCCTACACCCTGCGGCAGCCGGTCGGGGTCTGTGGCGCGATCGTGCCGTGGAACTTCCCGCTGCTGATGGCCGCGTTCAAGATCCCGGTGGCCCTGTGCACCGGCAACACCGTAGTGCTCAAGCCGGCCGAGGACACCCCGCTGACGGCGCTGCGTCTGGCCGAGATCATGGCCGAGTGCGGCCTGCCCGACGGCGTCTTCAACGTGGTCACCGGCTACGGCGAGGCCGGTGCCGCGCTCGCCGCCCACGACGACGTGGACAAGATCGCGTTCACCGGCTCCACCGAGGTCGGCAAGCTGATCGTGGACGCCGCCAAGGGCAACCTCAAGAAGGTGACCCTCGAACTCGGCGGCAAGAGCCCCCAGGTGGTCTTCGCCGACGCCGATCTCGACCTGGCCATCCCCGGCACCGCCTCGGGTTTCCTGTTCAATCAGGGCCAGACCTGCACCTCGGGCACCCGACTGCTGGTCGAGGACAGGATCTTCGAGGAGTTCACCGCCGGGGTCGCCGAAGCCGCCGCCTCGAGTCGACTGGGCTCCGGCCTGGACCCGACCACCGACGTCGGCCCGCTGGTCAGCCAGACCCAGATGGAGCGGGTACTGGGCTACCTGGAGGCCGGACAGCGCGACGGCGCCCGGGCCCTGACCGGCGGTGGCCGCCACGGTGAGACCGGCTACTTCGTGGAGCCGACCGTGCTGGTCGACGTGGACTCCTCGTTCTCGGTCTACCGCGAGGAGATCTTCGGCCCGGTCGTGGTCGCCACTCCGTTCAACGCCGAGCGGGGCGTGATCGACGCCGCCAACGACACCCCCTACGGACTGGCCGCCTCGGTCTGGACCAAGGACGTCACCAAGGCGCACCGCACCGCCCGGGAGATCAAGGCCGGAACGGTCTGGATCAACACCCACAACGCCTTCGACGCGGCGCTCCCCTTCGGCGGCTTCAAGCAGTCCGGCTGGGGCCGGGAACTCGGTGCCTCGGCCATCGACGCCTACACCGAGCACAAGTCGGTCAACACCCTGCTCGCCTGATCGGCTGATCGTCTGATCGGCCCGTCGGAGGCGACCCGGTGCACCGCCGGGTCGCTTCCGATCGGCTATTCGATGCCGAGCATTGTCATGCCCCTCACAACTTCTCGGACTTCCTCGCCCGCTGGGGCTTCCCATCCGCGCATCCGGCCCTGATCGATGTCAGGCTTCACCGAGCAGTCGCCTCACCCTCACCTCACCACGAGGTCGGGGGCTGCGGCCAGCCTCGAACCGAGACGAGATGACGACGAGATGATGATGCGCCTCCCCCCAGTTCTGGCCGTCATCCTCCTGATCGGTGCTGCGGCCTCAGGATGTTCCGCCTCCAGCGAGGACACCGGGGATTCGGCCTATTCATTCCGCGCGATCGCTGATCTGCGTGCAGCCGCCGCTCATCTGAGTGTGCTGGAGCCCCGGACGCTGATCGATGCCCTACCCAATCGGCGAGTCCAGGTAGACACCGGCACCGAGGTGGTCACCAGCTCCTTCTCGGATCTGGTGGTGACCGGGCGCGTGCTCACGGTCGCTCCTGACGAGGGGCGTGACTACTCACCGGCAGACCCACGGATGATCGGCAACGAAGAGGAGGCCGTGCGCACCGTCGACTTCGACGACCCGGCAGCCGACGAACGTAGCGCACTGGTCACGGTGAAGGTGGGGTGGAGCGTCGGAGAAGCGGTCGGCGATACGGTGACCTTCCGGCTGGGCGTTCCGATGAACACCGATGCGAAGAAGTTCCTCGCGGGTGTACAGGCTATGGGCGATGTTGCGGTGCTGCTCGACCAGATCGAGGACGGACGGCATCAGGGCGACTACTACCCGATCCTCAATTACGGAGCTCTGGGCCAGGTCCATCCAGATGGCACTCTGGAGTTTCCCGGGTTGGCGGGAGATGGTGACCTGGTCGCCGGCCTCGATACCCTGGACGAGCTTCGGGGGCAGGCATCGGCCACTCGCCGGGACGTCCCGGACCGTGGTCGATGAGAGAAAAACGCTGTCCCTCGGCGCGATTTCGCAGCACACTGGGTACCGGAGGTGATGCCCCGTGTCGATGTCCTATGTCTCTGTCACGCTGCTCAACGCCTCCTATGAGCCGCTGGGAACGGTGTCGTTCAAGCACGCGGTCCGGATGCTGTTCCGCCAGGTGGCCACCGTCGAGGAGGCCCAGGACGAGAAGATGATCGGCCCGCACCCGTGGCCGCGGGTGATCCGGCTGGTCCGCTACGTCGCCGCCACCTGGCTCTACCGACCTGCGGCCTACTCCCGCGCCGGGGTGCTGGCCCGGGACCGGAACCGGTGCGCCTACTGCGGCGCCCATGCCACCACGGTCGACCACCTGGTGCCGCAGAGCCGCGGCGGGGCCTGGAGTTGGCTGAACACCGTGGCCGCCTGCAGCCCGTGCAACTCACGCAAGGCCGACCGGACCCCGCACGAGGCTCGGATGCGGCTGCGACGAGACCCCTTCGAACCGACCCGAGCCCAGTTGATCGGCGCCCGGCGCAAGGCCTGACGGTCCCGCGCACCAACCATCCAGCTCGGCGGCGTCCACTTCCGGAGTCGCGATCAACACCAGCCCGGTCGCGGCCGCCTGGGTCGGCGCGAGTTCGACCCGATCCCCGGCCACCTGGACCAGGATCCGCCCCTCGCCGCTGTCCAGCACTCCCTTCACCCGGACCACGGCCTGCGGGCGGGCCGCCAGCCAGGCGCGCAGCGCCTTCGGATCGCCCACCGCTGCCACCGCGAGTGTGCGGGTCACATGATCCAGGTGCCGCGGTCGGATGCCACCCGCCGAGTCACCGGCTGCCGCTTCGACGCCGAGCAGCACCTCGCCCAAGGTGCGGGTGCTCACCGGGATCCCCGGCGCCTCACGCTGCAACACCTCGCGCACACCGGCAAGCTCATCGACATCGATCAGATCGGTCCGGGTGAGGAGCAGTTCGTCGGCGCCGCGCAGTTGGTCCCGCACCACGTCGGCGACCCAGAGGTCGGCCAACCGGCGGCGCAGCGTGGTGACGTCGACACAGACCGGCACCGCATGCAGTCGGAACCCCGGGTAGCCGGCCCAGGATCGGGCCGCAGCAGGCAGCCCGACCCCACTCAACTCGAGCACAACCTGCGCCGGCGCCCGCTCGGCGAGCGTCCGAAGCACCCCCGGCATCCCGTCGGCCAGCGAGCAGCAGACACAGCCGTTCTCGAGTTCGAGCACCCCGCCCGAGACTGTTCGGAGCAGGTCCGCGTCGACATTGACCGAGCCGAAGTCGTTGACCACCACCGCCACCGGTTCCCCCTCCCAGGCCGACAGCAGTTCGTTGACCCGGGTGGTCTTGCCCGAGCCCAGGTAGCCGCCCAGGATCGTGAACGGGATGCTCATCCGATCACCGCTTCAGCAGGTGCGCCTGCCCGCCCAGGACCGAGCCGCGCACCGTGATCTCGCGCAGCGCCGCCGGGTCGGCGGTGTACGGATCGGCGTCCAGAACCGCGAAGTCGGCGTACTTGCCGGCCTCGATCGAACCGACCAGGTGATCCATCTTGAGCGTCCAGGCCGCGCCCAGGGTGACCGCGTGCAGCGCCTGGGGAACCGTGATCCGCTCCTCCGCGCCGAGGATCCGTCCGCTCGGAGTGCGGCGTTCGGCCGCATACGAGGCGGTGGCCAGCGGGTCGATCGGGGTGACCGGGGAGTCGCAGTGCAGCGCGATCGGGACCCCCGCCGCCAAGGCGGAGCCGGCCGCGTTCATCCGGTTCGCGCGGTCCGCGCCCAGGATCAGGTCGTGGTGCTGGTCACCCCAGTACCAGAGGTGGTTGCTGAAGATATTCGCGCTCATCCCCAGCGCGGCCATCCGGCGGTACTGCGCCGGGGTGCTCAGCTGGGAGTGGGTCACGGTGTGCCGGTGATCCCAGCGCGGATGGGCGGCCAGGGCCTCCTCCACGGTATCCAGGAACAGCTCGGTGGCCTCGTCCCCGTTGCAGTGCACGTGCACCGTCAGCCCGGCGGCGTGGTAGACGGCGAAGACCTCTCGGAACTGCTCGGGCGCCGTCACCCAGATGCCCCGACGATCGTCGGGAAGATAGCCGGGAGCCTGCAGCCGGGCGGTGAACCCCTGGATGGATCCGTCCAGGATCAGCTTGACGTGGCCCACGTGGAGTCGGTCGCCGGTGGTTCCGCGCAGCGACCGGATCGTGGTCGCATGCTGCTCGGCTCCCTCGACGCCGCCGGGTAGTCCGGCTCCCATCAGGAAGGCGGAGATCCGGACGGCCGACTCAGGTGCGTCCACCGCGGCCCGGAAGTCGGCCAGGTAGGCCGGGTCGAGGATTCGGGCGTTGCCCAGATCGGTCACCGTGGTGGTGCCGTGGTTGCGGGCGTCGTTGGCGAAGTTACGCCACCCCGCTACGTCGAAACCACCCATCATCCGGGCGAAGAGCGCCGGGACTGCGTTGACCAGACCCATCGCGGCCGGTTCCTGCAGTTCGCCGGTCGGTTCGCCCGACGCGTCCTTGACGACGCCCTCCACTGTGGTGTCCCGGGTGATCGAGTCGGCGACCAGGACCGCGGAGTTCACCGTCATCAGGTGGGCGCTGCGGTGCAGCACCGCGATCGGCCGGGTGCGGGAGACCTGGTCCAGGTGCCGCCGGTCCAGCCGTTCGCCGGGATAGAAGATCGGGTCCAGGCCCCAGGCGAAGAGCGGCTCTCCCGCCGGCATCTCACGATCGGCCTGTTGCAGTCGCGCGACGACCGCGTCCAGGGTGGTCAGGCCCGGCCACCGTCTGCCCTCAGGGTCGGTCGAGTCGTAGTACCCCAGCTGCGGGTGGTCCCACAGGGCCCCGCCGAACGGATGGGTGTGAGCCTCCACGAATCCCGGGAAGAGCACGTCGTCGGCGAACGTTTCGTCGACGGTCGCGTTCGGCAGGCTGCTCAACTCCGCCAGGCTGCCCACCGCCCGGATCCGATCATCGACCACGGCCACCGCCTCAGCAGTGGGTCGGGCTGGGTCCATCGTGCGGACCAGCCGGGCGGTGTGGATGGTGACGGGAGCGGTCACGGGGTCTTCCTTCCGAGCGGTACGAGGGCGTTCTGCAGGCTATGTGACCTGCGCCTCGCCGTCTAACGGACTCCCGCTGACCTCGGATCGTCAGCGCGGTTCGAGGATCACCACCGGAATCTCCCGGTCCGTCCAGCGTGCGTACTTCTCGAAGTCCGCGTAGAGCTCCACGAGTCGTGGCCACAACTCGGCACGCTCCTCGGTACCCGCCACCCGACCCCGGACCCGACGGTTCCGCTCCCCTCGCAGATGCACGACGGTGTCGGGCTCAGCCCTCAGATTCGGGTACCACTGGGGATTCTTGGGCAGCCCACCCTGGGAGGCCACCACTACCAGGTTCGGGCCGTCGACCAGGTACAGCAGCGGGGTGGTGAACCGTCGCCCACTCTTGCGTCCGACGTGCTCGAGGAGCAGGGTCTGGACCGGTTTGCGCCGCCCGGCGCCGATCCGCCATTTCGACCCGATCCGACCGTTGCTCAGCTTGAAGATCCGCACCTGAGCCCTCGCCATGTACTTGATGACTCTGACCGTGTGGGGCGAGTCCAGTCCCGGCGGACGCTCCTCGGGTAGATCGAAACGACCCATGGCCCTCTCCTCCGGTAGCGACTCGATGACGGCGAACATACCAGCAGTACGCATTTGCGTCAGGTGCCCCAGCGCCAGCGGCTTGGACCTACTCGGCCGATTCCCGAATCAGGGCCTCGACTGTTGCAGCGGGAACATTCGGGTTCCAGCGCGGGTTCGGCGGCTCGTTGTCCTTGAAGCTGAACCCGGCGCCGTTCGGTACGAGCTTGGCCGCAAGGGAGTACACGCCGTCACCCGCACCTGCGGAGAGGAACATCACGAGGTCATCGCCCACATCAGAGTGTGGGAAGCCTTCCAGCTGATAGTCGACGGTCCGCGACAGGTCCTTGGCGGTGAGCGGCTCCTGCCACTCCTTACCCTCGAACTGGTCCCGCACCTCACTCATCGGTACCACGCCTCCGTGCTCAGAGGCCCGGATCGTGCTCCCGGCCTCCAAACCGAGGCCACGCTCAACCGTTACGGTGACGATCGAATTCACGCTACCGACGTCGTTGGCCCGGGATTCGACCTTGGTCACAGTGCCACGCACGACGCCGACGATGTACGGGTTAGCCGCGAACTCGGAAAGCGACTTGGCCGCGTACGGAATGCCGAGTGCGGCTTCGCCACGAACGACGGCCGGTTTCTGCCCGGCCGGCTTCTCGTCGGCTGGCTTCTCGTCGGCTGGCTTCTCGTCGGCTGGCTTCTCGTCGGCACTGATTGCGGCTCGGGATTCTGCACCCGAGTCAGACGGAGCATTCGCTCCGCACCCGATGAGCAACAGCATCGCGGTACCACCCGCGATACTCATGAGTGTTCTGCGCATGACCGGTTCCCTTCAGTACGGACCTCCATCCGAGCTGGATACGGACATCTCATGGTGTTGTAGTCGAAGCGACCCGCACCGACTTCCTGCATTTTCTCGTGCACTTTTGATCGAAAGTTGTGCTGCTCATCACAACTTTCGTCCATCCGACGACTGATTGCGGTGGCCCACAACCACTCAGGCAGGCGGTACCCATACCGCCTCATCGTCCGAGACGTAGCGTGTTGTCATGACCGATCCTGGATGGCAGCGGGTCAGCACGCTCGACGAGCTCACCCAACTGGTCGGCACCCCGACGCCGCGGGTGGCCAACAAGGTCCGCGACCGATTGCACGAGCGTGACCTCGAGTGGCTGGCTGCTTCCCCGTTCTGTCTGGTGGCAACCGCCGACGCGGCCGGCAACTGCGATGTCTCCCCCAAGGGCGACCCCGCAGGTCACCTGGTGCATGTGCTCGACCAGCGCACGATCGCCCTGGCCGAGCGCCCCGGCAACCGGCGAGCGGACGGCTACCGCAACATGATCGAGAACCCACACGTGGGACTGAACTTCTTCATCCCCGGACGCGGTGACACCCTCCGGGTCAACGGCCGGGCTCAACTACTCAGCTCAGCCGCGTTCTTCGACGCGATGGCAGTCAAGGGGCACCGCCCGATTCTGGCCCTGGTCGTCGAGATCGACGAGGTATTCGGACACTGCGCCAAGGCTTTCCTGCGCTCGGGACTGTGGGACCCATCCAGCTGGCACCCCGAGGCGCTGCCGCCACGCGCGGTACTCGCCCGCGAGGTCGACCAAGATCCCCGCAGCGAGGCCGAGCTGGTCGACTACTACGGGAGCGGCTACGCCGACAATCTGTACTGAACGCGAACCTGCCGCAATCGCTAGCCTTCAGACCGATAGGCAGTCACGCTGAGACTCAACTGCTGTTACGATTTCGCGCGCGGCTGGCACGGGGGCACAGACGCCACCGCTTTTGTTTGCGTTCCGGGGCTCGGGCTCCCCCGTCATGCTACCGAGTCAGAGTTGGAGAACTCACTTGTCTGTCATAGACATGCCCAAAACACGCGCTCCACGCGTCCGATTTCGCCCAGCACGCGCACTGGCGGTCATCGCCAGCGGTGCGCTCGCATTCTCGGCCATTGTCCTCGGCACGGCGGCTCCGTCCGCCGCCGCCGTCGAGCACATCCAGTTCGAAGCGCCGAACAACAGTCGAGTGGTGCTCGGCGCCCTGGCCACCCGCTCCCAGCGCAAGCCGGTCACGATCAGCGGCATCGGTCCCTACACCGTGCGCGGCACCGACTCGCTCACCGGCGACCCGTACGAGTTCGTCACCGACGTCAACTACAACGCCTCCAACCTGGGCTGGCAGCGCGAGAGCGACGAGCGCGCACTCAGCGCAGGCGCGACCTGGAACTCGACCACCAACGCCACGGTCCTGGGCCGCTCAGGCGTCATGCAGCTCTCGTCCAACATGAACTGCGCCGGCAACAACGACATCGGCGGGATCACCACGTACTGCTCGACGTTCGGCCCCGACGTCTACTCCAAGCCGTTCACCGCGACGGTCGGCCAGTCCGTCTCGTTCGACTGGGCGGCGCAGGCCGGCAGCGACGACTACGAGGTCTACGCCTACCTGGTCAAGGTCACCGGCACCGGCTACGGCACCCCGGCCGACCACACCCTGATCGCCTACGGGCGCGGCGGGACCCAGGGCTGGACCACCACCAGCAAGGAGATCCCGGCGAACGGCACCTACCGGTTCCGCTTCGTCAACGGCAGCTACGACAGGACCGGCGGATACGCGCTGGGCTCGACGATGTACATCGACAGCATCGTGAAGCTCGGCACCGCGAACCCGATCACCTTCGGCAACCTCTCCGACCGGGTCATCGCGGACGGTGGCTTCCAGGTCTCGGCCACTGCACCGGGCGGGCCGGTGACCTTCACCTCCAGCACCACCTCGATCTGCACGGTCAGCGGCACCACCGTGTCCCTCACCGGCAACGTCGGGGTCTGCACCATCACCGCGAACCAGGCGGGCAGCGGCGACTACGTTCCCGCGGAGACGGTCGCACGTTCCTTCCGCGTACTGGCCGCACGCACCGCACCGGTCAATGCGGGCCTCCCGTATGTGACCGGCACCGTCGCCGAGGGCGAGACGATCACCGCCGACGAGGGCACCTGGGTCGACGGCGGCTCGCCGATCACCGGCACGAGCTACCAGTGGACCACTACCGCCAGCGGCACCACGACCTCGATCCCCGGCGCCACCTCGGCGAGCTGCTACCTGGTCGAGTCCCCCGGAAGCCAGCTGCGAGTGACCGTGACCAAGACCAACGCGATCGGCTCCACGACCGCCGCCTCGACGACTCTGAACGGCTACACCTGCGGCGCTCCGGCGGCTCCGGCCTGGACCGACCAGGCACTGGGCGACATCGTCGTGGGCAACTCCGTGTCGCAGGCATTGACCGCGAGCGGCATGACGAAGCCGACCTACACCGTGGTCGACGGCGCGCTGCCCGACGGCCTGACGCTCAACGCCACCACCGGCCTGGTGAGCGGCACCCCGACCACCGCCGGCCCGTATGAGTTCACGCTGCGCGCGACGAACCCGAGCGGCACCGACGACCTCGTCGTGACCGGCACCGTGAACGCGGCCCCGGGCACGATCACCGGCACCCCCGACCAGTTCGTCGTGGGTGAGGAGTCCGGTGGCACGCTCGCCGCCACCGGCACCCCCGCTCCGACCTTCACCGTCAGCAGCGGAACGCTCCCCGACGGTGTCACCCTCGACCCGGTCAGCGGCGAGTTCGGCGGCACCCCGACCGCTGCCGGCGCCTACGCCTTCACCGTCACGGCCGGCAACGGCGTCGGTACCGCCACGACCCGCGAGTTCACCGGCACCGTCGAGCAGGCTCCAGGCTGGGGCTCCGAGCACACCTGGGCGCCCGAGGTCGGCGTGGCCCTGGACGTGACGTTCACCGCCGAAGGCACCCCCGCTCCGGCCTACTCGATCGGCACCGGCGACCTGCCTGCAGGCCTCGCCCTCGACGGCACCACCGGCCGCATCACCGGTACGCCCACCGAGGCCGGCGCCTACTCGTTCACGATCGTCGCGACGAATGGCCACGGCACCAGCTCGCTGCCGCTGTCCGGCACCGTGGTCGACGCCCCCGGCGCCATCACCGGCGGGTCGGGCCTGGAGTGGGTCGTCGGCAACCCCGCGACCGGCTCGCTGAGCGCTACCGGCACCCCGGCTCCGGTCTACACCGTCACCGAGGGGTCGCTGCCTCCCGGCGTCACGCTCGACCCGGCCACCGGCGAGTTCAGCGGGACCCCGACAGCTCCTGGGCCCTACGCCTTCACCGTCACGGCCGACAACGGCGTGGGCACCCCGACCACGAAGGAGTTCTCCGGCGTGGTCGACCAGGCTCCGGTCTGGGGCACCCAGGACGGGCTCGCGCTCGTGGTGGGCTCGGAGGTCTCCGAGAGCTACACCGCCACCGGCACCCCCGCGCCTACCTACTCGGTGACCGCAGGCAAGCTGCCGAAGGGCCTCACCCTGGATGAGACGACAGGTGCGATCTCCGGCACCCCGACCGAACCCGGCCCGTACGCGTTCACACTCACGGCGGACAATGGCGTCGGCGACCCGGCCGTGCTCGAGTTCACCGGCATCGTGAACGCAAGCCCGACGTGGGTCGACACGAAGATCGCCAGGCTGCGGGTCGGCGAGGCATTCGCCGACTCGGTCGCGGCCGAGGGAACTCCGACAGCCACCTACGCGGTGACCGCAGGGAAGCTACCGAGGGGGCTCGTCCTCGACAAGGTCACCGGTGCCATCACCGGCACGCCGACCCAGGCGGGCGACTACGCGTTCACGGTGAGTGCAGATAACGGTGTGGGCGATCCGATCACCCATGAGTTCACCGGCACCGTGCTCCGGGCGGTCGCGGTGGACGATGACGAAGAGAATGGCTCGCAGACCGAGGACGACGAGTCCACGTCGGACGATGCGACCACGACGGACGATGGCGCGACGACGACGACAGACGGCCCCGATGTGGAAGCGTTGCCCGACACCGGCTCCGGCAACGGGCTTCTCACCCTGCTGGCGGGACCCCTCCTGCTCGCCGCCGGATTCGCGCTCGTCCTGGTGCGGCGCGCTCGACGACGTCTCAGCTGACATCCCACGGCACAGCCCCCGGAACCTCATCGGTTCCGGGGGCTGGCTCTTCCCTCTCCATAACGTCGCCGGTGACGTGACTCAGCCCCAGCCGCGACGTGACAAAAAGACACCGGCCCCCACCTCTCAGAGCGCCTCGACGACCAGATGGGGAGCACCGATCGGGGAGTGGAGGACCACCAGGCGGACCGGCCCGAACGGGTGCAGCCCAGTCTCCACGATCGCGGAGACGTTCGTCGTCTCCTCCCTGGCACGCCGAACAACCTCATCGAGTTCGTCGGTCATCACCGCCAGCCCGAGCAGTCCCCGCCGCGGTGCCACGGCGTGACCCATCAGCGAGTGCTCGGGGTCGTGGGGTATCCCGTAGTCGACGATATTGATGTAGGTCTGCTGTCGGCTCGGGCCCACCGTGCGGGAGCGAACCTTGACCTGCTCGTCGATCTCCATCAGCGCCGAGAAGGAGGGGTCCACGAACTCGTACTCGTACACCACGTCCCAACCGAAGGTCGCGCGATACCAGTCCAGGCTCGGACCGGCGTCGCTCAGCGGCAGCGAGATGCTCACCGGTTCACTGACTACCCGGTCGCAAACCTGAGCGAAGTCGGTGAAGAAGTCAGCCGGACCGTGCAGCAACGCGGTGACCAGGTTGTCGACTCCCCAGTGGTGCGCCTCGCGGAATGAACCGTCCGCGGTCTCGTAGGCGGCCTCGGCGGCCTCCACCTCGTAGCCGGCCCGTCGCACATGGGCGAGCGCCCGATCGAAGTCCGGGGCATAGAAGTCGATCACCCGGAAGGCATCGCGGGCCAGTCGCGAGTCCCGGTCCCGGATCGTGCCCCAGTCGTCGGCCTGCTCGAACCGACACAAGACCGCGCCGGCCGACACCCCCGGTGTTCCCAGCACCGCCAGCTCGACGCCCGCATCGATACCGGCACCGAAGAGTCTCCTGCCCTCCTCCCCCACCAACCGGTGCGGCGCGGCGGGTGTCATCCCGTATCCAGAACAGAACAGGTGCTGGGTGGCTCCGACATCCGAGACGGAGACGAGTGGACCATAGATATGAGAGCCAGACATTCCTATATCATATGTCTATGGACCTTCTCCCCGAGAACAGTCGCACGATCGTGCTGGCGACCCCACCACAGGGAAGCCCGGCGGCCACCGACTTCGCGATGGTGCAATTTCCCCTTCCCCCAGTCGCTCCCGAGCAGGTACTGGTGCAGGTCGACTCCCTCTCGCTCGACCCGTACCTGCGATCGTTGATCGGACCCGGCCATCTGGAAGAGGGCCCGGTGCGACGCGGTGAGGTGATGCCCGGCCGAGCCTTGGGTACCGTGCTGGCCTCTCGCGCCCCCTCGATCCCGGTCGGAGCCCGGGTCCTGGCCGAGACCGGGTGGCGCGACTACGCGGTCCTGGACGCCGACGGAGTGACCTCGCTGCAGATTCCCCAAGGCGTCCCGGCCACCGCCGCTCTGGGCCTTCTCGGAATGCCCGGCCTGACCGCCTATGCCGCACACGTACGACACCTGCTCCCCCGGCCCGGTGAGACCGTGGTGGTCTCCTCGGCAACCGGTGGGGTCGGATCGCTGGCCGGGCCGTTGGCCCGGCTCGCCGGGGCCCGCACGGTGGGGATCGTCGGTAGCGAGGCGAAGGTCGAATTGGCCCGGTCGCTGGGCTACGACCAGGTCGTGGTGCGCACCTCTCCCGACTTCGCCGAGCAGCTTCATCTCGCCTGCCCCGACCGCGTCGACGCCTATCTGCACATGGGCGACCAGGCCACCCTCGATGTGGTGGTGGAGCAGCTGGCACCGGGGGCCCGGGTCTCGCTGTGCGGTCTGATCGACCAGAGCAACGGTGCTCCCCCTACCAGGCTCCGCGCCGGGGCCCTGATGGCGGCGCGAGCCGTGACCCACGGCATGGTGGTGTACGACCACGCCGATCTTGCCGACGAGCACCGGGCCCGCGTCACCGAACTGCTCCGGAGCGACCAGATCCGCCTCGTCGAGGCCAGATATTCGGGACTGGACTCGGCCCGGGCCGCCTTCGCAGACCTCATGTCCGGTCGCAACCACGGCAAGGTCGTGGTCGACGTGATCGAAGGGGTGCAGCGATGAGCGCCGACATCACTCCGCGCACAGTCGTGGTGACGGGTAGCACCAGAGGTCTCGGCTTCGCCCTGTCCCGAGAGTTCCACCGGCGCGGTCACACCGTGGTGGTGACCGGCCGCACCGAGGTCGCGGTACAAGCGGCACGCGACGAGATCGGCGACGACCGCTCCCGGCTACTCGGGCGAGTGCTCGACGTGACGGACCCGGTCAGCGTCCAAGCGCTCTGGGACGACGTCGCGGGCGACACCGGGCGGATTGATCTGTGGGTCAACAACGCCGGGATCGCGCACACCACCCATCCCATCGTCGAGACCGCCGCCGACCAGGTCCGAGCCATGGTGACCACGAACATGCTCGGCACCATCTTCGGTTCCCAGGTCGCGGTACGCGGGATGAGCGCCCAGCCCGGTGGGGGGCAGATCTTCAACGTGCTCGGGGGTGGCAGTGACGGCCGGTTCCGGCCGAACATGGGCGTCTACGGCGCCACGAAGCGCGGCCTGGACATGTTCACCGGTGCGCTGGTCAAGGAGACCCGGGGCACTCAGGTGCGGATCGGCCAGGTCCGGCCCGGCATCCTGATCACCGACGGCTGGCTGCGCGAGGCGGCCGTCGCGCCGGATCAGGTGGCCGGTCAACGCCGGATCCTGAACCTGCTCACCGACCACGTCGACGAGGTGGCCCCATACCTGGTCGAGCGGATGCTGGGCAGTACGCGTCACGGCGAGGCCATCGCCTGGCTGACCAACGCCCGAATGACTCGGCGCTTCCTTACCGCCTACCGCGAACGAGACGTGCTGGGCCGCTACGGTCTATAGACAGAGGGCCCCGGGAGACCGGGGCCCACTGCTTTCCTCACCCTTGGCTGATGGACGGTGAGGAGATCTTCGCTCCCGGCCCGCCCGGTTGATCCAGGCGGGCCGGGAGCATCGAAGTCACTTCTTGACGGTGAACTTCTTGGAGCCCTTCGAGGCCTTGTGCTTCGCGTCGCCGGCGTACTTGGCGGTGACGGTGTACTTGCCCTTCTTGAGCTTCTTCAGCTTGATCGTGGCCTTACCCTTCTTGACCTTGGCGGTCACGGCCTTGAACTTCTTCTTGCCGGCCTTGACGACGACCTTCACCTTGCCGCTGGCCTTACCAGTGACCTTGATGGTGACCTTGGCCGTCTTCTTCTTGGCGTTGACCTTGGTCTTGACCGTGGTCTTGGTGCCCGCCTTCACCGCAGTCGCCGGTGGGAGGACGACCGGCTTGGCCGCGACACCGACGGTGCCGAGCACGGCCGGCGTATCCAGCACGCAGTCGAACGGGGCGTCCATGGTGGCGTTGCCGAAGGTGACCGTCAGGGCGGCAGCACCCTGCAGCCCGTTCAGGGTCGCTGTCTTGTTACCGGCCGAGGTGGGATTCACCGTGGCGTTCCCGGCGCCGGTGAGCGAGACGTGCTCGTTCACGGGCTGACCGATCGGGCTGCCCGGCGCCAGGGTGCGCTCCCAGGTACTCAGCGCGATGTCGCTACCGGATGCGCTATCCGTGCCGAGGGTCAGCTTGGGCGCCACCGATCCGGTGATCTTGTAGACCGGCGATGACTTGAGGTAGGTGGAGAACTCATCACCCATGGTGATGGTCGCCTCGATCGGGATCGAGGTGGCCGTTCCGACTCGGCCTGCGGCCGGGACCGTGGCGGTCGCATCGACCTTGGCCGGATACACCCCCACGCCACCGAAGCCGCTCTCGGTCAGGTCGAGCGTGCACTGCGCATTGGTCGCGAGCGCGGCCGCACCTGGGGTGATGGTGTCGACCACGGTCGTCAGGCCCGAGTCCGGGGTGCAGGTGGTCGGGACCACGGTGTTGCCGGGGCTGAAGCTGGTACCGATGTACAGGTCGCCCTCCAGGGTGGAGACGCCGAGCTGAATGTCGCTGGCACTGCCGGTGATCTCGGACCAGGGCCCGCTCCCGACCAGGTCGAAGGCCTCCACCTCGGTTCCCATGGCACCGGCGCGATCCCACTGCGCGAAGGTCAGCGCGGCGGTACCGGCCGTGCCCGCGGTGTCGGTGGTGGCGGTCATCGTGCCACCCATCCGGTTCACCGGGCTCGGCTGGAACAGATCGATGTACTCCTGGGCGAAGCGCAGCGACGCGGTCAGCGTCGGGGTCACCTTGGCTCCTGCGGCGAGCCCGGCAGGCGCGTCGGTCTCGAAGGTGATCGTGGCCGCGCGCTCGCCGCCGTAGCTGGCGAAACTTCCGGTCAGGCCCAGATCACAGGTGTAGATGATCGGGGCGGTCGCTGCCTGCGCCGGGGCCATCAGGGCCGGGACCGCGAGTACGCCCCCGACCAAGGTGCCGGCTGCGACGCCGGCGAGCTGACGAAAACGCATGTGCTCCTCCTTGCTTGGCCGCACCCCACAGGTGTGGCCTAGGTCTCAATGCGATGATATATGATCTAAGAAGTTCCGCCTAGAGCAAAGCGGAAATTGCGCCACCGCATCGAGCGCCACACCACTCACTCGACGCCGATCAACCAATCGACGACGAGGGCGGGCGCGACCAGGGGCGCATCGTGATCGCAGTCGAGAACGCGATAGGCACCCCCTCGCTCATCGAGGCGGCCGCGGGTGACCTGGCTCGGATAACCGGCGGGGGTGTCGGCACAGAAAGCGAAGTTCTGCACCACCGACCGCGGAACGGCCGGCACCGGATCCAACGAGGGCGCCATCGGGGTCGCGGTGAGTCGAGCGGAGGCCCAACGGGCCGTCTCCTCGTCCAACCCTCCCGCCGCCCGCAACGGACGTGGCGGGATCAACGTGCCGCGAGGCGGCAGGTCGAACCCGCTCGGCCCCAGATCCACCGCCCGCTCCCCGGGATCGGGAACCGCGGCATCGAGATAGCACACGGCTCGCAGTCTCTCCGGCACTCGGGCGGCCAGCGCAGCGGCCACGATCCCGCCCTGACTGTGCGCCACCACCACCAGGTCGACCAGGTCCTCGACCCAGACGAGCTCCTCCAACTCGTCGACCCAACTGTCCAACCCCAGAACCCGATCGACCAGACCCGCCCGCTCGCCGGCGCCCAACAGACTGGGGGCGTACACGTCATGTCCGGCCGCCACCAACGGTCGCCGCACCCGACTCCAGGCCCAGCCGCCCCGGAAGGCCCCGTGGACCAGCAGGAAGGAGGTCACCGTGGACCCTGTGGATCCGGCTCGTCCAGAACAACCTCAAGGAACTCTCGGGGGTAGGAGTCGTAGGGCCGCAGATGCTCATACATCCGCTCGGTGTGGGCCACATACCCCTCGGTCGTGGTGCATTCTTGATAGCTCTCGACAGAGTCGAACCAGCGCAGATGGGTGAAGTGGGAGGAGTCCTCGACACCTCGCACCAGGCGCCGTCCCCGAAAGCCGGGGTGACCTCGAAAGAACACCCCGAACTCCTCATTGAGCGCGACGTAAGCCTCGGCATGTTCCTCGCCGGGCTTGGTCCAGGCGTGACTGACGACCACGATCATGTGAACTCCCTCTCGTCAGATAGATCATATATGGATAGGGTCGGAGGGTGAGTCAAAGCAGCGCACAGACCAAGACCATCCATGAGTTCCTCGCCGAGAACCCCGACGTCGACAACACCGAGTTGTGGACCACGTTCTGGGAGATCCTGAGTGCGGCCAAGGACCGCATCGTCGCCGAACTACCGGTTGCGGCGCATCCGTCCAGTGCCGGACTTGAATATTGGAAGACCGAGGACGGGAACTATGAAGGCTCGATGAGCACCTTCGCCGGTGACCTCACCGGGGAGGGACCCGCCGCGGAGTGGTTGGTCCACTCCTGGATCGGAAACCGGAAGAACTCGATCCTCGACATGAATCTCCAGGTGTGGCTGGGACCCCAGATCGACGTACCGCACCTGATCGTGGTGTTCGGCACGATCCCGCAGGTGTTCTTCTACTCCGAGTGTGTGGCCCGCAAGGACCTGATGGTCGACATCGACCACCTGACCCGCTACTACGAGCCCGAGAACGACAAGTTCCTGGCCCTGCGCGGCGACGACCGGTTCACCTGGTCGGTCAGCCACGGCCCGTATATGCGCGCCTTCCTCTCCCCGATCGCCCACTCCTATATGGCGGACCGTACCGACGATGTCATCGAGACCTTGCGAGCCGTCGTCAACGACCGGGTCGACACCTGGCTGGGCTGGGTGCGCGATGCGGTGGCGACCCCCCTCGAGGAGCGGGCCGCACTGCGACAGCGCGATCACGCGGTGCGTACCCACGGCTACACGTTGGACCCGATGAACGAGCTCTCCAAGAAGTTCCTAGGAGCCGCCCGGGTCGACGAACTGGTGGCGGTACGCGCGGGGTTCGAGCAGATGGAGGAGCCCGCGTGAAGGTCCTGATCATCGGTGTCGGCTTCGTCGGGACCGCCGTGGCCGAGCGGCTCGTCACCGCGGGCCACGACGTCACCGTCACCACCACCACCGAGGCGAAGGTGGCCGACCTCTCCGAACGCTTCGGCCAAGCCCTCGTGCTACGCGGTAGCGACCGCCAGGCCGTACACGCCGCGGTGGCCGGCGCCGATGCCGTGGTGATCACCGCCGGGCCGAACGCGCAGGGGTCGATGACTCCCGAGGGGCGAGCCAAGACCTACCGGGAGATCCTGGTCGATACCGCGAAGAATGTGGTCTCGGCGCCCGGCGAGGCACACCTGGTCTCGCTCTCCTCGCTGTCGGTCTACGGCAACGCCGCCAACCATCTCGACGTGGTCGACGAGGACTCCCCCACCACGGACTCCAACGACCCGAGCCCGTCGAGTTTCCTGGCCATGGAGCGGACCTACCTGACCGCCGCGGAGCGGGCCTGTGTGCTGCGTTGCGGTGACATCTTCGGTGCCGGTGACCCACCGATCGCCGAGAAGGTGGCGATGGCGCACCAGTTCCTAGGCGGATCGGTGCCGTTCTCTGGTGAGGCTCTGCTCTATCGGCTGCATGTGGAGGACGCCGCCGATGCGGTGGTGCACGCCCTGACTCGGCACCTGGTCGGCGTCTTCAACCTCACCCATGCCGAGGTCCCGCCGACCAACTCCGCTCTGTTCGACCGGATCAGTGCCGAGCAGGGACTCCCCTCGCTGGAGTACCGCAACGAGATCGCCGCGCCAGCCCGCCCCGTCTCGGTCAATCGCCTGATCGGCTCGGGCTTCCGCCCGAGCCGATCCTTCAACGCCGGCTGACACGGCACTATTGGGGACCTCGCGGTAACAAGTACTGACGTCTCGACGCTGAGACGTCAGTACTTGTTCCTACTCAGTAACAAGTACCGACGTGTCAGCGGTCAGTGCTTGGGCCGTGCGGGCAGCAGCACCATGGCGACCGCCCCGATCAGGCCCAGGGCCAGGGCCCACAGCGCGAGCACCGGGATCGAGTCGATCCCGCCCGTCTTGGGCAGGCTGGTCGAGGCGTCACCGCCACCCCCGCCGACGGCGTCGGTGGTCGAGGATGTCGGGTCTGTGTCATCCAGTGCCCCCACGCCGACGGTCATCTTGGACAGCTCGGCCCCGGACTTCGCGCTGCACGCCGCCTTGACGACGATGCCGCCCATGTCACCGAAATCGAAGGTGAACCCCTTGGCGGCCACCTTCATGGACTCCTGCGTCGAGGTGAAGGTGCCGGTCAAGGTCGGAACCGGAACCTTCGCCTTGGCCGCCGCATTGACCGTGCTCGAACCCGTCAGGGTCACCGCCGACCCACCCAGGTCGAAGTCGGCGGTCACCTTCATGGTTCCGTTGGTGATCGGCACCGGGGCGATTCCGGGAAGGTCGGTGAACGTCGCGGCCAGGGCCACCTTGGCGGCCCCCTCGGTGGCGCGCATGGCGTTGAGCGTGATGTCGGCCCGGTAGTCGAAGTCGCTGTTGAACGGCTCGAGGGTGCACGCGTAGGTGGTGGTTCCCTTGGCGGGGACGCCCGCCGAGGCCGCATCCGACGGACTGGCCGTGACCGAGGGAGTCGCCGAAGCGGACACCGAAGGGCTGGGCGACTCACTGGGCGTCGGGCTGGGCGACGGGCTGGGAGCCGCTTGCTCGGTGATCGGAACCTCACCGATCACAATGGGGGCGGTGCTCGTGCAGCCACCCTCGCTGGTGCCACCCATCGCCGTCACCGCAAAGTCCACCTGGAGCGCCGACAGGTCGACCGTCTCGCCGCTCGAGGTGACCGTTCCTCGGATCTCGGGCAGCTTGATCGGCGTGTTCTTGGCGGCCGTGGTCGTGCCGCTGCCGGTCATCGTGACCGGTGAGCCGTCCACGGTCGTCTTGAGGGTGACCGTGATCGGCGCGTTCGTCAACGGGATCGGCGCCACACCGGGGAGGTCGCTCAGGGTGGCGACCAGGGTGACCTGATCCGAACCCGCCTCGCGGTACCCCGAGACCGTCAGGTCGGGCTCATAGGTGAAGGGGAACCCGAGGAACTGGCACGCGGTCCAGGCCACGCTTCCGGTCGTGGAGGGCACCTCCGCATGAGCAGGAAGCGCCGTCGTTCCCAGGGCGACCAGAGCCAAGGCGGCCCCGGTGACCAGCCCGGACAGCCGAGCCCTCAGGCCGCGCCCACGCAGCGGCGCCCTCATCGTCGCGCTCCCGCACCACGCATCGTCAGCAGCACGCCGCCGCTGAGCAGGACCAGGATGCCGCCACCCCACACGGCGACCCGCAGGTTGTCGCCGGCCCCCGTCTTGGGCAGGGTGTCACCGGATTCCGGAGCGGTGGCGACAGGCGCGGTCGCTTCCGGGGCGGGGGTGGTCGGGGTCTCCTCGGCCACCGCACCGAAGCTGATGTCGTGGATCACCTCGTTGGCCTTCACGGTGGCCGCATCGACCGCATTCGGCAGTGGCGCCGCCGCGATCACACACTGCACCTTGGTGCAGTCGGTGGTTCCGAACTTCTCCTTCACGATGATCGTGAAGGAGCCGACGGATCCGTTGGCGTCCGCGGTCCGGAAGGTGGCACCGGTGGCGGTGTTGCAGTCGGCCGGTCCGGTATACCCGGCACGGCATTGACCGATGGCGATGCTCGACAGGTTCGCCTTGAAGCCGCCCCCGGAGACCGTGAGTTTCTGGCCGTCGGTGAGTCCGGTCAGTTGGCTGACGTTCAGGGTGGGTGCCGCGAACCCCGGCGGCGCGGTCACCACGGTGACCGCGAACAGTGCCGCGACCGCTGCCCCGATCTTGACCAGGAATGACGTTGACTTCTTCACTACTTCTCCTCGTGGAACAGGGGTCGCGAGATGGGATGGACCGAAAGACTTCAGGGGAGACCTCACGTCGTGACTCCCAACAGCTCGGTGGGGTCATCACTGTCGGAGACCGGGGCCAGATGTAGCCCGGAGCGCTGGATGGCTGCCTGCTCGACACCGAGATAGGAACGCACCACCTCGGGGTGGGCGCGCACCTCGTCGGGGGTACCGCTCGCAATCACCCGACCCAGGTCCATCGCGACCATCCGGTCGCAGATTCTGCCCAGCAACGGCAGATCGTGCTCGATCACCACCATGGTGGTGCCCAGCTCCTGCCGGATCCGCAGTAGTAGCTCGCCCAGCGCATCGGACTCGGACTGGGCGATACCGGCTGAGGGCTCGTCCAGCAGGAGCACCGTGGGTTCGAGGGTCAGCAGACCCGCGATCTCCACCACCCTGCGGGTCCCGGTGGAGAGCTCGGAGATGGTCCGCTCGGCGTAGGGCAGCAACCCCATCCGCTCCATCAGCTCGTCGGCCGCGGCCCGCTTGGCCTTCTCCCCCGTCCGGACCCCGATCAGCGACCAGTACAACCTGGTAGGGGCCACCCTCTCCTGGGCGAGCATCAAGGTCTCCCGAACCGTCAAGGTCGGGAACAGGCCCGCATCCTGGAACGACCGGACCAGTCCGGCCACGGCCCGCTGCTCAGGGTTCGCGGTGGTGACATCGATGCCGTCGAAGATGACGTGCCCGGAATCGGGCGGGGTGAAGCCGGCGACCATCTCGAAGAGGGTGGTCTTGCCGGCCCCGTTGGGGCCGATCACACCGAGGATCTCCCCGGGATGGACGCTCAGATCCACCCCGTCGGCCGCGACCACGCCACCGAACCGCTTAGAGATACCGGAGACGGTGAGCACCGGCTGCGCGGCCGAGTCCGGTCCGGTGAACGAAGCCCGGGCCCCCTCGCTCGCCAACAGCCCCTCGAAGCCGTCGATGCGCTGAAGTGGCGAGGTCGCCGGCGCCGAGGGACCGAGCCGAGCGTGCAACGGGTCGATCCCGGCCCGTCGGGCCATCGAGTCGTAGAACGTGTCACGCACCTTGGCGAATACCCCGCCCAGCCCACCGGGCAACATCACGACCACCAGCAGCCAACCGATCGCCAGCGCGGCCTGCCCCGGGATGGAGAGGCCGATCAGCGCCGGGATTCCGATGATGATGAAGGCACCGACGATCGGCCCCGAGGTCACGGTCAGACCACCGATGATGGTCAGGGCGACCACATCGATGCCTGCCGAGCTGGGGAACGAGTTGACCGTGAGCTGGCTCTGGCTGTGCCCGATCACCACACCGCCCAGTCCGGCGATGGCACCGGCCACGGCGTAGAGCTGCATCTTGCGCAGCCGGGCCGGGATGGTGAAGGCACGGCCGGCGTCCTCGTTGTCACGCAGCGCCTGCATGATCCGGCCGTAGCCGCTGCGGCGCAGGTTGTTGGTGAACCACCAACCGATCACCAACATCAGGAGCGCCAGTAGGTAGTAGTCGACCGCATAGGTCAGCGGATAGCCGAAGATCGTCGGTTTGGCCGGCTGGATGCCGTCACCGAGGAAGGCGGGCAGCCGCAGCAGCCAGCTGGTGGAGGCCAGGGCGAAGGCCAGGGTGGCCACCGCCAGGGCCAGCCCTTTGAGTCGCATCGCGGGGATTCCCACCAGAACCGAGGCGATGGCACCCGAGACGACTCCGGTCAGCACTCCGAACACGAAGCTGCCGGTGGCGGTCACCACATGCACCGAGGCTGCGGCGGCGATCCCGGCGTAGGCGAACTGGCCCAGCGAGAGTTGTCCGGCAACCCCGGTCAGTAACCCCACGCTGAGCCCGACCAGCGCATATCCGGCGACGGTGGTGAGCGCCGAGGCGGTCTCGTTGGAGACCGAGTAGGCGAGGTAGATCGCAAAGGCCAGAACGACCGACATCCCGATCACCGGGGCCAGTCGGACCGACCACAGTCTGCGATAGGCCGCGGGGAGTTCCCGATCCACTACTCGGGTCCAGGCGACGCGCTCGTCCCCGGCCCGGCCGAGCAGCGGCTGTCGCAGCAGTGCCACGATGATGATCAGGCCGATCACCACATTCACCAGGCCGGTGGTGTCGGGGTTCGAGAGCAGGAACTGTTCGATGACGCCGACGCCCAGGGAGGCTCCGAGCGCGATCGGGATCGAGGTCATCCGGGCGATCACGGCACCGGCCAACCCCTTGAGCAGCAGTTCGGGGCCGAGCGACTCCATCGACTGACCCGCCGTGGTCGGCGTGACCAGGATCGCCGAGAACGCGGCGATCGAGCCGGCGATCGCCCATGACAGGGTGGCCATCCGTTTGGCGGGGATGCCTTCCAACTGCGCCGCGTCGGAGTCGTCGGCGGCCGCCCGGATGCCCATCCCCAGCTTGTGCCGGTACAGGAACCAGTAGAGCGCCGCGAACAGGCAGGGACCGAGGATCAACATCGCGATGATGGGCGGCCCCACGGTCAGGGTGGCCACCTGGAAACTGGGGATGAAGGGCGGCTTCGGAAACGTGAAGCCGCTGAATCCGTCGCTACTGATCAGCAGCGCCATCACCAGGATCAACTGGGAGATCCCCAGCGTGGCGATCATCCCGATCATGCTGGGTCGACCGACCAGTCGACGGACCACCACCACCTCGAGGAGTGCCGAGATCCCGCCGGCGACCACGATCGCCAGGCCGAACGCCACCCAGTACGGGACTCCGTGGTCCGCGACCAGCATCGCTAGGACCGAGGCGCCGAAGGCACCGATCGCACCGTGTGCGAAGTTGACGAACCGGCTGGACTTGTAGACCAGCACCAGCCCGACGGCCAACAGCCCGTAGGTCAGTCCGCTGAAGAGACCGAGGATCAGTCGCTCGATGCCGAAGTCGAAACCGCCGACCAGCAGCGGTGCCAGTGTGGGGGTCATCGGGCCACCTCCGGGTGTCCACCGAGCATCAGGGCCTGGACCCGGTCCGGGTCGGCCGCCAGTACCGAGGCACTCTCCTCGGCGATGATCGCGCCCTTCTCCATGACGTAGGCGCGATGCACCAGGCTGAGTGCCACGTTGACCGACTGCTCCACGATCAGCACCGAGGAGCCTCGCTCATTGAGGCGCCGGACCAGATCCATCAGCCCCCCGACCACGACCGGGGCCAGGCCGAGCGAGAACTCGTCGATCACCAGCAGCCGCGGGTCACCCACGATGGTCTTGGCCAACGCCAGCATCTGACGCTCACCACCCGAGAGGGTGGAGGCCGGTTGATTGCGTCGGGCGTTCAGTCGCGGAAAGACGGCAAGCGCGGCCTCGGTGGCCTCCTTGGCCCATTTCTTGTCCCTGGTCGCGAATCCGTGCATCAGCAGGTTCTCGGTCACCGTCAGCGAGCGGAACGACGACTGCCCGACCACCTGGCACAACCCGGCCTCGACCCGCCGACGGCTGCTCGCGGTCGTCAGGTCCACGCCCTGGATCCGGATCGTTCCCGAGTCCGGCCTGAGCAGGCCGCCGATCACCTTGAGCAGCGTCGACTTGCCGACGCCGTTGGGTCCCAGCAGCGCCACCATCTCACCGCGCCTCACGTACAGGCTGGCATCGAAGATGACCTGGAGCTGGCCGTAGGAGGCTCGGATCCCTTCGACGTCCAGGGCATGGGGGAAGTCACTTGTCGTCATAGAAGGACTGCTCCTTGCCTTCGTAGACGAAGCACTGACAGTCGTCGTCGAACGCCATCACGTAGTACCCACCCGCCGCTGCCTGCGAGGTACCGATGGCACCGCCGAAGCCCGAGGCGGTGACGAACTCGGTACCGTCCCGCTCCACGGCCTTCGCCCAGGTGGCGGCGTTGAAGTTGCCCTTCAGGCCGTCGGCCCCGATCTTGAGCAGCCGCGCCGCGTCGCAGTAGGGCAGCGCCACTCTGGCGCTCTCGCGCGACCCGAACTCCACGTCGGACTCGGCGTAGATCTCGGTACAGGCCTTCTCCTGCTTGTTCGGGAAGGCCATCACGTCGGACTTGACCTCTTGCGGCGGGTGGAAGCCGACGCCGTACATGCCGTGGGTCACGCCCTCGGGGATCATCTCCGGGTTGTTCACGAAGTAGCTGGGGTTGTCGAAGCTCGACATCGCCAACCGGGCCTTGTACCCGGTGGTCCCGGCGGAGGCGGCGAACATGGCGGCCATTCGTGAGCCGCCGAGGAACATCACGTGCTTGATCTTGCGGCCTTGGAAGGTTGTGGTCGCCTGGGTGAGTCCGGTGGTCAGGGTTGCGATGTCGGTGGTGTCGATCCAGGCCACGGTGGGCTCGACGCCCATCTTCTTCAGCAGCCGCACGGCCTGGTTCTGGGCGACTCGTCGGTTCACCTCGTTGTCCGCGGCGATCAGTCCGACCTTCTTGGCGCCGCCGAAGAAATCACCCTCCTCGAGGGTCTTGATCAGGCTCTCGACGAAGACGCCGTACTCGGGGAAGCTCGCGGTCCACAGATACGGGTAGAGACTCTTGTAGTACTCCGTGTCCTGAGCCATCAGGGCCGCATCGAGCATCAGCGTGTTGCGTTGCGCGTAGCAGGGACGCGCGTTGGGCTGGTACTGCCCGGTCAAGACCACTGCGAAGGCCTTGTCATCCTGGGTGATCTGGTTGCATAGCTGCTCTTCGGAAGCCGGTGAGTCGGTCACCGCGTCATAGACCCGGTAGACCGCCTTCATCTGCCGGCCGCCCAGGCCACCGTTCTCGTTGACCCAGCTCTCCAACGCCTTGATCTGAGCCTTCTGATCACCGACCGACTCCGTCTTGAACCCGGTCTGCTTCTGAACCGCGTCCAGATCGGTCGCCACGAAGACGACCTTCACCGAGTCAGCGGTGACTCCCGGGCCATCGGCCTCTGCCGCTGTCTGGAGGCTCACGTTCCCTCCTGGCATCAGCGAGCCGCAACCGACCAGGGCCAGCACGAGCCCCGCCGTCAGCGCGGCGGACCGCAGCGCGAAGGACGGGTCCCGCCAGCTGCTCCTCGGCTTGGTCGAGTTCTGTCGATCCACCTGCGCTCCTCAATCCACCACTACGTCGTTGTAGATAGAATATATGATTTCTCTGTGAGTCACGACACCTTGTTTGCGTGCCGAGACCACCAGGCGTCCGCGGCCTCGAGGTCGACGATCGAATCGGACCCGGAGACCTCCGCCACCGATGCCCTCTCGGATCCTGCTGAACGGCCATCGCCCAGCCACCGATCCAGGGCCGTCAGGTCGATCACCGAGGCACCGTTCTCAGCCGCCGCATCGGCGATGCCACCCCCACCGAGCGGTGGGCGATTGCGACGCAGTCGATGCCGCACGGCCAGCGCCAGAGCCACCGCTGCCAGCACGTTGAGCGCGATCAGCCCCCACGGGACAGCGGTCAGCTTCAGGTCGAACTGAGGAGCACTGACGTCTCCCACCTGGCCCAGCACCCGGAAGGTGCCCAGCGAGGCCACCGGCAACTCGACCCGTACCGACACCGCGGTCGCGGCCCCTGGCGCCAAGGTGCCCAGATTCGAGTCGACCAGCACCGGTTCCACCTCGTCGGAGCGCCCGACGCCGACCCGGACCACGGGGTCGACCACCGGATTCACTCCGACATTCCGGACGAGGAAGACCACCTCCCGCACGATCCTGCCGCCGAAGAGCTCCCCCAACCCCGCGGCGCCCTCGAGCCGGGCCTCACTGACCTGCAGCTCCGAGGCCGCCGGATCGGCGCTGCTCGGCGGACCCACCCGGTCGATTGCCAGATCATCCGGAAGCGGAATGTCGACACTCGGCGGCACCGCCGGAGCGACCGAGTCCCCCGCCGGAAGATCGCTCGAGCCCGTGTCGCCGGTATCGCCCGCATCGCCGGGGTCCTGGGCGTCTCCCGGGTCCTGAGTCTCGCCCGGATCCTGAGTCTCGCCCGGGTCCTGCCCGCCACCCGAGGCATCGGGGACCAACGTGAGCGCCGTGCTCTGCACCAGGGCGCTCGCGGCTCCCTCCCGCTCCTGGGTGGCACGCAACGCGGTGAGGGCCTCGTCGGTCAGCGTGAGCGTGGCGAAGAAGCTGCCGCCCCCGTCCACCCTCACCTCCAGAGCCGTGTCGCTGCCGACGGCATCGCCCGCCATCGGCTGCAGGGCGACCGTGGCGCCGGGGTCCCACCAGGTGCCGATCACCGTGGCCACCACGCCGTTCTCGGTCTGCTTCTCAGTCATCGTCATGGTCGGCGTGCCGAGCACCGTGAACGGGAGCGGGGCCACCGCCACGGCATCCTCGACATCAGAGAGAACGCTCAGTTCCCCCGTACCCGGCGGGATGCCGTCGGGCAGGACCAGCTCGAACTCACCGATCCCGGCGGCGTCGACGCTCACCACCGCGGTGGCACACGTCGTGGTCGAGGTGGTGCACAGCCGAGCGGTCACCGTCGATTCCGAGTCCAGCCCCTGGACCCGGCCCTGGATCGTGTCACCGATCCGCGCCTGATCGGTCACCGTCTGCCCGCGAATGTCGGTAATGCTCAGCGAGGTCGACGCGAAGGTCGACCAGGTGGTCTCCGCCGAGGTGGCCACCGGCTGCGTGCTCGGATTCACCGCCTCGGCACCGACCTCTCCCTGCTCCTGAGCGTTGCAGGCGATGCGCACGCCTTCGGGGGCAGCGTCGGGAAGGTCGAACCACAACCCGAGCAGTTGCAGTCGATGAGTACCCGCCCCGATGAAGGGGATCTCTCCGGTCAGGGCCAGTTCGTCGATCGGCTCACCCGGGCCGAGGGACAGCGGCGCGGTGACATCCAACGGCGGCTCCAGCGGATCGACAGCGTCGGGGTCGATCAGCAGCGCGTGAGCGGTCCCCTCGACGGCCGCGTCCGCGTGCAGGACCAGACCCCGGTCGAACGTCACGGATACCGTGCGGACACCGGGACCGGTCGCACCCGCCGTCGTCAGGGTCAGCCCGGCGTCCTGTTCCGGGTCTGCGGACCATGGCTCGAGTTCGGTGGAGAGATCCTGCACGCCGGGTGCGTCGATCCTCGACTCGGGAGAGGGGTCGGGCACATAGCGCCAGCAGCCACCCGCGGGCACGATCGTCGTCGAGCTGGCAGCATCGGCCACACTGGCACCGAGTCCGACCGAGGCAGGCAGCATCGCCAGTAGAAAGGCGGCCGTGGCCCGGCTTCGCGCACCCATTCAGATTCCTCCTGAAGGCTAAGATCGAGGTATCCGAGATGATATATTGTTTAGGTGGATCAGGTAGTGCCTAGAGTGATGCGTGTCACCATACGAACAGTCGCGGAGATTACTCTCACCTGTGGTGCCGTGCTGCTCCTGTTCGCCTTCTACCTGTTGGTGTGGACCAACCACCAGACCTCGCTCGCGCAGAACCACTTACTCAGTTCGTTCCGGGCGAGCGCCGAGCGGGATAGCACCACCTCCACCACTCCTCGCCCGAGCGCCGGGGACGGTGTCGCGGTTCTGCACATCCCCCGCCTGGGTCGGGACTGGGAATGGGTCGTGGTGGAGGGGGTCGATGATGCCGACCTGGCCAAGGGACCCGGCCACTTCCCGCACACCGCGCTACCCGGACAGATCGGCAACTTCGCGGTGGCCGGCCACCGGGCCACCCACGGCGAGCCTTTCGCCCATCTGGATCAGGTGCAGGTGGGCGACCAGATCGTGGTCGAGACCGGGAAGCACTGGCTCGTCTACCAGGTCACCTGGAACCGGATCCTGGCGCCGAGCGCGGTGGAGGTGATCGAACCGGTCGCCGGACACCCTGGCCTCAAGCCTTCTGCCCGGACCCTAACCCTGGTCACCTGCAACCCTCGGTGGTCGAGCAGTGAACGCCTGGTCGTCGGCGCCTCACTGGTACAACGTCGTTCGGCCGATGCCGGGCCGCCTGAGATCCTGTCCTGAGCACCCCGATCGAGAGAGGCTGAGATGTACGCAGCACTGTGGCGCGTCCTCCCCGGACCACGCTGGGCGAAGGCCGTTCAGTGTCTGGCGCTCGCTCTGGTGGCGTGCTGGGCACTGCTCACCTTCGCGTTTCCCCAGGTCGAGCCCGTACTCCCGTTCGACGAGATCCTGATCTCCCGGTGAACCAGTGACAGGTGTCGCACGTGATCACTTCAGCGTTGACCCACGTCGATACGACTCGTATCGCTCCTCTGATACGCTGTGAATCAGGAAGGAAGTGACGACTCATGAGCGTTCTCGACCGCACCGCACACGATGACACCGCCATCGCGCGGCGCGCCCTCATGCGCACCGCCCAAGAGCGCCTCAACCGCATCGAGGAGATCCGCGACGTCGCCATCCTCGCAGACAAGGGCCTGTCCCAGCGCGCCATCGCCGAACGCCTCGGCACCACCCAGCCACGCATTCACCGCATACTGCGACTCCTCGATCTGCGCGCCGACACCAATGCGCTCGAGGAGACCCCCGAAGAGATCGTCCTGAACGCGTTCGTTGCCTGCGACCACGCCGGGGACACCACCTCGCTCCGCGTCACCATGATCGAGCGGCTCAAGAAGTTCACCTATACCTTCGGAGAGGGTGCTCCCGACGGCTCCGACGGCTATCTCCCCGGCACCTGGGACCAGCTCACCGCGGCCTACGCCGAGGGCCTGTTGAGCAAGGGCGAGTACGACGAGGTCAGATCCGCTGTTCGGTCTCGATGACGGCGACGCAGGGTCCGCGCCGGTGGTTCAGTGCTCGCGCAGCAGGGTGCCGTATCCGTGCAATTGGTCCTCGATGCCGTTCTCGCGCAGAGCCATCCACCAGGTGGCGGCATTGATCGCGATCACCGGCTTGTCGAGCCACCGCTCAGCCTCGTCGGCCAATTCCGTCATGCATAGATTGGTGCCGCACTGGACGATCGCGTCGACGTCGGAGTCGTTGATCTCGATCAGCGACTCGCGCAGGGTCTTCTCGGAGACCTGGGCGATCTCCACCGCACTGTTGACGCACAACCCCTTGATCTGGCCGACCTCGAAGCCGAGCTCGGTGAAGAAGGACCGCACGTTGGCGTCACCGATCGGGGTGTAGGGGGTGACCACCGCGATCTTCTTCGCACCGAACAGGTGCAGCGCCCGCTCACAGGCCTCGGCACCGGTGGCCACCCCCAGTCCACCGGACAGCTCCTTGATCTGCTGGACGAACTGGCGGTTGCCCTCCACCCCGTCCCAGAAGGTCTCGGCGCTCATCCCCATCACCAGGTAGTCGGGCTCCATGGTCATCACGCCCTCGACACAGTCCGCCATCGCGGCCCGGATCTGGACCAGCAGATTCTGCATGCCCTCGTCGTCGGCGATCCGTCCGTCCCGGATCAGGATCCGGCCGTAATGGGAGGTGACGCCGGGAACCCGCATCATGTCGAACTCGGGTTGGACGATGGTGTTGGTGCTCGGGGCGATCACGCCGAACTTGCGGCGGTAGCCGAGGCGATCCGCACTCATACTGAAGCTCCTGTCGAGACGGCGGCCTCCCGGGCCATCGTCCGGGTCATGTGATCGCGCATCCACAGGGCACCCAGCAGGAAGCAGAGCTGGACCGCCGAGTTGGTCAGCTGCTCTCCCCATTGCAGGGCAGCGGACTGGTCGGGCTGGGCCGCCAGCGGCGGCAGGATGTTCGTGCCCAGGGTGTAGACCACGAAGAGATACCCGACCGACTTCTTACCGGCCCGGAAGGCGGCAACCGCCAGCGTGATGCCCAGCACCGAAGCACCCACCGCCGCGGCGATCAGCAGCGGCCAGTTCTGGTAGGTACCGGCCGACATGCTCATCCAGGCGGACCCGACGCCGGCGGCGAATGGGAAGGCCACATAGAACCAGGGCGCGACCGCCCGTCCCTTGACCATGCTCATCGCCGCCCAGGCGACGGCCGCGAAGCCCAGAGCCAGGCACGGGAACAGCAGGTTCTCCAGCAGCGGGTAGACCCGGCAGTCGCTGGCCACCAACAGCTTCCAGACGGCCTTGCCCAACCCGCCGAGGGTCACCACCAGGCCACCCGCCAACGCGACTCCGTAGGCCCGCTGCACCCGGACCCGGACGGCTCCGGCCAGCACCACGAGTGCCGCCCCGGCCAAGATCACCGGTACGAAGTCCTCGATCGCCAACGGCACCTTGTACTCGGTGCAGACATCGATGGCAGCGACCAGCATCAGCCCACCTCAGCGAAGAGATCGCGCTTGTTGAACCCGGCGGTCATGAACCGGCGGGCGGCCTTGCCGTTGGTGAGCCAGGCGACCCGGGCACCGTTCTTCTTCGCCGCGAGCACGTTGGTGGCCAGGAACGGGGTCACCGTCTCGACGGTGTCACCCAGGATGTTGAAGACCTTCTTCGCCTTCGTGAACCCTTCGGGGTCACCGGCGTAGTCACCCACCAGCAGGTCGGTCACCACGATCCCCGGTGAGAGGAAGCCGAACTTCACCGGGCCGTTCCGGTGTTCCTTGACCAGAGCCTCGGTGAGGTAACGCACCGCGCGCTTGGAGGCGCCGTAGACGCCGATCCCGTGTTGGATCCGGCCATCGGAGCCGAAGCCCTCCATATTCCACACCCAGCCGCCGTCGGCCTGGGCGGCCATCCCCTGGGCGGCCACCGCGCAGCCGTTGTGGACACCGGAGACGTTGACCGCGAAGACATCGGTCAGCACCTTCGGCTCGGATTCGATGACCGCCGCCTTGGGGGCCGAGATTCCGGCGTTGTTCACCCAGACGTCGACCCGACCGAACGTGGTCACCGCGTAATCCCACAACCGCTGGACCGAGGCCCGGTCCGTTACGTCGGTGGCCAGACCAGCAGCCCGATCGGAGCCCAAGTCGGCCAGTGCCTTCTCGACTGCAACGTCGGAGCGACCACAGATCACTACCTGGCAGCCGTGCCCGAGGAACTCACGGGCCAGGCCGAGGCCGATCCCACGGGTCCCGCCGGTCACGACGACGACCCGAGCGCTCTGCGAGCCACTCATCTGGGCTCCCAGGCCAGCGACCCGTGCACCCAGTGCGTGGTGGTCTCGCCGGAAAGTAGCTGCCAGACGATCGCCAGCTCCCGAGTGTCGGGGTCGATCAGGAACTCCCGGCCCCGGATCTTCTCGACGCCGGTGTTGTCGGCACCCATCAGGTGCTGGGTGGTGAACAGCGCCCGCCCGTACGAGATGGCGTTACCCCATACCTCGGGGCCCTCGTACATGGTGCGGGCACCGTCCCGGTACCGATCGAAGGTGTAGGACCGCTCCAGCCCGCCGGTCCAGGTGACCGAGTGCCGAGCGGATCGCAGCGAGGTCGGGGTGTGCTCGATGCGCACCTCGACCGTGCCCTGGGTGACCTGGTCGGCGTCGTTGAGGAACAGGCTTCCGCTCCAGGTACCGGCCTGTTTGGTGGGCAGCACCTGCGGCTTGGGACCACGTTCGAGTTCCAGGGCTCGCCACTCATCGACGATTCGCTGGGTCTCGGGGTTGGTCTCGCGGTCGGTGGTGCGCTTGTAGACACCGTTGAAGACCGCGCAGACCGCCCAGCCGTCGTGCAGTACCGAGGAGTAGACCTGGGTCTCGCCGTCGGCCAGTACCTGGTTCCAGGTACGCAGGTCGGCCTGCCAGCCCGGGGAGTAATAGTTGGCCTCGACGAAATTGCCGTACGGCTGTCCGGTTCCGAAGAAGTCCGGTCCGGTGTAGACCCGGTTCTCGTCCGAGTCCACCACCCCGAAGTCGAACTGTGCACCCAACTCGAACCGATTACGCAGCGGGCCGGCGCCCGAGAGCTTCGAGTCCATCCAATAGCGGGCGCCCTCTTCGGTCACCTCGCTGGCGCGGGCGATGTACTCGAACCCGACGTGATTGCCCTGGGCGTCGAAGAGCCCCGGGATACCGTGCCACTCCCCCTCGATCCGCTTCTGCCACTCGCTTGTCTCGACCTCCGCGCTCATCCGGGCAGCTCATTCGAGACGAGTTGGGCCCGGATCTGCTCGGCGACCTCTTCGGTGATCAGGCGCGAGATCTGGGCCCACACCTTGTCAACGTCGGGGCTGAACAGCAGCGACCGGTTGCGGCCGTCCCGGGCAACCAGGTCGGTGTCGGCCAGGTCGGCGGTCACCTCGGCCGGCACATTCCCCTCGACCAACGAGAACCAGTGATCGCGGTAGGCGGCCACCGGTGCGTCCAAGCCTGCGAATGCCTCTTCGGTGGCCCGATTGGCCAGCATCCACGGTGACATCACCGCAAGCTGACGCGGTTCCAGTTCAGCCTTGCTGATCCCCTCGGCGGCCAGCACCTGGGAGAAGGTCTCGGTCAACGGCGTGTGGGCCCAGTCGTTGTAGACCATGTGGGTACCCACGTCGGCTCGCTGGATCAGGTCCAGGTGGAAGGCGAAGTACCCGCCCGCTGCGACCGAGTCCAGGGTGAAGTGCGGCACCGGGCTGCCTTCCGGCATGAAGGCGAACACCATGTGACTGTCCAGACCGATCTGGGGCACCACGATGCCGACATAGACCGCCTTGGCGACCCGATCACCGCTGAAGATGCGTACCTTGCCGACCGGGTCCGGACCCATGGTCGAGGCCAGTACCTTGAAGGGCCCGCCGTCAGCGCCGGTGATCTCGGTCAGGTTGGTCCGCTTGACGATCGCCTCAAGCGTGGAGACGCACAGGTTCTCGGGAAGGCTCATGCCTGTACTTCCTTCGTCTTCTTCGGGTCAGCCGCAGTTTCGGCCGCTTCGCCCGTCGGGTCGTCGTGCACTAAGCGGTGCTCCTTACGCAGCGGCTCGCCTTGGTTCTGAAGAATTTGACGGCTGCGCACCTCCTTGAAGTTCCACGCGCTGGCCAACTCCGGTGATTCCTTGCGGATCGGCGACGGGATGACGCGGGCCTCGACCCGGGCCGGCCCCTCACCGACGATCGTGTTGCCCTCGACGCTCCAGCCCTTGTCGATGAGTTCTTGGCGCCGACGGCGATACAACACCGCGTTGTAGTCACTCTTGACGTGCAGTTCGGCCGAGAGGTCAAAGGGCAGCAGTTCTGGACGCACCGCGTCGACAATGCCTCGGTCTTCTTTCAGGACCTTGACGATCCGGCGCCTGGCGTCGACATCGGCCCAGACTCCCTTGAAGAAGCCACGCAGCGCGACGTATTTGACCAGCGTGGTCTCTTCATCGATCGGGATGTTGGTGTCGAAGATCTTCATCGGACCCATCGGTGTGTTGACCTCGATCAGCACCATATTGGGCAGGAACCAGGTGGTCGACACCTCAACCGGCGGCCGCTCGGCGAGCGACTGCTTGTTGGGGTTGATGAGACCCCACAGGCCCTTGGACCGCGGCGGGTGCAAGGTTACCGTGGCCTTGCAGTGCCACTCCGATTCCTCGGTCTCGAACTCAGGCATCTCTGGCTTCTCACGGTTGCCAAAGACCCCACCGTGCACAAACGGCGTATGCGCAACGTCTACGCCGTTCTCCAGGATTCGCTCGTAGTTGGAGTTCCAGAGGAAGGAGCCGCTGACGGCCCGGTAATTGACGGTGTCATCGATCGCCGACCAGTCGGGGATCGGGGGACGCTCATCCTCGGGCAGGTCACCCATGAAGACCCAGACGAAGGAGTACTTCTCGACCACTGGGTAGGAGTCCACGCGCGCCTTTCGCGGGATGCCTCGCTCGGGGTGGGCGGGGATCTTCATCACTTCGCCACCACCGTTGTATTCCCAACCGTGGTAGGGACACACGATGCAGTCGCCCTTGATCTCACCACCGGACAATGCCGCACCGCGGTGCACGCACAAGTCGGAGAGCGCAACGATCGAGCCGTCGCTGCTCTTGCGGTAGAGCACCAACTGCTGGCCCAGGATTTTGATCTTCTTGGGCTTTGCGGCAACGACGTCCTTGCTGAACTCCACGGCATACCAGAAGTTCTTGAACATGGCTTCTCCTAGCGACGAAGGATCTCGACGGAATCGGGGTGCGGCTGGTCGGCCCAGCGCGCAAGGGTTTTCTCGATGTCTCCGTGGCTCAGGGTGGCCACGAAGAAGGTGCTCAACAGGTCAGCGAGCACCGGGCGAAGGTGGTCGGGGTCCGCACTCGGCGGTTCCTCCAGGAACCCTCGGGCCGAGGTCGGGTCCTCAGGGGCGGCAGGAAGCATGTGACCGGCACCGTGCAGAGTGGCTAGGAACGCCGGGATACCGGGTGCCAGAGCCTCCAGCCAGGTGCGCCGGATCGGGTCATGGCCCGGGGCATGGGCGCTCTCGCCGTACCGGATGGCGCTGGCCGCGACCACTCCGTCCTGCGAGCCCGCCACCAGCAGCACCGGAACCTCGGCCGGCGAGGCGAGCAGGGTGCCCGGTTCGAAGCCCAACTGGGCCGAGGCCATCGTGTGGGCGCCGTAGGTCGCCACCGCCCGGACCTGAGCGAACCAATCCGGATGCGTCGACTGCAGCGCGACGGTGCCTCCGGCCGAGTGACCGAACAGCCCGATCCGTTCGAGGTCGAGTAGTCCCGCCAGCGGGCCGGTCTGCTGGGCCGCCTCAAGGGCCTCGAGTACCGGACCCAGGGCAGGCGTGGTCGGACCGGACCCGTAACTCTGGGGTCCGACCGCGGCCAGGTCCACACCCGGGGTGAGCCCGTACTGACCGGGGAACAGCAGACCCACCCAGTCATAGGTGAGGACGACCAGACCGGCCTCGACCATCGCCACCGCCAGATCGAGATATCCCGATGAGGCGACATTGATGCCCGGCAGCACCACGACGACCGGGTACGGGGCACCGGAGCCGTCGGCGCGGAGCATGCCGCTCATCCGCTCGAGATCGTCACCAGCCGGCAGGGCCGGGTAACGGATCGTCACGTGCAGGGTGTCGTACGGCGCTTCGGCGCCCGGTACCCGCACGGCACTTCGGTGGGTACGTACGGGGGTGGTACCGGTCGGCATGGCGCCCGCTTCAGCAAGGTTCATAGGTGCCCGCTCAACGCTGGTGCGAGCGAGGGAGTACTCGGTCCCCACCCCACAGGGTGCGGATCAGACGCTGGGTCATCTCTTCACCGAAGAATCGGTCACCCATCTCGTTGGCCGGGTCGCGCTCGGCGATATTGCGCCGGGTCGCCTCGTCCGCGGCGGCCAGTTCGGCCTGTTCCTCGAGCGGCACCCGTTCGGCCTCGTCGACCCACTGCAGCCAGCGATCCAGCTGACGTTCGGCCAGGTCACCGACCAGAGTCGTCATCCGCTGGTCCGCCGGACCCATGAAGCAGTAGGCGGTCGGCGACAGGCTGGCCCGCACGAAGGCGCTGCGACTCACGAACGGTTCGAGCCACTCGTTCTGGGCCTGGATCTGCTCCCACTCCTCGTTGAGCGGGCCGTAGTACTTGTCGTAGGAGTCGGTATCGACCATCAGGTTCGACCGCGCCACCGAGTCCAGGAAGAGCCAGCCCTGGGGGAAGGCCCCCAGTGCCATCCCGAAGTGCGGCACCCGGACCTGGGGGCCGAGCCAGATCGTGAGGTGCACGTTCACGAAGCCCAGGGCCGCGTTCTCCATATGGGAATGGATCATCCAGTCGATCTCGGGCCCGGCATAGGCGTGCACGCTTCCGGAGGGACCGTTCTCGGAGGAGAACGCCTCGAACTCCTCACTGGAAGGGTCGCGCTCCAGTTCGAAATGGTTGTGAACCTTGGCCGCGAGGCGGTCGGTCAGCCCCTTCCAGTCCGCGAACAGCGCCGTGACGTCGGTGGGGCCGGCCTCATCGAAGTACTCCTGCACGGACTTGAGGTTCGAGCTCATCGGCGTACTCGCTTCGCTCCGTGCGCGCGTGAGGCACGACCACACCGTGTTGACTGATTCGCTCGCTGACGCTCACTCATGCGTCACCCTCCTGAGAATTCCCGAGAACCACTCTGACGGAAATAATATATCTTATCTTCTGGTGATCCAGCGCACACTCCACGGAAATTCTCACCCAACGGGATAGGCGTTCGCAGCCGACCCCGAGCCGCCGACGCGGAACGCTGCCGGGAGGTGGGTGACACAGGGCTGGGCATACTCGGCAAGCCCCTCATCACCGTACTCACGCCCCCACCCGGAGTTCTTGACCCCACCGAACGGTGCCCGCAGAGTCATGCCGGTGCGATTGTGGGTATTGATGAAGGTGAATCCGGCATCGAGCCGGTCGGCCACCGCGAAGGCCTGCTCCTCGTTCTGGGACCAGACCGAGGCAGCCAGCCCCAGGTCGGTGGCATTCGCCCGGGCCACCACCTCCTCGACGGTGTCGAAGGCGAGCACCGGCAGCAACGGGCCGAACTGCTCGTCCGCGACCAATGGATGTTCGTCACTCAGCCCCAGGACCAGGGCAGGTCGCACGTAGTGCCCGTGAGTCAGGTCGGTATCGGAGTCGAGGCGTCCGATGTCGAGCACCGTTCCCCCGCTGCTCCGGGCCGCGTCCAACAACCGTTCGAGCCGGTCCCGCGCGGTTGCACTCACTACCGGCCCCATCGTGCTGCCCGCATGCATCGGATCCCCCAGACACAGCACCCGCTCGGCCGCCGCCACCAGCTCCGCGACCACCTCATCGAGACGCGAACGGTGTACGAAGAGACGTTTGACCGCCATACAGACCTGCCCGCTCGTCGCGAAGGCAGCCATCACCAGACGCTCAGCGGCCGCTGGGTCCAGGTCGACGTCCGGCAGCAGGATCGCGGCGTCGTTGCCGCCCAGCTCCAGGACACTCGGGGTCAGCTCGCTCCCGGCGAGTGCCGCGATCGCTCGTCCGGCGCCGTCACCGCCGGTGAACGCGACCCGGGCGATCTGCGGGTGCGAGACCAACGCGGTGGCGGTCTCGACATCACCCTGGGTCACCGCGAGCAGTCCCTCGGGCAGGGTCCGGGCCATGGCGTTCAGCAACATCTCGACCCCGAACGGCGCCAGCGGCGAGGGCTTGACCACGATCGCGTTCCCGGCCACCAGGGCCGGAGCCACCTTGAGCATGGTCAGGATGATCGGGGCGTTCCAGGGCGTGACCGCGGCGACGACCCCGAAGGGCCGCTGCCGCACCGTGAGCCGACCTCGTTCGTCGTCGGTGGTGACCGGTGCCAACACTTCCGGGGCCCGGTCAGCGGAGTGCCGCAGCACCGCCAGCGCGAACCTGACCTCGCCCAGAGCATCCGGCAGTACCTTGCCGGTCTCCCGAGCCACCAGTTCGGCGATCGCCTCGACCTCAGGCTCCACCGCATCGGCTGCCGTCAGCAGCGATCGGGCCCGGTCCGACAGGCTCCGACCGGCCCACTCGGGCTGGGTCCGGGCCGCGGCCCGGACCACCCGGTCCACTACTTCGGGAGTGGCTGATGCGATGCTCCCCACCACCTCGTGGGTACGGGCCGGGTTCTCCCGCGTGATCTGCATCAGGAGTTCTGACCGACCCGGATGTCCACCGGACGGCCGATCCGTAGCGAGTTGATCATCGAGGTGTTGAGCAGGTGCGCCCGCATCCGCTGCGGATCGGCAGCCAAGGCCCGGAGTTCGTCGTGATAGGCGGCCTGGGCGACCGGGTCGGTCTGCCGCAACCTCTCCCAGTTGTCGTGGGTGATCGTCTTGACGTAGGACTGGGCCACCTGCCGCCGCGCCGTACAGACCCGGTCCAGATCCTCGATGGTGCCGGCCCCCTGCACCAGGTCGACCAGCGCCCCGGCTTCGAGGACCGCGTCATGCAGCCCACTGTTCATGCCCATCCCACCGAGCGGGTTGTTGATGTGGGCGGCATCGCCCATCAGCAGCAACCGACCCTTGCGGAAGGTGTCCGCGACCCGCTGGTGCACCCGGTAGAGCGTGGTGTGCAGAACCTGCCACTCCCGACCCAGATCGGCCACTCCGCGCAGCCGCTGCTGCACCCGCTCCGGGCCGATCTCCACCTCGTCGGGACTGTCCGGGTCGGTCGGGAACAGGATCCGCCAGTGTTCGGGGGTGCGCAGCAGGACCAGCCACTCGTGCGGGTCGAAGACGTAGTTGACCGCCGCGATCCCGGGCAGCACCTGCTCCAGGTCCTCGGTGGTGGAGGCGACCAGGAACCGCTCGGGGTAGGTCATCCCCTCGAAGGTGAACCCGGCGCTCTGGCGAACCTGGGAGTTCGATCCGTCGGCGCCGAGCACCCAGTCGGCGGTGAAGACCGCGCCGGTATCGGTCCGCACCGTGGCCATGGCTCCGTCGGTCTCGGCCGCTACGACCCGGTGACCGAAGTGCACGGTGGCATGGGCCATGCCCAGCAACGCCTCGAACAGGATCGGGGTCAGCTTGCTCTGCTCACACTGGACCCGGAACGGGAACCGGGTGTCGTCGGCCAAGGCCCCCAGGTCGAGGTCCGCGATCGGCCCGGTGGACCGGTCCCGGTACTGGAACCCGGTAGACACGATGCCTCGCGCCAGCAGCGGCTCGAGTACGCCCAGCTCGTCGAGCATCTCCAGACTCGGCGGGTGGAAGGTGGAGGCGCGCGACTCGGTAGCCAGGCCGTCCCCTGCCTCCAGGACCGTGACGTCGATCCCGGCGCGGGCGATCACCAGCGCGGCGCTCAGACCCACCACCCCGGCTCCGGCCACCACCACGGTGCTGTGTGTCGCAGTTGTGCTGCTCATCGTGTCCCCTGAGTTCCCTTCGCGGAGGCAGGCCGGTCGACCGGCACTGCGACGTACTCGTTCTCGGTCGCCAACAGGGTCGGTAAGCCGACCACGTCGGTGAGTTCGTTCCATTCCATGCGAGCGGTTCCGGCCGCGGAACCGGTGCTCTGCACGGCCGCGTACACCTCCCGAACCGCTCGGGCGGCCGCCAGCAGTGCCGAGACCGGATGGATCACCGCCCGGACTCCCACCTCGACCAGTTCGGCGTTGCTGGGCGCGTCGTGCACCGGTCCGGCCGCCTCCGAGCAGTTCCACACCAGCGGGATCCGGTGACCGGCCCGCTGGAGCGCCTCGTCGACCGCGGCCAGTTCGTTCAGACCCGCCCCTTCGGGGAACACCGCATCCGCGCCGACCTCGGCGAAGGCGACACAGCGGGCCACCACATCGTCCAGGCCCCGTACCGAGAGCGCATCGGTGCGGGCCACCACCACGATCCCGGTTCCGGCGTCGACCGCGGCCCTGATCCGGGCGGCGGCCTCGGCCAGGTCGATCACGTCCTTGCCCGACAGATGTCCGCACCGTTTGGGCGAGACCTGGTCCTCCAGGTGCAGTCCGGCCACGCCGGCCGCGGCATAGGCCAGGGTGGTGTGCCGGGCCTGGAGGGCATTGCCGTAGCCGGTATCGGCATCGGCCAGTAACGGCACCCCGCCCAGGCTCGGCATCAGAGAGGCGGCGCGCCGAGCGATGTCGGTGCCGTGCACGAATCCCAGGTCCGGCAGCCCCAGATCGACCGCCGAGACACAGGCCCCGGACAGACATACCGCGGTTGCCCCACTGGCTGCTGCCAGACCGGCCGAGACCGCATCGAAGACCCCCGGCAATCGGACCACGGTGTCCCCACCCAACAGACTGCGCAGCCTCGCCGGGGCCTTACCGGCCGGTGCCGTGAGTCCTCCCGACGGATTCATCGTCGGTGCAGCGCGAACGCGCCCTCGACCCCGACCACCCGGGCGCCGGTGAAGAAGCGGATCGTCTCGCGAGTCCCCTCCTCCCCCATCCCGGACAGGCCCCAGGCAGGGCGGGGGGTCATCAGGTGCAGGCTCATGATGGTGGACCCGTTGACCTTGACCTCACCGGCCCGAACCGAACGGGCCACCCGCAGGGCGGCCTCGGTGTCGGCGCCCACCACATAGCCCTCCAGCCCGAAGGGGGTGGCGTTGGCCAGGTACAGAGCCCGATCCAGGTCCTCATCCGGATAGGTGTGCACCGAGGCGACGGGACCGAAGATCTCGTCGCGGCAGGCCTCCTCGGGCGCATCGGTGACCAGGGTGGGGGCCAGGAAGTTGCCGGACCCCTCGGGTATCGCGGTGCTGGCGTGAGCCTTGCCTCCGGCGCTGACGTGCGTCTCGATCACCGAACGCAACGCCTCCCGGTGGGCGGGGTGCACGATGGGACCGAATTCGGTCTCGGGATCGAGCGGATCACCCACGACCAACTCCGCCAGGTGGCCTGAGATGCGCGCCAGAACATCGTCGACCATCGACTCGGGCAGCATCAGCCGCCCCAGTGCCCGGCACCACTGACCGTTCAGGGTGGTCAACAGGTCCACCGCGCTTCGGGCGGCCACCTCGGGATCGGCGTCCGGCATCACCAGCAGCGGGTTGTTCCCCCCGAGCTCCAATTGCAGGGCGGTGAAGTTGGTGGCACAGACCCCGGCGATGGCCCGGCCGGCAGCAAGGCCGCCGGTGAAGGAGACCGCCCGGATCCGAGGGTCGCTGACCAGCGCGCCGCCGACCGAGGCGCCGCCCTGCAGCAGTTGGAAGGTCCCGGCCGGGGCACCGTGTTCGGTCAGCACCCGGTCGACCACCTCGGCCACCGCGGTGGTCCCCCACGGGGCGTACTCGCTCGGCTTCAACAGGCTCGGCGCCCCCGCCGCCAGCGAGCTGGCGATCTTGTGAGCCGCCATCGGGGCCGGTGCGTTCCAGGGCACCAGACTCACCGACGGCCCCAACGGCAACCGATGTACCTCGACGGCCGAGCCGTTCTCACCGGTGTTGTGCTCCACCAAGATGCCGTCGCGCAGCATCTGGGCGGCCAGATGGAAGGCGCCGGGCACGATGACCGCGACGATGCCGGTCTGGGTCACCGGCACACCGGTAGCGCGGGCCTCCAGGGCTGCGATCCGAGAGACCTCACCGGCCAGTGCCACTCCGATCGCGTCGAGCACCTCGGCCCGCCGCTCCGGGGCCAAGGCACCCCAGGTCCCGGCCAAGTGCACCCGGTCCGCGGCCCGCACGGCCCGCTCGACCGCATCGGCCGAGCTGGCCGGCGCGGCGCCCAGCGGGTCACCGGTGAAGGGGTCGACCAGGTTCACGTCGAGCCGCCCGGTCGGTGCCGACCAGACCCCGTCCACCAGTTCGCGGGGCGGCAGGAGTGGGCTCTCGGCGCGGCGCCGGATGCCGACGCTCACGTCGTCACTCACGCTTGGGCCCCGGCCCCCGCCGCGGCGGTGCCATTGCTGGCCGCGCCCGCGGCCGCGACCGATCCGTTCCTGGACTGGGGCACCGGCTTGGCGAAGGAGTCGGTCGTGGTGAGACCGGCCCAGCCCTCCTTGTCGACGATCATCTTGGCCAGGTCCAGCTTCCCGCGCTCCGCTGGAAACGCCTGGACGAGCCCCATCACGGTGTCTCGGACCGCGCGACCGATCTCGTTGCCCATCAGCGCTCCCGAGGTGCCGCACATCTTGAGCGAGACCAGTGCCACCTCGTGGGCGTGCTCACAGATCGCACCCTTGGCGAGCTTCCAGCTCGCCACCACATCCTCCTTGGGAAGCAGAGGCGGCTCGCTCGCCTCCAGCTCGACCTGGCGGGCGAGCCACAGGTGCGCCTCCGAGAGATGCCGTTCGCCCTCCCCGATCATCACCTGGTGCATGGGCGAGGACGCGATGGGCTTGCCGGTGTCGGCGAAGGTTGCGGACATGGTCCGCATCATCGCGTAGTCCCAGACACCTCGCGCCACACCGGCATAGATCGCCGCGATCGCGATCTGGTTGCCGACCCACGAGCCGCGCGACATCTGGGTCGCCCGGGTGAAGGCGCCGGGCACCGCCAGAGCGAGCTCGTCGGGGACGAAGCAGTCCTCAAGTACCAGCCCGTTGTTGTCCGAGGCCCGCATGCCCAGGCCGGTCCAGGCCGCCCGGGGTCGAGACCCGGCGGTCTCCCGCGGCACCAGGAAGAGAGTGAGCGCATCCATCCCCTCGACGTCGTCCCGGCGAGCGGTGACCAGGTAGTAGTCGGCCGAGCCGGACAAGCACCCGAACGACTTCTCACCGTTCAACAGCCAGCCGCCCTCGGTACGAGTGGCGGTGGTCCGGATCAGCACGTTGGCGTTCGAGGCCTTGACCGCTTCGCTGGCGAAGTTGCCGATCGACTTGCGCTCGGTGCCCATGAAGTGCAGCACCCGCTCGGCGAAGGCTCGCACCACCGGCGCCTCGGACTCGGTGTACAGCCCCGCTTCGAGGGCGGCCAGCGGCAGCATCCCTCGCGAGGAGGAGGAGCAGTGGAAGAAATAGGCCAACGCGGTGGACCCGCAGACCGTACCCAGGGCATAGGTGGTGGCGACGAGGTCCCGCAGGCCCCCACCCAGGCCGCCGAACTCCTCGGGCACGACGAGTCCCAGCAGGCCAGCGTCACCCAGCACCTTCAGATGCCCTGCGGGCAGTGCTCCCTGGAGGTCCGCCTGCTCGGCTGCGGCAGCCACGATCGGCAGGACCGACTCCACTCGGGCGGCCCGCTCACGCTCGGCCGGGGTGAGGTCGGGAAAGAGGATTTCGGCGGTGAGCTGGCTGGTCATCCGGTGGCTCCTACGGTCTGGGGTGCGTCAAGGTCGACGCCTGTGGCGAGTGGGGACCGCGATCCGGCGGCAAGGTCGGCGGGGATCGCGGAGTTGGTGGGGGTGTTGACGGGGTCGGGGAGGGCACGCAGTCCGTCGGCGAGCGCGGCCAGTGCCGCACTGTCGACAGGCGTACTGACGTCGACCTCCTCGAGAAGCCTGATCAGATCCTCGGTGGCGACGGCGCCACCCATTCCGAGCAAGGTGGTGTCGAAGTGACGTACCCCGCTCTTGAGTGCGGTGAGCGCCTTCACCAGGCCGAGTCGGTCACGATCGTGTAGGCCGACTCTCAGCGGGACCGGCCGGGCCATCGGCACCGCCTCTTGGAGCAGAGCTCGTACGCGGAGCGGGGTCGCGCTGCCGTGCTGGTCGGGCAGTCCGATCTCGGCGACCCCGGCGCTGCCGAGGCGCTGCACCGCATCGAGCACCAGGTCGAGGCGCTCCGGTGGGAACGGGTCCCGCAGGATCACCGCCGTACGGTCCCGACACGATCCGATCTCGTCCAGCAGTCGCTCCACGGCCTGCTCACCGGCCGGGTCCACCGCGATCTCGACGGTCTCCACACCCCGGGCAAGAACGGCGCCGATCTGAGTCGGGCTGGTGACCAGGGCGCTCGTGCTACCAGGGGGCAGCCCACCGACCAGAGCCTCGATCATCGGCAACAGGGAGTCGTCGGCGAGGTCGGCGATTCTGACCCTGGCACCGGCGGCGGCGACCTCTCGAACCACCTTGGCGACCGACTCGACGGAGCGGTAGTGGCCCAGATGCCGGGCCAGGCCCCCGTCGGCCAGGGTCGCGACATCGGGCAGCACATCCGCGAACTGCCCCCAGCCACGGGAGTGGAAGAGCAGTGGGGCCGATCGACGGGCCGCATGGCCGGCGATGACCTCCCCTACGAAGATCGTGTGGTCTCCACCGTCATAGGCATGCACCAGGCGGCAGTCGAACCAGCCCAAGGCGCTGTTCAGGAGCGGCACCCCGGTACTGGCCGTGGTCCACGACTCACCGGCGAAGCGATCAGTCACGTCCGCGTCCATACCGGCGAAGCGGCGACCCACCTCGATCTGATCCTTGGCCAGAACGTTGATCCCGAAGACCTTCGCCTGACTGATCAGCCGATGGCTCCAGAGCGTCTTGCTGAGGCAGATCGAGACCAACGGCGGGTCCAGACTCACGCTCGAGAACGAACTGGCGGTCATGCCATGCCATGCCTGCGGTTCCGGACCACCGGCCAGGGTGGTCACCACTGTGACCCCGCTCGGCCATTGACTCATGACCTCACGGAACGTCGATGCGTCGATCACGGGCCACCTCCTTCATCACAGAATATACGATATCCGATCGCCGGAAGAAAGGATACTGCTCCACAGAGTGAGCAGCAGGGGAGTAGGCGGTTCCGCCGAGTGAATATATGATTCCCCTGGACTCCCTCCCGGGGAGCCCGTCACGTAGAACCGGTACGACCGTTCCCGAGGGGCAGCCACGATGAGTCGAGCGAAGCAGGACACCTCAGGTGTCCGTCCGATTGCACATCAGTCCTTGGTCGACCGAGTGACCGAGGAGTTACACCGCGCGATCCTCAACGGCGACCTTGCGCCCGGCTCGACCGTCTCCATCGTGGACCTGTGCGCGCGCTTCGACATCAGTCACATCCCGGTGCGCGAGGCGTTGCGTCGACTGGAGAGCGAGGGCGTGGTGAGTCTGCGGCCGGGACGCTCGGCCCTGGTCGCCACGGTCACCCCGGACGAACTGCGCAATATCTACCGGTTACGCAAGCTGGTCGAGAGCGATCTGATCAATCGCGCCGGTCAGGAGATGTCCGCCCAGCGACTGGAGCAGGCCGAGGATGCACTGGCCGAATACGTCCAGGTAGAGCGGGAGCCCGCGGCACTCGCCGCCAAGCACCACGCCTTCCATGAGGCGATGCTCGCCGACGTGCTCGGCTCGGCCGACCGCAAGGTGCTGTACCTCCTGTGGAAGGCATCGGATCGCTACCTGCACCTCCTGATGGACGACCTCGACCACCAGCCCGAGACCCAACAAGGTCGGATCGATGAGCACCGTCAGCTGCTCGACCTGGCTCGTGACGGGAAGGTCGATGAGCTACGCCAGGCCTGGGTAGCCCACCTGGAGAGCACCGAGACCGCCCTCATGCAGGCGCTCGCCGCTCGCGATGCGGACGTGGCGGTCGGCTGAGAGCGGCCCCGCTCTCAGCCGACCGCCGATCTCCTCAGACCCGATCCGTCAGGCCCGAGAGCAACCGCCAGGGACGCCCGTCGACCACGTCGGTCCCCTTGCTCACGAAGCGGTTCATCGCACAGGCCGGCCGCAACACGCCGGAATGCAGTGACTTCTCGGCGGGATCCGGATTCGGCCGACTGATCACTCCGGCGAAGGGGTTGCGCCACGCGCCCCACAGCGTGAAGTCACCGTCCAGCGGAATCAGCGTCCCGCCGCCCACGCCCGCCAGCGGGCGCGAGGCCACCGCCACGTTGAGCCGGTTCTCGGCCGCCCGCTCGAGCAGTTGCAGGTCGAGGTCGTGCTCCTCGGCCACGCTGAAGGGAACCGCCACCACGTCCGCATCGGCCAGCGCGGCCAGCCGGAACACCTCCGGCTGCAGGGCGTCGTCACCCACCACGACGGCCAGCCGGCCCCAGGCCGCCTGGTGCACCACGACCGGGTACTCGGCGACCGGACCAAGCCCGATCCCGAGCGCAGCGTGCCGCTCACAGCGGTGCAGCTGCGGCTGGACCGCCTCCATACCTCGGGCAGAGAGCACCAGTCCGACATGCACCCCATCCCCGTCGAGGGCGCTGGTCACCACCAGCGTGTCGGTCCCCGTCAGTGCGGCCACCAGTGCGTCCGGCAGCAGCGCCGGGTCCGGCAGCGCGTCGGCGAGCCCATCGGCGTGAGCGGCCAACTCGGGGAGTACCACCAGATCCGGGCCGGTGCCGATCGCCGCCACCAGCAGATCGACCAGATCGTCGCCACCGGCCGGGCTCAGCACCACGGCCCGGATCTCCTCGGCACCGGCCTCGGCCCGGCGACCGTGCGGAGCTTCGGCCAGCGCCCGGTAGAGCTCAGGGCGCCGGGAGGACAGCACATCAGTGCCATCGGGGCGCGTCTTCATGTCGGCCGCCTCGACGTCGATGTCGGCGATCACGACGGCCTCGCCGGTGCGGGGCGCAATCGCCACGACCGTGCCGTCCGGCGCCACGATCTGACTCTCCCCCGCCCCGTGCAGCCGATCGACCGGCACCCCGACCTTGGCGGCGACCTGGCTGATGCTGTGCTCCGGGACCAATGGCCCCACCTTGTTGGCCGCCACCACCCACACCTTGTTCTCGGCGGCCCGGACCGGGACGTGCAGCGAAGCCTCGTCGAGGGCGAAGGAGTTCAGGCTGTTCAGCAGCACCTGGGCTCCCTGGACCGCCAGCATCCGCGGCGTCTCGAAGATGACTCCGTCCATGCACGAGTACATTCCGACCCGACCGAAGGAGGTCTGCACGACATCGGCGGCCTCCACCGCAGGATCGATATGGTCCCGCTCCGACCCCATCAACACCTGCTTGTCGCTGGTCGCCATGATCTCGCCGTCGGGACCGAACAGGATGTTGCTGCCGGAGACCCGTCCGTCCTCGCGAAGTACCGTGCAATTGGCCATCAGATGGATCCCGTGCCGCTCCGCCGCGTCGGACAGGGCCTTCACGAAGGGACCGTCCAGCCGCACCGCCCGGGCACGGGCGTGCTCCCGATCGGCATACCAGGACACGTGATTGCCGAACTCCGGCAGCACCACGACCTGGGCCCCCACCCCCGCCGCGCGCTCGATCATCCGCAGGGCTACCGCGAGGTTGACCTCGACGTCTTCACCCACCGCATATTGGACGGCCGCGACACGAACCATCAGCAATTCCTCATTTCATATATCTTGTACGATTGTGGTAATCGTAGCCCACCATGGCCCCCCAGCACAGGAGTCCCCATGACGGACGTCCAGACCGATCCGACCAGCCACGCAGACCGGAAGGATCCCGACGCTGACAGCATGGTGGACATCGCCGTCGTGCGGGGCGGTGGGATGCGTCGCGTCGATCTCTCTCTCGACGCGCCCCTGGGGTGGTGGCCGGCGATCGCGATCGCCCTGGTGGCCTTCATCGACCGGGTCGAGATCAACCTGGTCGCCGGGGCCCTCCCGGCGATCCAGGAGCACTTCGGATTCAGCGACACGGTGGCCGGGCTGATCCCTACCGCCGCCAGTATCGCGGCGGCGATCCTGCTTCTCCCCGCCGGACGACTGGCCGACCGCGCGCCCCGGGTGGCCACCGTGGTCATCGTGGTGCTGGTCTGGTCCGTCTTCTCGGTTCTCAGCGGTCTCGCTACCGGGTTCGCCATGTTCTTCATCGTCCGCATCCTGATCGGTGCCGCCGGGCAGCTCTACAACCCTCCCGCCTCGAGTCTGATCGCCGACTACTACCCCAACAGCGGGCGCGGCAAGGCGTTCGGCCTGGAGCGGGCCGGGTACTACATGGGGCTCCCCGCCGGGGTCATCATCGGTGGCGCCGTCGCCGAGGCTCTGGACTGGCGCGCGGTATTCTTCATCGCCGCTGTCCCAGGAGTCGTGATCGCCCTTCTGATGGCGAGCGTCAAGGAACCGATCCGCGGTCTGGGTGACCGGATCGACCGGCTCCGCCAAGGGCTCTCGGAGTCCGAGGCCGGAACCGACTGCGAACCCGGCCCACCGAGGTCCATCTGGTCGGACGTCCAGGCCCTTCTGAAGATCCGCACCCTGCGCGGCGTGGTCCTGGCCCAGGCGATGCTCGCCCTGGGCGTGGCCGGGCTCTTCTTCTGGCTGCCGACCTTCCTGGAGCGCACCGAGGGCCTGGCCACCGACGCCGCCTCCGGTCTGGCCGGTGGTGTGGGTGGAACCGGGATCGTGCTCGGCATTCTGCTGGGCAGCCGACTGGGCGACCGGCCTCATGGCAACGGCTGGCGACTCCGGGTCTCCATCGTGTTCCTACTGGTGGGCGCACTCGGACTGACCGGCACCGTACTGATCCCGGGGGTGCCGCTGCGGGTCTCGATGGTGGCCCTGGCCTGTGTCGGCTTCGCGGGCGCCATGCCCAACCTGACCGCGGCGGCGGCGAATGTGGTCCCTTCCAGCAATCGTGGGATGGGTTTCGCCCTCCTGCAGTTCCTGACCACGTTGGGCGGTGCCTTCGGGCCACTGATGGTGGGCGCCACCTCCGATCTGGTCGGCTCGCTGGAGACCGCGATGCTGGTGCTACTGCCGCCGCTGTTCATCGCCATTCTGTTCCTGTGGCAGGTCCGTACCGACTACGACGGAGACGCCGCCCACGCGACCACCCCCCGCTGATGAGGCACTTAGCTGCCGCCTCGATCGCCGCTGATGAGGCACTTGAGTGCCTCATCAGCGGCGAAGGAGGATTCAGTACGTGTGCACCAGGGCGAACCCGGCGAACTCTGGGACGCGCTGTCCGGCCGGCACGAAGGCCCACATGCGCAGTGTCGGCCACAACACCTCGACATCTACGTCGAAGATCCTGCCGGAGACGTCGTCGTGGCCGGACAGGGTGCCGACCAGTCCGTCGCGTTCAGCACGGTGGAACGAGGAATCCGCGGTGTGGATCTGCGCTGCGCCCGCATCGGGGGCAACCCCGTCCGCCCAGCCCCCGCCGGGGCCCGAGAACCACACCACGGCGATGGCCCGACCCGTCACGAAGGTCTCCGAGCGGGTCGCCCGGGGCTCCACCACCAGCACCTCACCTTCATTACAGGTCAACCCAGACATGGTAACGACACCGGAGAGCACCGCCATCTCCTCCGCGGCGGGCTGATTTCCAGTGACGTCGCGTCGCCATCCCTCAGGGAAGGCGACCACGCAACTACGGGTGCCCCGCTCAGCGTCCATCCGGAGCATCACGATCCCGGCGGGCCTCTCCGCGCCGGCGATCGCGTGCTGTCCCCAGGTCAGATCGTCGGCGTCAAGGTCAACGATGCGCAGCTCGGTCATGAGTGGTCCTCCAGGAGTTTCGAGAAGTGGGCGAGCACGTCGGACTCGCTCAGGACGTCGGCGTACTTGGCGTCAAGGTCGAAGAGGTTGGCGTCGTTGACCTGCTGGTCACGATCACCGCACGCCTCACGGACCACCAGGGACCGGAATCCGTGCTGCAATGCGTCCAACGCAGTGGCCCGTACGCAACCACTGGTCGAAAAGCCCAAGGTGAGCGTGGTGTCAATCCCCATGCTGCGCAGGGTCGAGGCGAGCGAGGTACCGAAGAACGCCGAGGCGTACTGCTTGGTCACCATCACCTCACCCGGCAGCGGGGCGGGGGCGTCCGGCGGGTCGATCCACGGCGATCCCGCCTCGAACGCGGTCAACCCAGGGACCTTCACCGCGAACCACCCGGCGTCCCTCCCGTCCGGGGAGAGGAGCACCCGGGTGAAGATGACCGGACACCCTACTGCGCGGGCCGCCTCGACGACCCTGGCGGCGCTGGCCCGAGCGGCCTCGAACCGGCCGCCCGCATCCGAGAACGGTCCGGAGCCCAGGTAGGCCCGACAGACGTCCACCACCAGGACGGCAGGTGCGGCGCCCATTCCGATCCGCCCGGCGAATCCAACCGAGGCATAGTCCTCGGACCTCTGCTGGTCGGTCATCGGCTCAGACGATCCCGCGCTCGATGAGGGCGGCCCGTTGGGTCTCATCAAGGCCGAGCAGGTCGCCCAGGACCTCGGCGTTGTGCTCCCCCAGCGCCGGCCCGGTCCACCGGATCGAACCCGGGGTCGCGGACATCTTGGGCACCACGTTCTGCATCCGCAACTGCCCGAAGGTGGCGTCGGGTACCTGGACGATCGCGTCGCGGGCCTCGAAGTGCGGATCCACCAGCATGTCCTTGGCCGTGTAGATCCGACCGGCCGGCACTCCACCCTCGTGCAGCAGCTTAAGCAGTACGTCGGCGTCGTGTCGCACGGTCCACTCACCGATGTGGTCGTCGAGTTCTTGCTGGCGCTCCCCACGTCCGACGTGGTCGGCGTAGACACTGCCGGAAGCGGACAGGTCCGGCTCACCCATCAGCTCGGCCAGGCGGGCGAAGACCGAGTTCTGGTTGGCGGCGATCAGAATCATGCTGTCGTCGGCGGTCGGATAGACATTGCTGGGCGCGACATTGGGCAGGATCGCCCCGGTCCGCTCCCGCTGATAGTTCTGGACGTCCCACTCGGTGATGGTGCTCTCCATCATGGCCAGCACGGCCTCGTAGATGGCACTGTCCACGACCTGCCCCTCGCCGGTGACATCTCGGTGGCGTAGCGCGGCCAACGCACCGATGCAGGCGTGCATGGCGGCCAGCGAGTCACCGATCGAGATCCCGGTTCGCGAGGGCTGGCGGTCTGGGTCACCGGTCACATAGCGCAGGCCGCCCATCGCCTCACCGATCGAGCCGTAGCCGGCACGCGAGGAGTACGGCCCGGTCTGCCCGTAGCCGCTGACCCGGACCAGGATGATCTTCGGGTTGATCTCCTTCAGCCGTTCGTAGCTGAGGTTCCACTTCTCCAGGGTTCCGGCCCGGAAGTTCTCGATCACAATATCGGCCTGGGCCACCAGTTGCAGGAAGAGCTCCTGGCCCTCCTGCTCACGCAGGTTCAGGGTCACCGACCGTTTGTTACGACCGACGACCGGCCACCACAGGTAGGCGCCGTCTACGCTATCGCGGCCCCACTGGCGCATCGGGTCCCCTTGACCCGGCGGCTCGACCTTGATCACGTCGGCGCCTTGGTCACCCATCAGAGTGGCGGCGAAGGGACCGGCCAGCAATTGGCCGGCCTCGATGACACGAACTCCGGATAGCGCTCCAGGCGCAGGGGCAAGACTCTCCATGGACAAATCATATATCCGATATCATGATGAGAACAGGGACAGATCGAGGAGTGGTCAGTGAACGGGCGACAAGAACCAGCAATCGGCGGCCCGGTGCCGCCACCGGCGCCGGGTGGCGCCATCGAGATCGTCGAGGTCTCCCCCCGCGACGGGCTTCAGAACGAGAAGAAGCTCCTGGACACCGGGACCAAGGTCGAGTTGGTCCGACGCAGCCTGGAGGCGGGGCTGCGGCGGCTCGAGGTGACCGCCTTCGCGCGCCCCGACCGAGTTCCCCAGATGGCCGACGCCGAGGCGGTACTGGCCGAGGTGGTGGGCGACCCGCGGTTGAGCGCGATCGGTCTGGTACTCAACCGCAAGGGCCTCGACCGGGCCGTGGCCGCCGGGTGTGATGAGATCACCGCCGTCGTGGTCGCCTCGGACGGGCTGGCGCTACGCAACCAGGGCGCCGACACTCAGGCCCAGATCACCGCCTGGCAGCAGATCGCCGAGGACGCCCGGACGGCCGGAGTCAAAGCCAGCGTGATCATCGCCGCGGCCTTCGGCTGCCCCTTCGACGGCGAGGTGCCAATCGGGCGAGTGCTCGAGGTGGCCAAGGGAGTGCTGGACGGTGGACCCGACGAGCTCGCGATCGCCGACACCATCGGCGTCGGGGTTCCCGCTCAGGTACGCGCACTGGTGGCCGGGCTCCGAACTCTGGACTCCGAGATCCCCCTGCGCGCCCACTTCCACAACACCCGCAACACCGGCTTCGCCAATGCCCTGGCGGCCGTCGAGGCCGGGGTGAGCGTGCTGGACGCCTCGGCCGGCGGCATCGGCGGCTGCCCCTTCGCCCCGGGCGCGACCGGCAATATCGCCACCGAGGATCTGATCTACCTGCTGCACCGCTCCGGGATCGACACCGGCGTGGACCCGGGCATCGTCGCCGAGACCGGCAGCTGGATCAGCGAACGACTCGAACTGCCCCAGGCCCCGGCCATGCTCGGGCGCGCCGGCTGGTTCCCCGGCCCCTCGTCCGTGGAGTGACGCTCCTCGGTCACTCGCGCCCCCCTCCGATCAACCCCCGCGATCAGCCCTCGATCAACTCAGGAGAACCAGATGACCCTCCAGCCCGGCGGCGCCCCGTTGACGATCGTCAGCGGGATCCGCGAGTTCGCCGCCAGCACCCCCGCGCGCACCGCCGTCATCGACGGCCCACGGACGCTCGCATTCGCCGCTCTCGACGAACGTTCCTCCCGCCTGGCCCAGCACTTCCTGAGCACCGGGCTCACTCGCGGATCGCGGGTCGGGGTACTGCTGGGCAACCGCCTGGAGTACCCCGAGATCGCCGCCGGGGTCGCCAAGGCGGGACTGGTGATGGTGCCGTTGAACCCGCGACTGACGGCCACCGAGGCGGGTTACATCCTGACCCACAGCGAGTGCCGGGCCCTGGTCCTGGACGACGCGATGGCCGACATCGTGCGAGAGGTAGCCGGCACCCGCGGGCTGCACTGCCTGAGCATCGACGGAAGCACGCTCGGACCCGAGTACGAGTCGGCACTGGCAGCCGCGGCACCCAGCGACCCACACCTGGAGTCCGGTGAACAGGACGTCTTCTGCATCGCCTACACCTCCGGCACCACCGGGCGACCCAAGGGCGTCCAGATCTCTCACCGCAGCCGCGCCCTGACCTTCTACATGAGCGCATTGGAATGGGGCCTCGGCACCGGTCGCGTCTCGGCCGCGGTCGCCCCGATGTACCACGGAGCCGGGTTCGCCTTCGGCTATGCGCCGGTCTTCACCGGTGGCACCGTCTCGATGCTGCGCAAGTGGGATCCGCAGGCGTTCCTCGACCTCGTCGCACGCGACCGGGTCCAGTCCGCCTTCCTGGTGCCCACCCATGCCCAGGGGCTGCGAGCCCTGGGGCCCGAGGCACTCACCGCCCGGGACCTGAGCAGTCTCGACACGCTGTACTTCAATGCCGCAGCTCTGCCCTGGCCTCTCAAACAGTGGGTGATGGAGGTCTTCCCGGGGCGGGCCGTCCACGAGCTCTACGGTTCGACGGAGTCGGGCATCATCACCAACCTGCGCCCCCATCACATGTCCAGCAAGCCCGGATCGGTGGGCCACCCGTGGTACCTGACCGAGGTGCGCATCGTCGACGAGCAGCACGACGAGGTAGGACCGGGGGTACCGGGCGAGCTCTTCAGCCGCTCCCCGTACCTGATGAACGGCTACCTGGACGACGAGGCGGCCACCGCGGCCTGCACCACGCCCGACGGCTTCGTGAGCTGTGGTGACATCGCGGTGCGGGACCACGAGGGGTTCATCTCGATCGTGGACCGCAAGAAGGACCTGATCATCTCGGGTGGCACCAACG
>CAYNFY010000019.1:0-53049 GCA_964396585.1 uncultured Nocardioides sp.
CGAGCACGTAGTCGTGCGGCGCGGCAGTCGGGTTGTCGAGCCGGTAGCGCACCAGCATCTGCGCTTGGTTCACGTCGCCGCGTGCGAACGCGGTGACGCGCAAGTCGAAGTCGCGGTGCCGCCATTGCACCGACGGAATCGGCAGGTAGCCCTCCTGCAGCGATTGCGTGGTATCGACGTCGGCCCAGGTCACCAGCTTGCCGTCGCTGAGGACCATGGGCACCACGCTGGCGCCGCCGCGGGCCGCATCGTTTCCATCACCGAGGACGCGAGATCGCCCGGGTCAGGCAGCCGGGCAACTCGTCCAGCGCACGGTGGTCCCGATTGCGGTAGGAGCTCGGGGTCTCCCCGACCAGCTCCGTGAACCGGGAACTGAACGATCCCAGTGATGAGCAGCCCACCGCCAGGCAGACCTCGGTCACGCTCATCGTGCCGCCCCGCAGCAGATAGGCGGCACGCTCGATGCGCCGCGTCATCAGATAGGCGTGCGGGGTCTCCCCGTAGGCGGCCTTGAACTGCCGGGCGAAGTGCGCCGGCGACATGAAGGCGGTCCGAGCCACCTCGGCCACGTCCAGGCCGGAGGCATAGTCCCGGTCCATCCGGTCCCGGGCCCGACGCAGCCGCACGAGGGCGTCACGCTCGTCAGGAGTCACGCCCCCAGCCTACGGTGAGGAGGCACTGAGGTGCCTCATCACCCGGGGGCGAGACGGCAGGAAAGTGCCTCCTCAGCGGTGAAGGTAATCGGCCAGCACCGCGAGGGCACCGGCGATTCCGGTCTGCATCGCCAAGGTGGCATCGGGTGCGAAGTGCGGCGAGTGGTTGACCGGCGGCATCCCGTCGGCCCAGGCCTCGGCAGGCAGGGAGCCGAAGAACCAGTAGACGAGGGGCACCCCGATCGAGTCCGCGAGCCGACCCACGTCCTCCGACCCGGTGGCCGGTGCCGGCAGCAGCATCACTCCCGGCTCACCGAACGCTCCGCGCAGGGCCCCGATCACCCGATCGGTCTCGACCGGGTCGTTCCAACAGCGCCCGAAGGACTCCCATTCCTCGACCTCGAACCGCGCCCGGGTGGTGGCCGCGACCCCGTCCAGAATCCGGTGTACCGCGGTGATCACCACCTCCCGGACCTCGGGAGTGGGGGTCCGGATATTGAGGGTGAACTCGGCGGATTCGGGGATGATGTTGGGCGCCGATCCGGCCCGCACCGTGCCGACCGTCACCACCACCCCGGCCCCCGGTTCGACCTCGCGCGAGACCACGCTCTGCAGCGCCACGATGGCCTGTGCCGTGGCCACCACCGGATCGACCGAGTGGTCGGGCCGCGAACCGTGCGACTGGACGCCGTGCACCGTGACCGTGGTCGTGTCCGAGAGGCTGAGCACGCTCTCGGCCCGCAGCGCGACCGTACCGCCCGGCCCCGGGCCGACATGTTGGCCGAGTACCACCTCGGGACGGGGCGCCTGCTCCCACAAACCGCCGCTCACCATGTCCTCGGCCCCGCTACCGGCCTCCTCGGCGGGCTGGAAGATCAGGACCAAGGTCCCGGACCAAGCGTCTCGGTGCGCGAGCAGATGTTCCACGGCACCGAGCAACGCACTGAAGTGCGCGTCGTGTCCGCACGCATGCATCACACCGACGCTCTCCCCCTTGAACTCACCGGTGGTCCGCGAGGCGTACGACAACCCGGTCTGCTCGGTCACCGGCAGACCGTCGATGTCGGCCCGAAACGCGATCACCGGCCCTTCGCCATTGCGCAGCACCCCGACACAACCGGTCGGTGTCACCCGGAAATGCTCGACCCCCAGGTCGTCCAGGGCCCGCTCGATCATCTCGGTGGTTCGAAACTCCGCATTGCTGAGCTCGGGCTGCGCGTGGGCGAGACGGTAGAAGTCCACCCACTTCTCGACGAGAGGAACGGCAGGAGTGATCGGCAGGGTGACGGTCATGACGCCCATCCTGCTGGGAGAGTGCGCCGCGTCACAACCGGACTCCCACTCAGTACCTGACTTCGGTACCGGAGGGAGCCCGAGACATGGCGAGAGGCCCGACCGGTCACCCCCGTGATCCGGCCGAGCCTCGTCGCGTTTGTGGTGCTCCACCCGAGCCACCCCCATGGCCCGGGCTCCTCCACCACATTCCCCCGTGGATCCCGACCAAACCCCCGCAGGTCGAGTCCTAGTGGTCTTACCGTCGGCGGTCACCGTTCCTGACGGATCGGTGACCTGCCCGATACCAGTGTGCATCGGGGTTCCAGGGATTGACTTCCCTCAACCGGCCATGAATCTACGATTTCAGGACAATCGTCGCCAGCAGAGCATCAGCATCCGGCGCCGCGTACTCAGCCGATGATCTCCCCGCCCATGGTCTCCAGGGCGACGGCCTCCTCGATGCTGAGGGAGTAGATCCGTACCCCGTCCTTCCGGGATGGATCTCGGTTGATGTAGGCGACCGTGTCGACGTAGTCCTCGAAGGCGGTCACCTTGTCTCGGGGGGCACCGATGATCAGTTGGAAGCCGAGCTCGCGCAGCGCGGCCAGTGCCCGGCCGGTGTACTCGGTGTCGGCCTTGACGAATCCCTCGTCGAGCACCACCGGGGCGTACGAGGGCTTGCCGCCGACGCCGTCACCCAGCCGGTATCGCAGCGCGGCGCCCAGAACGAACGCGATCAGTTCCTGGCCCTCACCACCGGACTTGCCTCCAACGCCCGTGTGCACCACCTGAGAGCCGTCCTCACGGTGCTCGATGGCCCGGAAGACCACGTGCTCACGAGCATCCAGGACCCGGTGCCGCCAGGCCTCGCCGGCCCGGGTCTGCTCATCCAGCCGAGCCAGGTCACGACGCAGGGCCAAGAACCGCTTCTCGATCGTCGCGTCGTCGGGACTGCCGGACTCCGCACCCGACACAGAGGTGTGCTTGCCCAGCACCTTGCGGAACTCGCGCAGGTCCCCGTTCTCTTGCAGATGGGCCTCGATCTCCAGGGTCGAGGAGCGCCGGAACTCGATCCCGTCCAGCACCTCGTTGATCGGGCGGATCCCGCGCTTGATCACGTGCGCGTCATCGCTGATCTGGGTCAGCAAGGACCGCAGGGACTCCGTCATCGAGGCCCCGGCCTTGGCCAACCAGTCGGTCTTGGCCCGGGGCAGGTCGTCGTTGAGCAGCTGCCGATGGATCTCCAAGACCGTGGGCAGGCTGTCGACGGAGGCGTCGAACTCGGCGCCCGGGTCGTAGTCCAGGTAGCGCTCGAAGGTGCGGGCCAGCAGCAGTTGGCCCTGTTCGACCTGCAGATCATGGGTGGCGGCCTGCTCTCGCATCGCCTCCAGCGCGGCACGACGGGAGCGCTCCACGTCCTTGACCTCGTGCGGCGCCGCGAACGGCAGCTGCCCCAGGAAGCTCCGCTCGGCCTGGGTCAGCGGCTCGACCTCGTAGATGACGTCCTTGGCCGCGTCCTCGGTCTCGACCAGCGAGCCCCAGCCCTCGTCCAATGCGCGGAGCCGGGCATTGCAGGCTTCCATGGCCGCCTCGGCCTTGGCCCGCGCCTCGGCATGGGTCTCCATCTGCTTGGACAGTTCGGTGATCGCCGGCTCGTCGGTGGCGAATGCCTCGATCTCGGCCTCCAGCGCCCGGATCCGCACTCGGTGCGGATCGAGATCGATGCTGTGCCAGTCCGTCTGCTCCAGATCCCCGAGCAGGTCGATCGCCCGACGCCGGTCCTCGGTACCGTGCTGGTGCGCGTCATAGGCCCGCTTGGCCGCCTCGATCCGCCGGGCCAGGTCCTCGATCTCGGCGGTGATCTCGCTGACCCGCATCGAATTGTCCAGGCCGATCCACGAGGCCATCCCACGACGATCGTCCTTGACCACCCGGTTGCGGCCCAGAGTGCGCAGCCCGTTGCGAGTCACCGCCCCCTTCACCTGAGCCGGGCGGGGTGCGTCCAGTTCCTCCGCGGTCTCGACACAGAGCACGGAGGAGTCCTCGACCAGCTCATCGACCAGCCAGCCATGGAACGGACTGGTCGTGTCGAACCTGAGCATCGCCGGAACGGTGCCCGGGATCGGCTTACGCCGGGCCTGAGTGCCAGTCTGGGCCGGTACCAGGGTGATCGAGCCGCGCATGTCGTTCTCATTGACATGACGACGCACCTTGGCGAAGTCGTCCACATCGACCAGTAGCTGGCGTGCCGTGGCACCCAGCACTCGCTCGATGGCCAGCGACCAGCCGCGATACTCGTGCTCGACCTCGACCAGTTCCCCCAGGTAACGAAGGTTCTCGACCGGGACCCCGGCCCCGGCGGCGATCGAACGACGCCGGGCATCCGCGTCCTCTGGAACGTTGGAGCGGCGGCGTTTGAAGGAGTCCAGATCTCGGCTGCGGCGACTCGACTGCTGGTTGAGGTCGACCACCCGGGCCGCCAGCTGCTGGGTCTGCTCGGTGTCCAGCGTGCGCTCGGTGATGAGCTGCTCGCGCTTGGCCTGCATCGTGGCAAGCAGTTCGTCCATCTGTGCGGCCGAGTCGGGCATCCCCAACCCGACCTGGGCCAACCGGCCGGAGAAGGACCGCCGATCGGACTCGACCCGCTCGGAGGCCGCTCGGGCCGCCTCCAACTGGGTCTTGACCAGGGTCGAGCGATCTCCGCCCAACGCCACGATCTGATCGGCGGCCGACTCCCAGCGCTGTTGGGCCGCCTTGGCCTGGCCGGCGGACGCGGCCCGTCGGCGTTCGGTCTCGGCGCGGTCGACCCGGTTCTGCTCGATCCGCGAGGTGGCCCAGGCCTCGATCTTCTCGGCGTGCCACAGGTCCAGACGGGAATGCGGTTCGTCCTCGCTGGTGCGGTAGAGCTTGCGCTTCTCGGTGGCCGCCTCCATCGAGGCCCGGTATCGCTCGGCCTGCTCGGGCACGTCGGCCAGAATCTCGAGCCGTTTGCGAGCGACCTCGAACACGTCGTACAGAGCCGAGGCCTCCCGGTAGGCACCCAGCGTGGTCTCCCATCGGCCCAGCGCCAACGGTTCGTTGAGGACGAACTCCTTGAACAGGTCACTGATCGAGAAGATGCCCTTGGAGGCCTGGGCCCGCCGCAACAGGGTGAGCGCCTTGAGCTGTGACTCCTCGCTGCCGCCGATCCCCAGCCGGCGGCACAGTCGGGCGCGCAGGGTCGGCTGGGAGCCGGTGACCAGGTCGTGCGGTCCCTCGGCCAGGCCGCGCAGGGCGGTCTCCGAGAGCGGTGAGCGCGTCCCCTTGCTGGGTTCGACCTCGCTGAGCCGGGAGAGCGAGAACTCCCCTTCGATCAGTAGGTAGACGGTTGCCGAGTTCAGCTCGTCCTGGCTGGAGGTATCGGCTCCCACCCAGGCGACCCGCACCGCGGTGACCCGCTGACCCAACTCGGAGCGCCAGGTGATGGCGGCGCCGGTAGCGAAGGCGCTGCCCACCGGACGCAGGTAGTGCGTGGTGGTGGAGTCCGATCCGGCGTTCTTGACGTCGTCGGTCTTGCCCCGGGCGTAGCTGTAGACGGTGCGTTCGGCCTTGCGGCCACCGTCGTCGCGGGCCGCCCGGTTGAACTCCTGGGGGTTCGGCATGATCACCGAGCTCATCGCGTCGAGGATCGTCGACTTGCCCATCCCGGTGGGGCCCAGGATCGCGGTGCCGTGATGACCGACCGGCATCTGGTGCAGGCCCGCATACGAACCCCAGTTGAGGATCTGAACGAGTTCGATCCGGAACTGGTTGTCGACGATCGCGTCGTCGCTCCCGGAGAGTTCGTATTCAGTCATGCCGGCTCTCCTCGTCCTCGTCACTGTCCTCGTCGCTCGATACGTCCTCGGGGCCGGCGGAGGCCCGCCCCGAGGCCTCCCGGTAGGCATCGCGCAGGTGGGCCAGCACCTCGGGAGTCACCAAGGGGACCACAGCCGGGGAGACCACCAGCAGATCCCCGGCCTCGTCGGCGGGCTCCACCAGGTTGTAGAGCTCCAGGGCGCGGACCGCCGCATCGACCCGGCGTTCCAGGGCCACCTGATCATGGGTGCCGACGTCTCCGAATCGGTTCAGGAAGTCGGCCACCTGGTCCCGGGTCACGGCCAACGGCTCGTCGAGCACATCGTGGTAGGCGTGTTCGGTACGCAGGTGGATCAGCAGCAGCGACGCATCCCGGCTCAGGGCCCGGTCCCGCCGCAGCAGGACCGGAACGCCGTCCCCGGCGATCTGCCGTTTGAACGCCACTTCGTGGTCTAGGTCGATCTCCAGACTCAGAAAGAGGTCGTCCAGCCGCTCGCGGATCTCGGACTCGAAGGCCAGCAGGTTGTCCCAGGCCTGGGGGTGCCTGGTCCGGGTGATGAAGCGCTGGGTCATCAAGGTGGCCAGCGCCACCCGACCGTCATGTGGCAAGGGGGGTCGGGCGTCGCCGAATGCATCCTCGTTCGGGGACTCGATGTCGTGCTCGCCCGGAGCATCCTCGAGTACCGGGCCCGCCACCTCGGGCGTCTCCTCGCTCATCGCGATGCTCCCTTCGTGTTCACCGGGGTGGTGAACACGAGGTGCGGAAGCCCTACTTCGAGGGTGTGGCCGTTAGCGGTGATCAACTGGACCTTCTCCGGTTCGGCGTCGGTGACGGTGCCGTGCGCGACGGCGAGGTCGAGCAGGCTGAGCAGAGTGCCGAGGCGACGGAACTCGAGCGGGGTGGCTTCATAGACCTCGCGCCCGGTCGCACTGGGTCGATCCGTCAGGAGCGAATTGACGGTTCCGGCCACGGCCGCCGGCGAAGTGCCGACACCGAGGCGCAGCGCCGCCCGCTCGGACTCGGGGAGCGGGTCGCCGTGTGCTTCCACCACGACCTCGACGCTGCGATCGCCGGGGTCTCGCCACAGCTGTACCTGCGACATGTCCCGCATCCCCAGTGGTCCGATCCCCAGCACATCGGGGATCGGGGAGGCGACCGTCTCGATCTCGGACCACTCCAGGCCGGCGGCGAGTGCCTCCTCGGCCAGGGCCAACAAGCGCTGGTGTCGACCCGACACGGTACGAGTCAGGTAGCGACGCAGCGAGGCCGTCCAGCGCAGATACGACTCCTGAACGACGTGCTCCTCGGCCAGCAGCGCCGACACCAGCCCCTCCAGGCTGTCCCGTGCGGCCGGAGTCATCTGTCCCAGGGCCAGATCATGGCGGAGCACCTCGTCGATGTCGGCCCGCAGCCGCTCCACCGCCTTCGTGCTCAGGGCCTGGGCGAAGCCTCGGTAGGCGCGACCCTCGGGGGTCTGGTCCAGCAGGTCGTTCTCCCGCAGCCACGCCTCGACGATCTCGCCCTTGCCGAAGTTCTCCGCGGTCGCCCGTCTGGTCACCTCACGGTGTCGCGCCTCGACCATCTCGCCCAGGTGCCTGAAGTCCTCGGGCAACGACTCGGTCAGTCGCAGCACCTCGCCGAGCTGCCGACCGGTCTCCTCGGCCGTGGCACCCCGCACCCGACCGGCGGCGATGTCGTCGCGGTGCCGCTGCAACTGTTCGATCTGCTCATCGACCCGAGCCACCCGCGCCTCGGGAGACGGGTTGGACATGTCGGCGAGCTTGCGGACCGCGTCGCTGATCGAGCCGAGCCTGGCCTCGGAGACGGTGTTCTCGCTACGCACCAATTCGCGCACTATCCGCAGCGCACGCAGGGCATGCGGCGAGAGCCGGTACATGATCGCCGAGTCCCCTTCGCGGGTACGGGTACGCACCAACCACCGGTTGTCGACCCAGTTCTTGCAGTGCTCGCCCGGGGAGACCTCGCCGGCCCACTCGGGGTGCTCGGCACGGGCCTCGGTGATCCGGGCGTGGAACCACTCGGCCGACACCGGACCGGCCGCGAATTCGAGGTGTCGGCTGAACAGCGGCAGCACCCACCGAGAACTGGTGCCACGTAGCAGGGTGAGGGTCGGGTCCTCCTCCCAGGCTGCGTTCACCTTCTCTTCAGTGAGCACCTCCTCGGACCCCACCATCTCGGCCACGCGCGACTCCCTGCTGCTGAAGGGTTGCAGACTGTTGACGTCTCTTTCCGACGTCACATGGTGCCTCAGCGACGCACCGGTTCGTGCATCGACCACCGTGGCGCCCGACCCGAGGCTCCGGATCGGGCTGGGCAACCGACGGCTCAGACCTCGACGGTCTCCGGGTGCTCGATACGTCGCTCGGCCCGATCGGCTGCGCGTTTCGGGATGGCCATCGCCAGCAGCGCCGCCACCAGTGCCACCACGGCGCCGATCAGCAATCCGGTACGGAATCCGGCCTCACTGGTGAGCTGTCGGCCCATCACGGTGACGTGCATCTGGGCCAGCACCACCCCCACTACGGCCGCCGCGATCGAGGTGCCGACCGAGCGCATCAGGGTGTTGAAGGAGTTCGCCGAAGCGGTCTCTGAGAGCGGCACCGAGCCCATGATCAGCGCCGGCATCGCTCCGTAGGCGAAGCCCGTCCCGGTAGCGATCACCATCACCGAGACCATGATGCCCCAGGTCGAACCCATCAGCAGGACCGACAACACGTAGCCGAACGCCATCACCAATGAGCCCACCATCAGGGTGATCCGTGGGCCCTTGGCCTGCGAGATCCTGGCGCCGAGCGGACTCATCAGCATCATCATGAATCCACCGGGAGCCATCCACAGGCCCATCGCCAGCATGTCCTGACCGAGTCCGTAGTCCAGTTCCGCGGGCGACTGCAGCAGTTGCGGCAGGATCAGCGACTGTGCGTACATGGAGAAGCCGACCACCAGTGAGGCGGCGTTCGTGAACAGCACCACCGGCCGCGCGGTGACGCGCAGATCCACCAGCGGAGCGCTGATCCGCAGTTCGAACCAGCCCCACAGCAACAGGATCAGCACCGCACCCACCAGTAGCCCGATCGTGGTGGCACTACCCCAACCCCAGTCGCCCCCCTTGGAGACGCCGAGGAGCAGGCAGACCAGTCCGATGCCCAGTCCGATGGCCCCGGTGAAGTCGAACGAGCCGGATCCGGTGATCGGAGTGGCCGGCACCATGGTGAAGATCAGGACCGCCACGAGCACCGCCAGCACGGTGGCCATCCAGAACAGCACCCGCCAGTCGGTGTGTTCGGCAACGGCGGCGGCGATCGGCAGGCCCAGCGCCCCACCGATGCCCATCGACGCGCTCATCAGCGCGATGGCACTGCCCAGCTTCTCGGTAGGCAGCAGATCGCGCATGGCACTGATTCCGAGCGGCACGATGCCCATCGCAGCGCCCTGCAGGCCCCGACCGATGATCATCGTCTCGACGTTGCCCGCCAGCGCCGCCACCAGGGATCCGAGCACCAGCAGTCCGGAGCAGACGATCATCACCTGACGTTTCCCGAAGAGATCACCGAGCCGGCCACTGACCGGTGTCGCCACGGCCGCCGTGAGCAACGTGGCGGTGATCACCCAGCTGGCGTTCGAGGCCGAGGTATGCAGCAGATCCGGCAGGTCCTGGATGAGCGGCACCACCAGTGTCTGCATGAGTGCCGCGGTGATCCCGGCGAATGCGAGAACCACCACGATCGCGTTCGAGTGCGAACGCTTCTGCGGGGCAGCGCCGCCGGTCTGAGCGGGAGAGGGAGTCGTGTGAGTCACAAATATGCACTCTACATAGAATGTGCATGATGCACATTGCCGGGAGCGAGTGACGCTCCCCACCCGCTTTCTCCCTAGGCTTGGCACAGAACGGTCGGGTAAGTGGAGGAGGACGGCGCATGAACGGGCACCAGGAACGTACTCGGCCCGAACAGTTGGAACTGGAGACTTTGCTGCTCTCCCGCTACCTGATCCCGCTACGCCATCCCGCCGCGGCGCGGGTGCTTGAGCGCAGTTGGTACCTCCTGCTGTCCCGGATAGCCGTCGACGGACCGCTGAGCATCGGCGAACTCAGTCACGCGCTGCTGCTCGACGTCTCCACCCTGAATCGGCAGACGGCGGCACTCACCAAGGCCGGATACCTGGAACGAGTCGCCGACCCGGACGGCGGGCTGGCCCGCAAGTTCCGGATGACCGAAGCCGGGAGCGAGGCACTGGCACAGGATCGTCGAGCCAACGTGGACGGGATCACGAAGGTGCTCAGCGACTGGGATGACGCCGACATCGACCGCTTCACCGAGCTGATCCGCAAGTTCACCGACTCGATCGAGACCAGAGCCCGGACGGTCTGGCCACGGGACTGATCCTGTCCCAGATCGGCGTGAACACGCCCGAGGATCAGGTCGATCCGGCCAGTCTGGTCCTGAGAGCCACCTCGTCCTCATCACTCAGCCCGGCGGCCCGCGGGGAATCGCGCCGCTCCTCCCAGGCCAGGGTGTCGGTCAGGGTCTCGGTCAGGGAGCGGATGCGGAGGCCACTGCGACGGGCAGCGGCGGTGCCCATGGTGGCGAAGTGCCGCCATTCTGGATCGGCGATCCACAGCGGCAGCGAGCGTGGCCCCATCCACTCGGTGACGCCGGCCTCGGCCAGCAGTTCGGGCGACACCGGCCGGATGTCGATCCGATCGGCACCGGCCACGCGCCGGGCGACCGCGAGGTGCTCGGACAGCGCAACCGGCTCCCCGTCGACGTTGAAGGCGCCGTCGAGCCGTAGCGCGGCGGAGCGCACGATCCAGGCCGCCAGGTCTCGCACATCGATGAGGGCGCACCGGAAGTCCAGGTCGTCGGGCACCAGGACGTCCGGCCCGGTCGGATGAGCGAACCGCCACACGTAGTAGCCGGTCCGACCCGAGACGTCTCCCGGGCCGCCGATCAACCCGGACCGCACCACGGTCGCGCTCCCAGGAGCCCCCCGAACCAGGTCCTCACAGGCCACCTTGGCCGCACCGTACTGTTCCGGGGTCGCCTGATCGGAGGCCAGCGGCTCCAGCAACGGCGTCGACTCATCGCGTTCCGGGTCGTCCTGACGGGCGTAGACGTTCGCGGTGGAGACGAAGACCCAGTGCGCGGTCACGAGATCACGCACCGCTCGTCTGACCTGTCCGGGCTGGCGGGAGACGTCCACGACCGCGTCGAAGCCACGCCCGGTCAAGGCTGCCAGTCCGTCCTCGGCGTCGCGATCACCCCTGACGAGCTCGACCCCCTCGGGTGCCGGCCTGCTGCCCCGGGCCAGACAGGTCACCCGATGCCCTGTGTCCAGCGCCGTCCGGGCCACGGCCCGACCGAGGAAGGCGGTTCCACCCAACACCAAGAGATCCATGACGACAGCCTTCTCTCTTGTCCGATCAGAGAAAAGGACCTTTCGCTCTGGGCGTATCGAGGTGCAGGCTGTCACCATGCGCGTGGAGAAGATCAGCACGAACCTGCAGGTCGATGACATCGAGCAGGCCCGAGAGTTCTGGGCCGACTGGATGGGACTGCGCGACGAGGAGTTCAACCTGGGCTGGGTGGCCCGGTTCACCGACCCCGACACCGGAGCCCACGTCCAGCTGGTGACCAGGGACGCGACCGCGCCGGAGGACTCGGCCCTGTCGGTCCATGCCGAGGACGTGGACGCCGCCTACGCCGAGGCGCAACAGCGCGGTTATGAGATCGTGCTGCCCCTGCGGGACGAAGCGTGGGGAGTGCGTCGGTTCTTCGTCCGTTCCCCCGACGGCACCGTGGTGAACGTCGTCGGACACCCGAGATGACCCGGCCTTGCTTCGAGCGCACTCGAAGGCGTTGGCTGATTCCATGACATCAATGAACACCCGGACCCTGGGCTCCCGATCGCCGCTCACCGTCTCGATGACCGGCCTGGGCTGCATGGGGATGAGCGAGTTCTACGGCACCGCCGACGAGACCGACGCAACAGCCACCATCCACCGCGCCCTCGATCTCGGCGTCACCTTCCTGGACACCTCCGACATGTACGGCCCCTTCACCAACGAGCAGCTGGTCGGCCGGGCCATCGCGGGCCATCGTGAGCAGGTGCAGTTGGCCACCAAGTTCGGCATCGAGCGGCTCCCCGACGGCACCCGGCTCGGCGTGAACGGTCGACCCGAGTACGTGCATGCCGCCTGCGACGCCTCGCTGAGCCGGTTGGGTGTGGAGCACATCGACCTCTACTACCAGCACCGAGTCGATCCCCAGGTTCCGATCGAGGAGACCGTCGGTGCCATGGCCGAACTGGTCACCGCCGGAAAAGTCCGACACCTCGGCCTGTCCGAGGCCGCCGCCGCGACCATCCGCCGCGCCGATGCCGTGCATCCCATCACGGCCGTTCAGACCGAATACTCGTTGTTCACCCGCGACGTGGAGGACGAGATCCTGCCGACGCTGCGCGAACTCGGAATCGGTCTGGTCCCCTACTCTCCTCTGGGCCGCGGGCTGCTCACCGGCAAACAGGAATGGACCACGCCCGAGCAGGGCGACGGGAGAGGGTCTGCCTACTTCCCACGGTTCCAGGGTGCCGCACTGACCGCGAACCTGGAACTAGTCGCCGCACTCGGTGCGGTGGCCGCACAGAAGGGCTGCACCCCGGGCCAGCTGGCGCTGGCGTGGGTGCTGGCTCAAGGCGACGACCTGGTTCCGATCCCCGGCACCAAACGGGTCCGTTATCTGGAGGAGAACGTCGCTGCCGTCTCGATCGAGCTCGACCTGTCTGACCTAGCAGCCCTCGAGGCGGCGGTACCTCGCGACGCCGTGCGCGGCGAGCGTTACGGCGACATGAGTACGGTCAACGGATGAACTGCGCGACGACCGCCCGGTGGAGCAACGAGATCCGGCGGGTTCCGTCCCACCTCCGAGCGCGTTATCGTGGAATGACCGACACCACATTCGGGGTCGAGTTCGGAGGGCTCACATGTCAGCCACAGAAGCAACCATCTGGATGGTCTCCACCGCGATCGCGGTCCTGATCGTCATCGGAGGCGGGATTCTCATGGCCTCGAACGTGTTGCATCATCCACACCTGCCGCATCGTCACCACTGACCGTCAAGTGCGGCGCCGAAGGCCGAGTCTGGCTTGGAGGCCGTTGCGGAACCCGAGCATCATCTGCTCGTGGTTCCACTCCAACGGCCGCCGTACCAGGCGGGCGGCCACTGCTCGTGCGCCTCGCACCCAGACCTCCTGCTCGAAATGCAGCCGGGCACCCGTGCCCGCCGGGAGAACGGTGATGCGAACCCAGCCGGTCAGGTCGCCGGCCACCTCGACCTCGAAGACGGGAGGTTCCCGGCGCCGTCGGGTCAGCACCAGATCGAGTGTGTAGGGCAATCGGGAGTGGCACAGCACCCGAGCCCGATCGACTCCACCCGCGGCGACGGCCAGAACCTGCGGCCACCAATCCGGGTAGCCGGCCAGGTCCGCCACCAAGTCGGCCACGGCGTCGGGCGCGGCCGCGACCGACCATGAATCGTCGAAGTGGAACCGGGTGGTGGGCACCGATCCAGAGTGCTCCCGATCGCGGGGCGAGTCCAGCCGGACCCCGCGTACGGTCATCTCTACCCGGTCCGCGCGAACGCTGCCCCGCGATCCGACCAAGAACTGGTTGAGGGCTCATCCCGGGCCCGGACGGGAGAGCACGATGGATGCTGACGACCACCTAGTGGCCAGGTCCCTGCACGAGCCGAACGCCTTCGAGGATCTGGTCGGACGGCATGGCACCCGGCTCCACGACTATCTACGCCGTCGGGCACCGAACGAGGCCGACGATCTACTCTGCGAAGTGTGGCTGGCGGCCTTCGCGGCCCGCGGCTCTTACGACCCCCGCCGTGGTGAGGTGGTCGGCTGGCTGTTCGGGATCACCCGCAACGTGTTGCTGGGCTGGTTTCGTGCCCAGCGCCGCGCCTCGGGTCACACCCCTGCCGGTACCGAACCCGTGCACGATGACTGGGCCGCGGTCGACCGACGCCTCGATGCCTCGGGGATGCGGCCGGCCCTGCACGCGGCGCTGGGCACTCTGAGTCCGGACGATCGTGAAGTGTTGCTGCTGGTGGCCTGGGAGCAGTTGACCCCTACCGAAGTGGCCGGCGCGCTCGGCATCCCCGCCGGAACCGCCCGCTCACGACTGCACCGCGCCCGGAGTCGTCTGGCCACCGAATTGGCCACCGGCTCCGAGCACGTGGATGACACCGACACCCCCGACCCTGCCACCCGAACGGAGGCCCTCCGATGAATCAAGCACCGGAACTGACCGACCTGCCCGACCCGCTCTCCGCCGAGGACTGGGATGCCCTCTGCCGCGCCGGAGACCTGAACGATCGCACCCTCGGCATCGCGTCCGAGGCCACTCTGAGCGCCCGGGCCGCGGTCCGGCGGGCCGCCACCACGGAACGTCTTCGGACCCGCAACGTCCGCCGACACCGACGCGGCTGGGCAGTGGGAGCCGCCCTCGGACTGGTGGCGGCGACCTTCGTGATCGGGGTCCGGATCAACGGGCACGATGTGACCGCCCCTCCCGCCTCGGCTGCCGCTGTCCTGAACCGGGCCGCAGAGGTCACCCTGGCCACCTCCGATCCCGTCGTGAGGCCGGGTCAGTACCTCAAGATCACGCTGGTGCAGGACTCCTGGAACGCCGTACAGAAGACCAGATTGGTCGATGGCATGCACCAGGTCGTGACCGGCAGTGTCCGACTCGGCCGGGACGGCAGGCCCGCCGCCTACCAGACCCGATGGACCCGCTCCATGTGGATCCCCAGTGACCCGTACCGCCCCTGGACCGAACGCAACCGCTACCGGGTGTTGCGTCAGGTGAGCACGGATCGGCGCTACCGACCGACCTACGAAGCGGACTCCACCGAACGGATGCCGAGCCTCGCCCTGCGGGACAACCCCCGGGGGTACCTGATCACCTACGACCCCGCCTGGTATGCCTCGCTGCCGGAGGATCCGGCTCAGTTGATGGCCACGATCCGCAGCACGATCGGCGGTGAGGGACACGGTGTGGAGTACGACTTCAGCGAGATCTATTCCGAGGTGCTTCGCTCAGGACTGGCGCCGGCCCGGGTCCGGGCCGCGGTCTTCGCCGAACTCGCCCGTACCCCGGGACTGGTGGTGGACGAGCGGGTCCGCACTCCCCAGGGACGTCCGGGTATCGCGATCGGCTTCGGGGGTCGTCACTCGCAGCGCATGATCTTCGACTCCGCCACCGGCCAGTACACGGGTGATCAGTACACCGACGCGGACTTCCCCGACGTGCCCGGACTGGACGCCGCCCACACCACGCTGCTCTCCAGGGTGGTCACCGAGGTGGTCGACCGGGCCCCCGATGTGGCCGATCAGGGCCGGTCAGGGCGTGCCGGTCGCTGACCCGCTCAGCGCCGCGTGCAGGGCGGCGAGGTCGCGAGCCGGAGCCCCGGCTCGCGACCAGACCTGACCGGCCGGATCGACCAGTGCCGCCTCCGGGGCCACCCCGGGCAGCGAGTAGACGCTCACCACTCGGTGGCTGGGAAAGTCCTCGCTCTGCGCGCAGCCCGCATCGTAGGCCCGGTCGGCGAGTGCGTGGGCGGTACCGGCGGACCGCTCGAGACCCGGCTGGGCCACGTAGAGGTCGCTGTGCCAGGTCAGCTCGTGCGGACACTGGGCGGTGCGAACGGTCGCGGGAGTGTGCCACGGGCTGAGCAACACGACATAGCCGATCGCTGCCAGCAGGATCCCGGCGAACACCGCAGTCGATACGTTTCTGCGATCCAACTGGACGTTCACGACTTCCTGCTTCCCTCGGTCCGGATGCGGCCAGGCCGATGTCGTCGGTCGGGCGCACCCCGTTTGTACGCCTGCCCCGGTGACGGCACCAAACTCGGGTGACCGTCCGACGCAGCGAACCGGGCCTCGGCGGCGTCACGTCAACGCCACCGAGGACCCGGTCTGGACCGATCCGTGAGTCAGCGACCCGTCAGCTGCGCCTGCTCCAATCCGCGCCGTACGAATGCCGGCATCCGATCCGCCGTGCTCGGTGCCACACTGCGCCGCTGGGCCGCCGCGGTACTCGGCTCGGGCGCCGGCACCGGATCACACTGCTGGTCACTGCGATTGCCCGGCCTGCGAGCCGGCAGTCGGCCGGTGTCCAGGTAACTGGCGATGGTGTCGTCGGTACAGGCGATGCCCGACAGGGAGCCCGCGTGCGTGGTCCCACCGACCCCCTCGATCAGGTAGGAGGTCCGGAACGCCTTGCGGGTGGCCAGCGCCCCCGAGTACGGGGTGGCCGCGTCATTGGTCTCCGAGATCAGCAGGATCCGCGAACGCACCGCCTGCCCCTTCACCTTGACGGCCTGACGCGAGCGCGCCGGCCACGTCAGACAGGGAGCGTTGAACCAGGTGTTTCCCCAGGTCAGGAACGGGTGCTGACGGTAGATCCGCCAGGAGTCCCGCTCCGTCCGGCGCCAGCCGGGCCAGGAAGCATCGGTACATTGCACTCCGTTGTAGACGGCGAAGCCGTTGTCGTCGCCCGGCCCGGCATACATGCCGAGGAGGTCGGATCCATCGCCGGTCTTGATCAGGGTGGCGTAGGCCGCTCCGATGGAATCCCAGTCATAGACGTAGTAGGCCGCGCTCTGCAGCACATCGGCCAATTCGTCCGGGCCCAGCTTGCCGCCCGCAGCCGGGTTCTTGTCCAGCGCGGCGATCTGGTCGTAGTAGCCGGCTCGCACCCGACGCCAGTCGGTCCCCAACCCGAACGCCGAGTCGTGATCGGCCAGCCACTTGAAGTAGGTGTCGATGTTCTTGTCGAACCAGACATCCTGGTCGAGGTTGGACAAGTAGAAGGCACGCTTGGCGTCCACGACACCGTCCCACACCATCCGTCCCACCTGGCGGGGGTACATCGTGGCGTAGATCTGGCCGAGGTAGGTGCCGTAGGAGAAGCCGTAATAGTTCAGTTTCCGCTCACCCACCACCCGGCGCAGACTGTTCAGGTCCTGCGCCACCTCGGTGGTGTGCAGGTGTCCCAGCAGTTCACGGGCGTCGGAGCGGGCACAGTCCTTGGTGTACTTCTTGGCCGCACTCAGCCACCAAGACTCGATCCACCTCTTGGTAGGCACGTAGTTGGGGCGGTCATAGCCCATGCCTGGGTAGTCGGGATCGCAACTCAGTGCCGGCTCGCTGCTCCCGACGCCGCGCGGGTCGAAGCCGTACCAGTCGTACTTGGCGCCGACCCCGTTGGGGATCGCGGACTGCAACACCGGATAGATCAGACCGGACCCACCGGGCCCGCCGGGGTTGACGGCGATCATGCCCTTGAAGTCGGGATCGGTGTGCAGCTTGCGGCTGACCGCGATCTTGATCATGGTGCCTCTGGGCCGCGCATAGTCGAGCGGCACCAGCATCATCGCGCACTGGACGCCGCGGGCGTTGAGCCGCGCATCGGCGCAGGAGCCCCAGTTCAGCGCCGGCGGCGTATAGGCCCTGGGCGTGTGACCCCGGTGGCCACCGTGTCCTCGCTTGTGGTGTCGGGCCTTCCGCTTGGTGGCCCCGGTGTGCTGCGGGCTGTACATACGCTGCTCGCCCGGTGCAGACGTCTGGTGCGGCGTCGGATCCGCTACCGCCTGCGTCGCCATCGGCGCCAGGAGTGCGGCTGGCATCAGGACGGACGCCAGAATCGTGAATGTTCGTCTCACGTTGACCAAACCCTTCCGAGATGGGCCGTCGGAGGACTCCGATGACCACATTCGAGCCTGCTCCTGTGCGTCCACCAGGTCCACCCCCAAGGTTGGGTACTTCGGGCCGGACTCGCGACTCGACCCTCGGCCCGACGGACGACGTTTCAACCGGTCACGAGGCACGATGAAGTCAGACACCGGACGGTGTCACGGAACGGGGGGATTGGATCGTGAACGGTTTGTTGCATCCGGTGCGAACGCTGCGTGCCGACTTCGCTGATTTCAGCGCCTGGCAGGTACTGCTGGCGGTCCTCACCGCTCTGCTCTCAAGTGTCGCGGGCGTGGCACTGGGTCTGGTAGTCGGTTTCCTGGTCCTCGCTTACGCGTGACTTCGTTCAGCTCCCATCGCGCGCCCTGAGCTGTGGCTCGACAGCCCATCGATGTGAGCCGACCCTCGCATTTACGGCGGAGTCTCGATTACGGCACACTCAGCCTGTGAAGAAATGGGTGTGTCGGCTGCTGGCGGTTCTCGGGGTTCTCCTGATCGCCCTCGGCCTGCTGGCCGGTGTCGGCAACCGTGAATTGCTGGATGGCGACCGCTTCGCGCAGCACGTCGACTCCGTCAGAGCGGACCCGGAGGTATCGCGGGCGATCGGTCTGCAGATCAGCGACCGGGTGATCGAGCAGGAGCCGGAACTGGTCGCGCTGCGTCCCCTGTTGGAGGCGGCAGCGACCAATCTCGTGGCGAGCCCGGCGCTGGGTCCCGTTGTCCGATCGACGGTCGCACCGCTACATCGAGCCATGGTCAGCGGTGAGAGCGGCGGGGTACTGCTCACGCTGGCCGACATCGGGGCGGTACTGATCTCGGCGATCACCACGCTGGACCCGAACGCCGAAGCGATCCTCCCGCAGCACCTCGATGTGACACTGGCTGCCTTCGGGTCCGGGGATCTGACCACGGACCTGGTCGAGGTCGCCCATCTGAGCGCCCTCGTCTCCTGGCTGCTTCCGGCACTCGGACTGCTCTGCCTGATCGGCGCCGGGATGATCCGCGGGGGCGGTGCTCGGGCGTGGTCGGACACGGTACGCAGGGGTTTGGTGTGGGTCGCCGGGTCGCTGGCGATTCTGTTTCTGGTGGTCCGCGTCCTCGTCCAGCGACTCGATACCCACACCATGCGCGGTGCGATCGACTCCGCCATCTGGCACGAATTGGAGGGAGCCCTGTGGCGCTCGGTGGCGGTCGTCGCCTTCGTGGCGCTGCTGGTCTGGGTGGTCAATCGACCGGAGTTCACCCTCGCTCCGAGTTCGCTGGGTCGAGGACTGGAGCACTGGTTCACCGGTGAGCTGACTCCCGGTCACCGACTGGTCCGCTCCGGTGTTCTAGTGGGGGTGGGCGTCTTGCTGATCCTCGAACCGCTCGCCTCGCTCTCCACGATGCTCGTCTTCGCGGGCTTGCTACTGGCCGCGGTCGCGGCCCGAGATCTACTCACCTCACTGATCGTCTGGCTGGCCCAGGTACTGCCCGGGCAAGCCGGCCGCCTGCGTCAGGCCCTGGTCTCCCGACTGGCGCTGGGCATGGCCCTGTGCCTGATGGTTGCCGTCGTCACCATCGGCGCTTGGCCGACCGACTCGACGATTCCGACGGCAGACTCCTCCGACGACCGCTGCAACGGTCAGGTTGCCCTCTGCGACCGACGCTACGATCAGGTCTCCTTCCCGGGGACCCACAACTCCATGGCCGCCGCCGACGGCGAGGGTTGGTTCCTCTCGGAACAGCCGACCGGGGTGATGGGACAACTCGACGACGGGATCCGGCTCTTCCTGGTCGATGCCTGGCCGGGTCAGCGCACCGATCGGCGCGGGGTGATCGCCAATACCGCGGCGAGTCGGGCCGAGGCCCTGCGGAAGGCCGAGGAGGCCTTCGGACCGGCCGGGGTCCAGTCCGCCCTGCGGCTCGTCAACGGACTCGACCTGAAGCCGCGCGGGGAGGTGCGGACCTACCTGTGCCATGCCTTGTGCGAGCTGGGTTCGACCGAGTGGACGCCCCTGATGCGGCAGGTCAGGGCCTGGATGGACCGGCATCCACGCGAGGTGCTCACGTTCTTCGTGGAGGACTACGTCTCCCCTGCCGACACCGCGAAGGTCTTCGAACAGGCCGGGCTGGGGTCCTACCTGCACACCCAGTCGCCGGGCGAGCCGTGGCCGACCTTGGGCGAGATGATCGACTCCGGGAGGCGCCTGGTGGTGCTGCACGAACGGAGCTCGGACCCTGCGGTGCCCTGGTTGTTGGATGGCCGGGAGTGGGTCCAAGACACCCCCTTCACCTTCCGATCGGCCAGCCAGTTCAGCTGCGACCTGTTGCGTGGCACTCCGGATGCTCCGTTGTTCCTGGTCAACCACTGGCTCAGTAACTACCAGTCTCGGATCGCCGACGCACGCCGGGTCAACTCCCACGACGTGCTGCTGGACCGGTTGCGCACCTGCGAGTCCGAGCGCGACCACATTCCCAACTACGTGGCGATCAACAACTACGACGAGGGCGACCTGTTCGGGGTCGTCGACGAGATCAACGGCCTGGCCGACGCCGACGCGGGAACACCGGCGACCTGACCGGCGACGGCCCCGGGCGTGCTGTGCCGGATGCGGAACATCGGCTAGCCTGGGGCGCGGCGATGGATCCCGCCCGACCGGCTCGCTCGCTCGGCTACCGGTCGAACCGCCGCCCGGCTGATGGTTCCTGTCCTCACCCGAGGGCGGGTTCGCACGCCCGGAAATGGACTCCCATGCTCTTCGACAGGCCGATCCCGCCCCAGATCGCCGCGACAGTGTTGGTCTTCGCCGGCGGCTGCCTCGGGACGCTGGGCCGCTATGGCGTCTCCGTGCTGTTGCCGGTGACCGGAGGCTGGCCGCTGGCCACGCTCACCGTGAACCTGACCGGCGCGTTCCTGCTCGCGTATCTGCTGGAACGTCTCACCGGAAGCGGGCCGGAGCCGGCTGAGCGGCGCCGGATCCGGCTACTGGTCGGCTCCGGGGTACTCGGCGGCTACACCACCTACAGCACCCTGGCAGTGGAGACCGTCGAGCTGATCGACGCCGGGAGCCTCGCCACCGCCGGTGGCTATGTGCTGGTCACGATGGCGGGCGGGCTGACGGCCGCGATCGCCGGCTTCGCGGTCGCGACCCGCTCCCGATCGCACACGGCACGTGCGGTGATCCCCGAGCGTGAGGACCGGGACTGATGGGCCTTGCCGTGGCGCTGGGACTCGCGCTGGCCGGCGGCCTGGGATCCGCACTGCGCTACCTGGTCGACCAGTCCGTGACTCGACTGGTGAACAGGCGGGACACCCCGGCTGCGGCCCTACCGTGGGGGACCTTCTCGATCAATGTGACCGGCTCCTTCGTGCTCGGCGTGCTGAGCGCCGCCGCGGCACAGGGCCTGGTGAGCGAGGACCTGCGGCTCGTCCTCGGCGTCGGTCTCTGCGGCGGCTACACCACCTTCAGCACCGCGATGGTCGACACCCTGCGGCTCCAGTTGCAGGCCCGGCCGCTCGGCGCGGTGCTCTACTTCAACGGGACTCTGGTCTGCGCGACCGGGGCGGCCGCGCTGGGCTGGGTGCTCGGCAACACAGCGGCCTGAAACGCCTTCGGGCCCGGGTGGGCTACCGTCGAGGGATGCGTGAGAGCGACCGGTTCAGCGAGCAGGCAGCGACCTGGGACGACGACCCGAGCAAGGTGCGGCGCGCGGACGCGATCGCCTCGCTGGTGCGGTCCGTGGTGCCCCTACGTGGCGACATGCGCGTCCTCGAGATCGGAGGTGGCACGGGCCTTCTCGCCCGAGCGCTCGCGGACGACGTCGGCACGGTCGCGGTCACCGATGTCGCCCCGGGGATGGTCGAGGCGGCCGCGAAGGCGCTGGGTGGCCCCCGCTACCAGGGGTGGGAGGCGCACCGTTACGACATCGAGCACGATCCGCTGCCCGAGACGCGCTATGACCTGGTGCTGGGCCTGCTCACGCTGCATCACATGGGTGACGTGGCCTCGGTGGTCCGCAGGTGCGAGATGCTGCTCCGGCCCGGTGGGTGGCTCGCCCTGGCCGACCTCGACCACGATCCCGCAGGCGACTTCCATGCCGGTATCCACGATTTCCACGGCCACGACGGGTTCACTCGCGACTCGGTGCGCGACTGGCTGACGCAGGCCGGGCTCACCGATGTGATGCTGGTCGACGCCGGCGCCGTAGTCAAAGAGGTCGCCGGCGCCGAGCGCGAGTTCACCATGTTCCTCGCCGCCGGACACAAGCCGGCCTGACCACTGGCCTACCTGTCCTCGTCCCCCGAGGACGCGGAGGCTCCCGCGGAGCCGATCACCAGGCGCAGGGCCGCGACATGACCGTCGTACGCCTCACGGCCGACCTTGGTCAGGTGAGCGCGAAGCTTGCGTCGACCGCTAGCGAGGTGGCGTTCGGTTGCCACGTACCCCGCCTCCTCCAAGGTCGCCAGTTGCTTGGACAGCGCCGAGTCCGACAACGCGAGTCTCTCCTTGAGGAAGGCGAACTCGACCCAGTCGGCCGCTGCCAGCGTTGCGACGAGCGAGAGTCGGGTGCTGGGATGGATCAGTTCGTCGAAGCGCGCCGCGGTCATCCGCGGGCCCATCGCCGAAGCACGTTCAGCATCTCGGGGCCGCCGAAGCCGACGATCGCCGCGACGAAGACACCCGCGACGATGCTCGCATGCTCGGTGCCGTCGGCATCCAGTACCAGCGCCACGCCGATCGTGAGCCCGACCAACGCGATCAGCATGGCCACCACGACCAGCGGCGTGCGAACCCCCGCCGTCTCGGCGCTGACCTGCAGTCCGCCGCTACGCCGCCGACCGCCGAGCAGGCGGGAGGCGAAGACCGAGTGCGCCGCCCCGAACGCCGCGGCGGCGACCGTGGCGAACCAGGCCGCGGACAGGTCTCCGATCACCCCCAGCACTATCCATCCCCCGGCCAGCAGCCACCAGTACCACCTCGGCAGGCCCACCTCGGCCACCACTCCGCGCCGGGCTCGCTCGATGGCCTCCAAGGCCGCACGAGCCTCGTTCTCTGCCATGTGCTCCATCATCCGTACCTTCTTTCCTGTATGGAAAGAAGAATGCATCTTTCCTGCCAGGAAAGTCAAGGGCCGCCGCCCATCGGACCCGCACAGGGTGAGAGGATCCAGCGGTGCTTCGCATCGCCACCGCCAATGTCAACGGGATCAGAGCCGCCCACCGGCGCGGATTCGGCGACTGGCTGGCGAGCCGGGACTGCGATGTGGTGACTCTGCAAGAGGTGCGCTGTCCCGTAGACGGGCTGCCGGAGGGGGCGTTCGGCGACTACCACGCGGCCTACGACCCGGGACGACTCGCCGGCCGCAACGGGGTCGCGGTGCTCACCCGCCGCCCGCCGACGGCGATCCGGACCTGGGCGGAGCCCGATCCGGATCGACCGTTCCCGCAGAAGTTGCGCGCCCATGCGCACGAGGGACGCTATGTCGAGGTCGACCTCGCCGACATGCCCCTGACCGTGGCCAGCCTCTACCTGCCCAAGGGCGGCCTCCCGGCCCACCTACAGGATCCGAAACGGATGCGCGAGGCACCCGACGACGGCGCGAAGTATCACCGCAAGATGGCGTTCCTCAGCGGATTCGCCCGCTACCTCAGCACGGCGCGTCGAGCCGCACATGCTGCGGGGCGGGAGTTCCTGTTGACCGGCGACCTCAATATCGCCCATACCCGCCTCGACGTGGCCAACTGGCGTCGGAGCAACCAGGTCGAGGGCTTCCTGCCCGAGGAGCGGGAGTGGCTCGACCGTCAGCTCACCGCCCGCACCCTGGTGGACGTCGTGCGGCGGTTGCACCCCGACACCGAGGGCCCGTATTCCTGGTGGAGCTGGATGGGTCGGGCCTACGAACGAGACACCGGCTGGCGCATCGACTTCCACCTGGCCACCCCCGGTCTGGCCCACGCCGCCCGGAGTGCGGTGGTGGATCGGGAGTACCAGGGAGTCCGGCTCAGCGATCATTCCCCGGTCGTCGTGGACTACGACCCTGTCTGGTGACGGGCCGGAACGGGACGGTGAGGTAGCCGGTCATCGGCTCAGCCGTTGAGATGCACTGGAGATTGTTGAGCCTCCGCTCAGGGCGTTGGTGGGATGGCCCCCGAACGGCGCGGTCGTCAAAGTGCGGAGCGCGGCTTCCGATCAGGCGCCCTCGAGGCCGCGAAGGGCTACGGATCGCAATCGTGACGTGGGTCGAACGGACCTATCACCGACGTCGTCGCCAGACCGGTCTCTGCTGGTTGACGCCCATCGAACACGAGGCCACCATAACCACGCCAGCCACTCAGGCTGCGCGACTAACCACTGATGCCTGATCGTGCAGCAGTCCCGTGAGATGTTCGGTTTCGCGCGCCCCGAGCGGCTCGTTAGGCGTGCTTCGGCTTCGCACTCGCCTTCGCCAGGCTTGCAGTGATGGCAGGCATCTGTCGCTTGGTCCAAGCTGGCTGCTTCTGGCTCTGCTCCGATGCCTTACGCAACTGCTGCTGCAGCGCTGCGTTGATGGCTGACCGATCGTTGCTCATGGTGTCTTTCCGTCCCGTTGGGATGAGACACAGTTCCCAGAAGCTCTGAGAGCTCCATGTTCGGCTTCGACCCTCGCTACAAGTGAATCGTAGGGGGTCCGACACTCCTGCCTCTACGTCTATCACGTCGCGGACTCGCCCCGGTCAAGCCACGCCTGGCCGAAGGGCGTCTGCGCGAACTCGGCGACCGCCTCACCCTCGTCGCCGAGCGTCGGCACGATGGCCTGCTTTCTCGATGTGGGCGGGGTCGGACTCCAGGGCTCGAACGTTCCGTCAGGCAGGCGATCTCGGCTCCCCATCCGGAAGACCGTCGGGAACATCCCTGGCGCAACGCCCTCGAACGGGACGAACTCAACAGCAAGACCACCGCCGCTGTTGGGCGTGCGGCCGTACAGATCGCGGCCATCTCGGCATGGACGATGCGGCCGAACTCGATCAAGTCGGTGACCCGAGCACCCGCGAGCGGCCCTTCCTTCCCGATGGCGGCATCGACCGAATCCAGAGAAATGCATCCGCACGACCGAAGGCCTTCTGAAGGCTCTGCCCCCAGTCGTTGTCCGGGTCCTCCTCGGCGCGTCCAGGCAGCCTGTCAGCCAGTGCCGCGTTCGAGATTCCTAAGGACTCATCTCTCTCGCGACCTAGCCGTGCGGTGAGCGTCTCCCGGCGCTTCTCCTCGGCCTGGGAGATGCCGATGACCAGCAGCCTGGACCCGTAGATGTTGCGCAGGAAGTCGACTTCCTCAGCCCTCTTGGCTGACCGGATGATCGTGACCAAGCCAGCTCGATCTACGTCCTCCCGTGCAATGTGAAACCACATCCTAGGAGCCCGACGTAAGGAGCGTTGCCGTTCAGCAACGCTCGCCGCGACCAGTCGACGTCACCTCGACCATTGCGCGATCGCCAAAGTCCACCGATTGGGTAGATCTTGACAATGACAGCGGTTTGTCAATCTTCGCCGCGTCTCGACAGCACCGATACTCGTCAGTGGGCCATGTCGACGAAGCGGGAGTAGTGGCCCTGGAAAGCGACGGTGATGTCGCGAGTGGCGCCGTTTCGGTGCTTGGCCACGATCAGATCGGCCTCGCCGGGTCGGGTCGACTCCTTCTCGTAGACGTCGTCGCGGTGCAGCAGGATGACCATGTCGGCATCTTGCTCGATTGAGTTGTGGGCGGCGATGCCCTCGACGACGAAGTTGTGGGTGCCCATCACGGTGGCGTCGTAGACCTCCTGCGTGCCCAGCGGCTCGATGCTGGCGATCTCGTCCCAGAAGACGTCGTTGGTGGCCATGATCTCCAGATCCGCATCGTCCAGGACGCTGGCGACCTTTGCCAGACGCTGCCGACTGGGGGCGTGCTGCCACATGCCAGAGCCACCGAACTGCGTACCCATCGACCCGGCGAACTGGCGATGCGTGACGTGCTTCTCAGTGAGCACCTTGCGGACCCTGCCCCACACCTCCTGGGGCACGGTGCCGAGGTTCGTGTTAGGTCGAACGTCCGCCAGCATCAAGGCCAACTCGGCTGCACGTTCACCCCGGACACCGTGCGCGCCGATGTCCTGGCAGAACCGCAGCTGATTCTCTGCGCCATGCACGTCCAACTGCCATACGGTCCGGTAGCCGGGCTTGCGCGATCGCTTAAGCCGGGTGAACACGTTGAAGCGCAACAGCAGTCGCGCCACGTCGTCCACCAACCGACGGCTCGTAGAGGCGTAGTAGACACGGCCGTTGTGCTTCTTCTGGTCCACGTACACGCAGCCGTCGGTCGCCCACAGGTGCCGTAGGAAGAGCCCAACCTGGGTCTTCGGCAGGCCGAAGACCCAGTCCGGGACGAACTTCTCGTGGCTTCGCAGACCGAAGAGACCGTCTGCGTCCGACCACGCCGCGATCGGCTGGCGCCTCACGAACGACCCGTCACCGATCAGGTGCGCCAACATGACGATCTCGTCTTCGTCACGTGCGGTGATCTCCAGCGGTGGCGGCACATGGCGCACCGATCCGACCCTGGCGCCCGGGGCGAGTTCGGCCAACGGCATCCACCCGTCGTACGTGAGGAACTTGTGGTTTCCCGTGGCCTTGATCCGCCGCCCCGAGGTGAGGGTCAGCTCGAAGACCTCTTTGCTCCCTGAGGGAAAGGCGTGGGTCATCGTGCGCGGCACCAGCTTCAGCCGATCGTCCAGGGACCAGACCGGGATGTCGCGGGTCCCCGCTGCCATCAGCTCGCCCAGGGTGATCTCTGCGTTGGTGTCAGCACGCATCAACCGGGTGTCGGCGGTGAGACAGCCCGATTCACGTAGGTCGGACATCATCGGACGCTTGTCGCCACGCTGCTCGGGGCCACGGTTCAGCTGGGAGAGCGCGATGATCGGGATCTCGAGCTCCTTGGCCAGCAGCTTGATCTGCCGGGAGAACTCCGAGACCTCGAGCTGGCGGGACTCGACCTTCTTGCCCGAGCTCATCAGCTGCAGATAGTCGATGACCATCAGCTTGAGGCCGTGCTTCTGACTGAGTCGTCGCGCCTTCGAGCGGATCTCCATCATCGTCATGTTGGGGCTGTCGTCGATGAAGAACGGGGCCGAGGAGACCTCGCCCATCTTGCGGGCCAGCTTGGCCCAGTCGTCGTCGTTCATGTTGCCGCCGCGGATGTGGTTCAGCGGCACCTTCGCCTCCGCCGAGAGTAGGCGCATGGTGATCTCGGAGCGCGTCATCTCCAGGCTGAAGAAAGCGGTGGTCAGGTTGTTCTGGATCGCGGCCGCTCGGCAGAAGTCCAGAGCGACCGTGGAGTTGTGGGTGGGCACCATCGAACGACCTGCCAGATACAGATGGTCCGCGTTGTCCACCTGCACGCACCGCACCGGCACCGACTCGATCGCACGCACCTCGGTGATGTAGCGACGGCCGATCCGAGCCGTGGAGGTCGGCCGCTCGTCCTTGTGGACGATCTGCTTGTGGCTCAGCCGGAAGACGTCGTCGCTCGTCGAGAAGTCCAGGACGAAGCGAGTGGAGTGGGTCTCGTCGCGGCCCAGCACCTTCTCGGTCCAGAACCCGCACTGGTACCCGAGGCCGACCACAAGCTCGTACACGTCTCGTGCCAAGCGCTCATCGGTGACCGCGACCCGGCATGATCCGACCCCTGTGACCACGGTTCCGTCGGTGTCCATCAGACCGGCCAGCAGCTCTCGCCGGTCCGACTCCGGAGCCCGCAGATAGGCCATCGGAATGTGCTTGTCGCCGAGTACTCCGACAGCCTGCAGCAGGGCCGTGAAGGTCCCGTGGTCTGTGCTGTGACCTTCACCCAGCCAGACCCCCAGTACGTACGGGTCGATCGGTAGTTGCTGTGCTGAGCCGAGCAGCGGAGCACCGTTCAACACGGCATGGTTCGGCCGTTCCTCTGTGCCGACCCGCACCGTCTCGGCGATCTGCTCAGTCGTCACGATCGAGGCCTGGACCCCATGGGCCTCCAGGACCTCGGACCCATCCTGAGCCGCCCGGGTCTCGGTAAGCCACTGGTGCTGAGCATCGGCGACGATGACGGTGCCGTCGGAGAACTCCACCTCGAAACAGGGGCGATCCGTCATCACCTCGGTCGCGGCCACCACCGAGGTCGGGCGTCCCTCGGCGTCGATCAACTGGTCACCGACAGCGACCTCACCCATCGTCGTCCAGCCACCCGGGGTCGGCAGCGGAGTATCCAGCGCCAACGCCTTACCCATAGCGGGCCTCGCCGCCACGATGATCATCTGGCCGGAGTGGAAGCCGTTGGTCAGGTCGTCGAGGTCGGCGAAGCCGGTCGGCACACCGTAGATGCCGGCCTCCCGGTTCGAGATCGCCTCGATCTCGTCCAGGACGCCGTCCATGATGTCGGCCAGCGGGGCGTAGTCCTCGGTGGTGCGCTTGTCGGTGATCTTGAAGATCTCGGCCTGGGCGGTATCGACGATGTCGTCGACCTCGCCCTCCCCCGCATAGCCGATCTGGACGATCTTGGTGCCCGCCTCGACCAGACGCCGCAAAACCGCCTTCTCGTGCACGATCTCGGCGTAGTAGCCCGCATTGGCCGCGATCGGCACATTGGCCGACAAGGTGTGCAGGTACGGGGCGCCGCCGATCCGCTGCAGCTCACCGCGCTTGTGCAGCTCGGCGGCAACCGTCACCGGGTCGGCGGGTTCGCCGCGACCGTACAGGTCGATGACGGCGTCGAAGATGACCTCGTGAGCAGGACGATAGAAATCGGTCCCGGTCACCGCCTCGGAGGCGTCGGCGATCGCGTCCTTGCTCAGCAGCATCGCTCCGAGGACCGATTGCTCGGCCGCATTGTCCTGGGGTGGCACCCGGTCACCGCCGCGCGGTGCGGGGGCCTCCCCCGGTTCGTAGGCTGCCGGCCCATCGCCCCACTGCTCATCGAACGTGGGCTCGTCCATCACCTCGTGATGATCCGAAACACTCACCTTCGACAACTCCTCTCGCCTGGCCGGATCCGATGAAGTAGGTCTACTCCGGACCCCCGACACGGTCGCGCCGGACACCTGTCGGAGAGCCGAACCTATGTCGGCCCCAAGGCATCAGCCAAGCCCTCGCGGTCCGGTTATCCACAGGGCCTGGGGATAACCCGGGCGTACCAGTGGACGACACGCCATGACTTGTGGCCCACCTGGGGACAGTGTCGTGGACAACCGCGGCGCAGGAACTGATATTTATGCTCTGACCTGCGGAAATGCTGCCTTGGTGCCTGTGGATGAAAATCATATGAAAGGAGTTTGTTCACATTCCCGACATGTGGAATCCGTCCGTCTTCTTGTCGACAAAGCGGTGTGGAGACCTAGATACCCACAATCCATGCACAGGTGGGGGAAACTGCGTAACCCCTGCTCAACGAGCAAGTCCCGACCTCGCTACGGTTGCTCGGTGACCGCCTCGATCCGACCCACCCGAAGCCAGGATCGGGAGATCCTGAGACTCGCCCTCCCTGCCTTCCTGGCGTTGGTCGCCGAGCCTCTCTTCCTGCTTGCGGATGCCGCCGTGGTGGGGCACCTCGGTACCGCGGAGCTCGCCGGCCTGGGTCTGGCGGGGGTGGTCTTGCAGACGGTGGTCGGACTGTGCGTCTTCCTTGCCTATGGCACCACCGCCAGCGTCGCGCGCCACCTGGGTGCCGGAAACCGCCGCGCCGCGCTGGCACAGGGGATCGACGGGATCTGGCTGGCCATACTGATCGGCGTCATCGCCACCGTGCTGGGGATCGTGTTCACCCAACCGATACTTGAGCTCTTCGGGGCCGACTCGCGAGTCACCGGCTACGGTGCCACCTATCTGCGGATCGCATTTCTCGGTACCGCTCCCCTGCTCCTGATGTTGGCCGCCACGGGCGTGCTGCGCGGACTCCAAGACACCCGTACTCCCTTGGTCGTGGCGGTGGGGGGCAATGGTCTCAATGTGGTGCTGAACGTCGTCCTCGTCTTCGGCGTCGGCCACTGGACCGGGATGGGTATCGCCGGCTCCGCTGTGGGCTCGGTGATCGCGCAGGCGATGTGCGCGATAGCCCTGTGCTGGGTGGTAGTGCGAGCCGCCCGTCGCGAGGGTGCCTCCCTGATGCCGGACCCTACCGGGATCCGCTCAGCGGGCCGGGCCTCGATCCCGCTCTTGATACGTACGCTCACGCTGCGAGCCGCCCTGGTGGCGACCACCTTCGCTGTTTCCCGTGGAACATCGGGCGACGTCACTCTTGACGTGGCCACCCATCAGCTGGCCATGACGATCTGGGGTTTCCTCGCCTTCGTACTGGATGCCATCGCTATCGCGGCCCAGGCCCTCACCGGGCGGGCGCTGGGGGCCGGGCGGCTCGAAGAGACCCGAGCCATCACACGTCGGATGATCTGGTGGGGAGTCTGGAGCGGCATCGTTACCGGACTTGCCTTGGCGGCGACAGCGCCCTGGCTGGGAGGGCTCTTCAGCACCGACCCAGCGGTGCGTTCGGCGCTCGTCGGTGTCCTGCTGGTGGCCGCCCTGGCCCAGCCGTTGGCCGGTATCGTCTTCGTTCTCGACGGGGTACTGATCGGCGCCGGGGACGGGCGCTATCTGGCCAAGGCCGGACTGGTAGTGCTGCTCGTGCACGCTCCGGTGGTGCTCCTGGTGGCCCGTCAGACCGGATCCCTGGTCTGGATCTGGGTGGTCTTCGGCTTCGTGTTCATGGGGTTGCGGGGGCTCGCCCTGGTGGCCCGTGAACGCACCGACGCCTGGCTGACCACAGGTGCCGGCTGAGACGGACTGCACGTTCCCCGGCAAATGACGGAGGCCCGGCTCCCCAGAACGGGAACCGGGCCTCAGCCGTGCCAGATCTGAGTCAGGCGGGGATCACGTTGAGCGAGACCGCAGCGGTCACGTCGTCGTGCAGCCGCACGGACACCTGGTGAGCGCCCAACGACTTGATCGGGTTGGTGACCACGATCGTGCGCTTGTCGATCTTCTCGCCGGACAGCTCGGCGACCGCGGAGGCGATCTCAGCGGTCGTGACGGCGCCGAACAGGCGGCCGCCCTGACCGGACCGGACCTTCACCTGCACGGTTCCGGCCTCGAGCTTGGTCTTGACCTCGTCGGCGTGGCCGAGGTCGCGGACCGCACGCGTAGCGCGAGCAGCCTTGATCTGGTCGACGGTCTTCTGGCCACCACGGGTCCAACGGATGCCGAGGCCCCGCGGGATCAGGTAGTTACGGCCGTAACCGTCCTTGACCTCGACGACGTCGCCGGCAGAGCCGAGACGGTCAACTTCCTGGGTCAGGATGAGCTTCATCGCACGTGCTCCCTTCAGCGACCGGTCGAGGTGTAAGGCAGCAGAGCGACCTCGCGAGCGTTCTTGACAGCGATGGCCACGTCGCGCTGGTGCTGGACGCAGTTACCGGTCACACGACGCGCACGGATCTTGCCGCGGTCGGAGATGAACTTGCGGAGCAGGGTGGTGTCCTTGTAGTCGACACCGGTCGCCTTCTCCTTGCAGAACTGGCAAACCTTCTTCTTGGGCTTGCGAATCACTGCCTTGGCCATTGTGGTGCTTCCTCTCGGTAAGCCCGTCCCAGTGGCAGCTGGGTCGGAATGGTGGGTGTAACAGATGACGCCGAGGCGCCGGATTCAGTACGAGTCGATCAGAAGGGCGGTTCTTCGCCGCCCACACCAGGCGCCGCCCAGGGGTCGTTCGCTGCGGGCTGTTGTCCCCCGCCGTAACCACCCTGACCGCCGCCCTGCGGAGCGCCGCCGCCCTGCGGAGCAGGAGTCGCCCACGGGTCGTTGCCGCCTGCCGCGGGAGCCTGCTGGCCTCCGCCGAAGCCGCCGCCCTGGCCGCCCTGCGCACCGCCGAAGCCGCCGCCCTGGGCACCGCCGCCGTAACCACCCTGACCGCCGCCCTGGCGGGCCGCGCGGGTGACCTTGGCGGTGGCACTACGGAGCGCCGGGCCGACCTCTTCGACATCGATCTCGAAGGAGGTCCGCTTCTCACCCTCACGGGTCTCATACTGACGAGCCTTCAGACGGCCCTGAACGATGACACGCATGCCGCGCTGCAACGACTCGGCCACATTCTCCGCATACTGCCGCCAGACCGCACAGGAGAGGAACAGCGTGTCGCCGTCCTTCCACTCGTTGGTCTGCCGGTCGAAAGTGCGCGGAGTCGACGCGATCCGGAAGTTCGCCACGGCCGCACCCGATGGGGTGAAGCGCAGCTCCGGGTCGTCGACGAGGTTGCCGACGACGGTGATGACGGTCTCGCCTGCCATGTCAGGTCTCCTGTGCTCGCTTTGGTGCCTCGGTGGTGTGTCGGTGCTCAACCATGGTGGCTCAAACCTCCGACACGGGAAAGGAAAACCGTCCCACGCCTCACTAGGCGTCGGTGCGGCTGACCTTGGTACGCAGGATCTGCTCGTTCAGAGTGAACTGACGGTCGAGCTCCTTGACGGTGGCCGGCTCGGCGTTGAGGGTGAGGACGGCGTAGATGCCCTCGGCGTTCTTCTTCACCTCGTAGGCCAGGCGACGACGACCCCAGACGTCAAGCTTCTCGACGGCGCCGCCGTCCTTGGTCACGACCTCGAGGTACTTCTTGAAGAACGACTCGACGGAACGCTCCTCGATGCTGGGCTCGAGGATGACCATGATCTCGTATGCGCGCATAGCTGGTCTCCACCTCCTATGGACTCAAGTGGCCACGGACGTTCCGTGACAGGAGGGCTGTGCGCTCCGGACCTGCCTTGGCCGGGCCGGAGGTCCGCCCCGAGGGGCCCATCGGTGGGCACTCGTGAGAGGACAGGACAGGTTATCAGCGAGCGAGGCCCCGCGTGCAATCGTCCCGCCGAGCGGTGGACAAGCCCGGCGGCGACGGCCCCGGCCCGACGAGTCGGGGGTGGTTCGTAGGCTGGCCCCATGAGTCATCCCCTTGCCGGAACCGTAGGCGCCCACGTCGACCAGGCCGACCCGATCGGTGAGGCCCAGAGCCGCGGCATGTCACTGGTGCAGATGTTCCTCGGCAGTCCACAGAGTTACAAGGGTCCGGTGATCGAGTACCCGGGCGGCGCCGATGCGCTTCGGGCCGCGGCCGAGCAGGCGGGGGTCGCGATCTATGTGCACGCCCCCTACATCGTCAATGTCGCAACAACCAACAACCGGATCAGGATCCCCAGTCGCAAGCTCCTACAGCAGCACCTGGACGCCGCGGCACAGATCGGTGCCCGCGGCCTGATCGTGCACGGCGGTCACGTAGACAACAAGCAGGATGACCCGGCGGTGCTCGAGAAGGGCTTCGACAACTGGCGCAAGGCCATCGAAGCGACCGACCTCAAGGTGCCGCTGCTGATCGAGAACACCGCCGGCGGCGACAACGCGATGGCCCGTCACCTGGACCGGATCGCCGCGACCTGGGAGGCGGTACAGCGAGCCGAGGGTGCCGAGAACGTCGGCTTCTGTCTGGACACCTGCCACGCCCATGCCGGAGGCATCCCGATCGCCGACGCGGTAGCCCGGATCAGAGAGCTCACCGGCCGGATCGATCTGGTGCACGGCAACGACTCCCGCGACAGTTTCGACTCGGGCGCCGACCGGCACGCCAATCTAGGGCAGGGAAGCATCGACCCGGCCGAACTGGCCGCCGCGATCCGTGACGCCGCCGCTCCGGTGATCCTGGAGACTCCCGGGGACGCCGTGCAGCACCGAGCCGACGCCGCATGGCTGCGCTCCCACTGGGATTGAGATATGCCCTCGGTGGTTTCGTGGCTGCGGTGACCGGGTAGGACGCTCCTCACGGGCGCACAGGGGTCCGGCTGGTGTTATCGGCCGGATCCCTGTTCGGTGGCCCACACCCAGGCGCATCCGGTGCCCACCCGTCCAGCGACGCCATCGTGTCTTGAGTAGCATCGAGCGGTGACCGGATCGAGCACCTCCACCCTGGCGTTGAGCGTTCGTGTCGCGACCGCGGACGAGCACCTGGCCCACCTCGCGACCCAGCCCTCCTACTCCTTCCTGCAGACCCCGGCCTGGGGCCGGGTGAAGTCGGAATGGCGCCATGAGTCCCTCCTGTGGGAGCGCGACGGCCGCCCGGTAGGGGCCGCCCTGGTGCTCTACCGGCAGTTGCCCAAGCTCCGCCGCTACCTGGCCTACCTCCCCGAGGGACCGGTGATCGACTGGACCGGGGACGAGTTGTCCGACTGGCTCGCGCCGCTGACCAAGCACCTCAGAAAGCAGGGCGCCTTCGGGGTCCGGATGGGCCCGCCGGTGGTGACCCGACGCTGGTCGGCCGACCAGGTCAAGGCCGGGATAGCGGCCGAGGACGTGCGCCGTCTGGCCGACCTCACCCCCACCGAGCGCAGTCGTACCGGCGCCACGGTGGTCTCCCAACTGCACGAGCTGGGCTGGCGTCCCCAGTCCGTCGAGGGCGGCTTCGCTGCTGGTCAGCCGCAGTTCAACTTCCAGATCCCGCTACGGCACGACGACGGGACCCCCCGCTCCGAGGCCGAGGTCCTGGCCGGGATGAACCAGTTGTGGCGACGCAACATCAAGAAGGCGGCCAAGTCCGGCGTCGAGGTCACCCGCGGCACGCTGGAGGATTCCGAGGATCTGGCCGAGTTCCACAATCTCTACGTGCATACCGCGCAACGGGACCGGTTCACCCCGCGCCCGATCTCGTACTTCCGGGTGATGGGTGAGTCGCTGCTCGCCGAGGACCCCGACCGGTTCCAGATCTGGCTGGCCCGCCATGAGGGCGACCTGGTCGCCGCCACGATCTCGATCCGGGTGGGTGGACACTACTGGTATTCCTACGGGGCCTCATCCACCGAGAAGCGGGAGGTCCGTGGCTCGAACGCGGTGCAATGGGCGATGATCCGTGACGCATTGGCTCACGGCTGTTCCGTCTACGACCTCCGCGGGATCACCGACACACTCGATGCCGAGGACTCCCACATCGGACTGATCCAATTCAAGGTCGGTACCGGCGGTGAGGCCGTCGAGTACGTGGGGGAATGGGACCTGCCTCTCAACAAGGTCCTCTACGCGGCGTTCGACGCCTACATGAAGCGGCGGTGACCCACATGCAGTGTGTTCATATAGCAGGCATGCACGAAGCGAAGCGAGTAGGTGCATGAGCCTCACTCTGCACGTGGACGGGGACCGCTGGCGCCAGCATCTGGTCGGCGTGGCAGCGGCCACTCCCGGGCTCGTTCCCGTCGCCAAGGGCAACGGCTACGGCTTCGGAGTGGGCCGGCTGGCCCGACGCACCCAGTGGCTCGCCGAACGGGGCCTGGGCTGCGACACGATCGCGGTCGGCACCTACGACGAGATCGCCGAGGTGGCTGCTCGGTGCGAGGCTGACATCGTGGTGCTGACCCCGTGGCGGCCGTTCGGGCCCGCCCTCGAGGTGGACCCGGCCCTGGATCACCGGATCGTCCACACCGTGTCCCGGCCTGTGGACCTCATCGGGGCCGACGGCCTGCTGGGTCGCCGCCCCGAGGCCCGATTCGTACTCGAGCTTGCGACCTCGATGCTGCGTCACGGCATGGGCGCTCGGGAACTGCGCAGTCTTCAGGTCCCCGCCGAGGCTCGGCTCGAGGGGGTCGCACTCCATCTGCCGTTGGCTCAGGGATCGCACCTGGGCGAGGTCGACCGGTTGGTCAACGACGTGGTCGCGGCCGGGCTGGACACACGCACGGTCTGGGTCAGTCACCTCTCACCCGACGAGTTGCGCACCCTGCGGTCCAACTGGCCGGACTTCACCTTCCGCCCTCGGGTCGGCACCGACCTGTGGCTGGGCGATCGTCAGGCGCTACAGGTCACCGCCACCGTGCTCGACGTGCACCACGTCGAACGGGGCGACTCCTTCGGCTACCGCAGCCGAACCGCGCCGAAGTCGGGCCACGTACTGGTGGTCAGCGGAGGAACCGCCCACGGGATCGGTCTGGAAGCACCTACCGGGGATCACTCCATCCGATCCAGGGCCGCGACCCTGGCCCGCGGGGGGCTGGACGCGGTCGGTTTCGTGCGCTCACCGTTCAGTGTGGACGGCAAGCAGCGTCTCTTCGCCGAACCTCCGCACATGCAGGCCACGATGCTGTTCCTACCCTCGGGTCCGAAGGTTCCCGAGGTGGGCGACGAGATCGAGGTTCGGGTCCGGTTCACCGCCACCACATTCGACCGGGTCGTGATCAGTTGACTCCTCGACGGATCGCACGGGGTCCCGTTCGGGGCGGTACATATCCCGTACCACCATCGCCACCAGATACAACTGGGCCAAGATCCGCACGATGATCGCGATGTCGTAGGCCGGGGAGTACTCCGAGTCGCCCGCCTTGAGCGCACCGCCCAGATACCACCAGATGGCAATGAAGTAGAAGACCTCACCGGACTGCCAGATCAGCAGGTCACGCCAGCGCGGCCGGGCCAAGACCGCCAGCGGCAGCAGCCACAGCACGTACTGCGGTGAGTAGACCTTGTTGATCAACAAGAAGCCGACCACGATCAGGAAGCCCAACTGAGCGAAGCGCGGGATAGCCGGTGCGCGCAGGCCCAGGACCAGCACCAGTAGGCACCAGGTACCGAAGAAGATCCAGGACCCCACGTTGATCACCTGCGGGGAGAAGGTGATCGCGTCGCGGCTGAGCTGCTGCACGGCCATCCAGATCGACCCCAGGTCGGCGGGCCGCTCGGAGTTGAAGGTCCAGAAGAGGTTCCAGCGTGGTCGGGACCCGAGTATCGCCGGCAGATTCACCACCAGCCAGATCGCACCCGCGGTCAGCGCCACCAGCACGAAGTCTCGGACTCGCCGCCGCCGCAGGCTGATCACCAGAACCGCCCCGAGCAGGAACAGTGGATACAGCTTCGCCGCCGCCCCCAGGCCGATCAGCACACCGGTGAGCCTCAGCCGCCCGCGCGACCAGGCCCAGATCGTGGCGGCGACCAGAGTGACCGCCAGGAAGTCCCAGTTGATGATCGCGGTCAGAGCCAGCACCGGCGCGAGCGCGAAACCGGCGGCATCCCACGGCCGACGCCCTGCAGCGGCGACCAGGAACCAGGCCGCGGCCAGCGCCAGGGCCGCGAAACCGACCGCATTCACCGCCGTGTAGACCTTCGCCTCGGCGCTCAGGTCCCGGTCGGGATCGTGGGGGTCTACGCCCATCATGGCCTGGGTGATCCAGGCCGTGCCCCAGGCCCAGTAGGAGATCCCGACCGGATACTCCATCGCGGGGTACCGGTCCCGGACCACTCCGGTCTCCGGGTCGGTGACCTGCGGTGAGTCCGCGTACGGCCAGTGCAGGTCCGCCAGCCCGCGGGCCGTATACAGCGGAGGTAGATCGGAGTAGCACATCTGCGGGTAGGTGATGTGCTCGGCATCGCTCCACCCGGCCTTGTAGCAGCCGGTCTTTGAGGCCATCCCCAGCGCGAAGGTCAGCGCCGTCAGGAGCAGGATCACGCCCACCGGGGTCAACCACCGGTGCGCCCCCGCACGGGAACCCAGCGGCCCACCGACCACCGGAGACAGAGCCGCGACGACAACATCCTCCTGGGATGGTGCCACCAAGGGCCGCTCTGCCACCGCTCAGGCCACCCGTCGTCCCATGGCCTGGCGCTGTCCGAGCGTCCTTCCGTCGGTGAACCCGGCCCCGCCCGGGTTCCCACCGGACCCACCTGCCCCACCGGACTGCCCGCCACCAGGCTGCCCGCCACCGGTCGGCGTCGGGGTGGGCGTCGACGGTTCAGACGGTGTCACCGGATCCGAGGGCTCCGGCGGTGGCTGGCTCGGCGTACTCACCGGCGGAGCCGGCGTGTTGCTCGGCTTCGGGGTCTTGGTCGGCTTCGGCTTGTTGGTCTTCGAGGGCGTCTTGTCCGGCTTCTTCTTCTTGTCCGGACGCTTGGGAGGAGCACTCTTCACCGGGGGCGGAATGTACTCCTCGTGTCCGCTCGCGGGTGCTTCCCCGTCGACCCAGGCCGGGTCGGGGAAGGACTCCACTTCGGCGCCCTCGAGCGCCGGGCCCATCAGCGCAGCCCAGGTCCTGGCCGGATAGCCACCACCGGTCGAGTCAGGCAGCCACCCGTCCAGCCCATCATCACCGTCGCCGCGCACGTACATCACCGCGGTCGCCAATTGTGGGGTGTAGCCCACGAACCACATCGAGGACACCTCGTCCTTGGCGTTCGTCGCGGTCCCGGTCTTGCCGGCCACCGGTCGACCGATCACTCCTGCCCTGAACCCGGTACCGCCGGACCCCTGCACGGTCTGCTGCAACGCGTAGGAGGTGTCGTCGGCGATCCCCTCGTCGACCACCCGCTTCGTGGCGTTCTTGTGGCTGTACAGCATCTTGCCGTCGGCATCGACGACCTTCTGAACCACATAGGCGTCGGCCCGCTTGCCACGGTTGGCGATGGTGGCGTACCCGTTGGCCATGTTGATCGGACTCACCCGGGCCCGGCCCAGCGAGACCAGCGTGTCGTCGGGGGCGAAGTCTGGCGACGTGCTCGGAATGCCGGGGAACTGCTTCTCGGCCTCGCTAGGCGGAATGGCCATCCGGCGCGCCATCTCGTAGATCCGCTTGGGACCGTCGGTCATCGACTCGGTCATGTCCATGTAAGCGGTGTTGATCGATTTCATGGTGGCGGTGATCATCGAGACCCTGCCGTAGCTGTGGTGGCCCTGATTGCTGACCTCCAGACCGCCGGGGAAGCGATAGGGGCTGTTTCCGTTGAAGGAGTCCTTGAGGGCGAAGCCTTCCTTGAGCGCCGCGGCATCGGCATAGGCCTTCATCGTCGAGCCGGCCATGCCTCCGGTAGCCGCCCAGTTGATCTGCGACTGTAGGAAGTCCTGTCCACCGTAGAAACCCCGTACCGCGCCGGTGCCTACCTCGACGGTGGCCGCCCCCACGTGCAGCTCCTTGTCGCCGAATCCCTCGGGACGCTGGGTGAGCACCGCTTCCTTGGCCGCGCTCATCACCGTGGGATCGAAGGTGGTGGTGACCCGCAGGCCGTTGCGGTCGATCTGATCGTCGCTGAATCCGAGCTGGTTCAACTCCGAACGCACCAGGGTCAACATGTGCCCACGTTGACCGCCGAGCCGGCTCTCGGCCTGGACCGTGGGGAAGACGGGGAGATTGCGGCGAGCCCGCGAGCCCTCCTGCTGAGTGATCGCGTCGGTCTTGACCATCGAGTCGATCGTGTAGCGATAGCGGGCCTTGAGCTGCTTCTTGCTCGCCTTCCCCTTGACCGGGTCCAGGTTGTTGGGGTTGTTGATCATCGAAGCCAGCGCCGCGCTCTGCTTCAGATTCAGTTTGCTCGCGGGAACGTTGAAGTAGGCCTTGGCCGCGGCCTGGACCCCGTAGGCATTGCGCCCGAAGAAGATCGTGTTGAGGTAACCCTCCAGAATCTCCTGCTTGGAGAGCTGGCGTTGGATCTTCAGCGAGAGGATCGCTTCCTTGACCTTGCGCTTGTAGGAGCGCTCCTGGTTCAGGTACATGATCTTGATGTACTGCTGGGTGATCGTCGAGGCACCCTGCTGGGAGTTGCCCGACGCATTGGAGAACGCGGCCCGGACGATCCCCTTGGGATCGATGCCCTTGTCGGACCAGAACGACTGGTTCTCGGCCGCGACCACCGCGTCCTGCAGGGTCTCGGGCATCTCGCGCAGCGGGATCGACTCACGGTTCTGAGTCTCGAACCGGCCGATCTCCTGCTTACCGCCGCTGTAGTACACGAAGGAGGACTGGGTCTGGAAGTCCTGGTTCGGGTCTGGCAACTTGATGCTGTTGTACAGCACCACGAAGCCACCGACCGCCAGCAGCGCCATCACCAGGGCACAGACCGACGACCACTTGAGGACCTTCAGCAGCTTCTGCTTGGGCGTCGCCCTGACGGCCGGCTTCCTACTCCGACCGCCCTTGTCCGCCTTGCGCTTCGCACTCACGAGGGATAAGCGTACGCATCCGCCCCTACGACGTCTCGTCCACGGAATCGATGGGCCACATCGAGACTCGATGTGCCACGTGTTCATAAATCGCGGATATATCGCTACGATAGGTCGCGTGGCACGTCGTGCAGAGACCATCGAGTTGGCAGTCCTCGGACTGCTGCACGAGGGACCCATGCATGGCTACGAGTTGCGCAAGCAGCTCAACCTGATGATGGGTTGGGGGCGCGTCCTGTCCTATGGGTCGCTCTACCCGACCCTGAAGAAGTTGCTGCGCGCCTCCCTGATCCAGGAGGCCCCCATCGTTCCTGCTCCGGTCACTCGCCGACCTCGTATCACCTACGAGGTCACCGACGCGGGCCACAAGGAGTTCGAACGCCTCATGAGTGAGGTGGGGCCGACTGCCTGGGAGGACGACAACTTCGACATCAGGTTTGCCTTCTTCTCCCGTACGGACATGGAGATTCGTCTGCGGGTGCTCGAAGGCCGGCGCAGCCGGCTGCAGGAGCGGCTGGACCGGGTCACCACTGACCTGTCCCGCACTCAGAAGGAGGTCGACCGCTACGCCGCGGAGTTGCAACGCCACGGCGTGGAGTCGGTCGAACGTGAGGTCCGCTGGCTGTCGGACCTCATCAACGCCGAAAGAAGCCGGGGTTCGACGCCCGCACCCGCGGGTCGGGATTCATATCCCACAGCGCACCCCAGCACCTGAGCGCGGGTCGGTCACCCAGCAGGGCACGACCGTCCGAGCCGAAGAAGACACCATCCAGCACGGCCCACCAGCGCCGCAGAAAATATCGCAGAAGAAGGAGAGCCCCGATGGGTTCGGTACGAGTAGCAATCGCGGGAGTCGGCAACTGCGCCTCCTCCCTGGTCCAGGGAGTCGAGTACTACAAGGACGCCGACGCCTCCAGCACCGTCCCCGGCCTGATGCACGTCAAGTTCGGTGACTACCACGTCTCGGACGTGGAGTTCGTGCTGGCGTTCGACGTCGATGACAAGAAGGTCGGCAAGGACCTGTCCGAGGCGATCAACGCCTCCGAGAACAACACGATCAAGATCACCGACGTCCCGACCCTGGGTATCGAGGTCAAGCGCGGTCCGACCATGGACGGCCTGGGCAAGTACTACCGGTTGACCATCGAGGAGTCCGCCGCTGAGGCGGTCGACGTGGTGCAGGCACTCAAGGACGCCGAGGTCGACGTCCTGGTCTCCTACCTCCCGGTGGGTTCGGAAGAGGCCGACAAGTTCTACGCACAGTGCGCGATCGACGCGGGCGTGGCCTTCGTCAACGCACTGCCGGTCTTCATCGCCTCGGACCCGGTCTGGGCCAAGAAGTTCGAGGACGCCGGTGTCCCGATCGTCGGTGACGACATCAAGTCGCAGGTCGGCGCCACCATCACCCACCGGGTGATGGCCAAGCTGTTCGAGGACCGCGGGGTGATCCTGGACCGCACCTACCAGCTGAACGTCGGCGGCAACATGGACTTCAAGAACATGCTCGAACGGGAGCGCCTGGAGTCCAAGAAGATCTCCAAGACCCAGGCGGTGACCAGTAACCTGAACGGGCCGCTGGCCGGCAAGATCGATGACAAGAACGTGCACATCGGTCCGTCGGACTACGTCGCCTGGCTGGACGACCGGAAGTGGGCCTATGTCCGTCTCGAGGGTCGCGCCTTCGGTGATGTCCCGTTGAACCTGGAGTACAAGCTCGAGGTCTGGGACTCCCCCAACTCGGCCGGCATCATCATCGACGCGGTGCGCGCCGCCAAGATCGCCAAGGACCGCGGCGTGGGCGGCCCGATCATCCCGGCCTCGGCCTACCTGATGAAGTCCCCGCCGGTTCAGATCGAAGACACCGAAGGACGCATCCAGCTCGAAGCGTTCATCAAGGGCGTCTGAGCATCTTCCGACCTGCTCTGCGGAGCGCCGTCGGTACCGATCCCCCGTCACCGTTCGTCGGTGACGGGGGATCGGTCGTTCCGACTGCTTGGGTAGCTTTGTCACGACGATTCGAGCCATATCGACACGAATCGGCGTGACAGACGTCACCCCGCTACCGGTCGGCCCACCACTGCTTGAGCCGGGCCACTACCTCGTCCTCGGGCAGCCGACCCTCATCCATCCGCAGCTCCAGCAGCCATTTGTAGGCCTCACCGACCTCACGACCCGGCCCGATGCCCAGGATCTGCATGACCTGGTTACCGTCCAGGTCCGGTCGGAGCGAGGCCAGCTCCTCCTCCTGCGAGAGTCTCTCGATCCGGGCCTCCAGATCGTCGTAGGTCCGGCGCAGTCGATCCGCCTTGCGTTTGTTCCGGGTGGTGCAATCGGCCCGGGTCAGGATGTGCAGACGCTCGAGCTGGTCTCCGGCATCGCGCACGTAGCGACGCACCGCCGAATCGGTCCACTCCCCGGTGCCGTAGCCGTGGAAACGCAGGTGCAACTCGACCAATCTGGACACCGCGTCGATCTCGGAGTTGGCGAAGCGCAGCGCCTTCATCCGGTTGCGGGTCAGCTTCGCGCCCACCGCATCGTGGTGGTGGAAGGTGACGGCACCGCCGTCGGTGAACCTACGGGTCTTCGGCTTGCCCACGTCGTGCATCAGCGCGGCGAATCGGGAGACGAAGTCCGGCCCCCCGATCCGGTCCTCCAGCTCCATCGCCTGCTCCAGCACGGTCAGGGTGTGCTCGTAGACGTCCTTGTGCCGGTGGTGTTCGTCGCGTTCGAGTCGCAGCGCGGGCAGCTCGGGGAGTACGTACTCGGCCAGCCCGGTCTCCACCATCAGGCCCAGGCCCCGCCGCGGATACGGGGCACAGATCAGCTTGACCAGTTCATCGCGGACCCGTTCGGCCGAGATGATCTCGATCCGGGCCGCCATCGCCGTCATCGCGGCGACCACCTCAGGTGCCACCTCGAAGTCCAGCTGCGCCGCGAACCGGGCCGCGCGCATCATCCGTAGAGGATCGTCGGAAAACGAATCCTCGGGCGTCCCGGGGGTACGCAGGACCCGCGTGGCCAGGTCCACGATCCCGCCGAACGGGTCCTCGAACCCACGACCCGGTAGCGAGACGGCCATCGAGTTGACGGTGAAGTCACGTCGTCCCAGGTCACCGAGGAGTGAATCGCCGAAGTCCACCTCGGGCTTACGCGAGTCCGGATCGTACCGCTCCGCTCGGAAGGTGGTGATCTCGATCTGCCAGGCACCCTTGCGGCACCCGATCGTGCCGAAAGCACGCCCGATGTCCCAGATCGCCTCCGCCCAACCGCTCAGCAGCCGTTCGGTGACCTCGGGTCGCGCCGAGGTGGTGAAGTCCAGGTCGTTCTGCAGTCGGCCCAGCATCGCATCACGTACCGGACCGCCGACCAGGGCCAGTTCCTCTCCGGCATCCGCGAACCGGGTACCGAGATCGTCGATCACCTCACCGATCCGGTCCAGCTCCGCGCCGACGCGTCGCTGTACCTCCACGATGGAGAGTGGGGCGGGGTGGGGCAACTCATCAGACACGACGGTCCACTCTAGTCGCTGACCGCGGCCACCGGGTTCGCCAGTATCCTCACTGCGTGCCCTTCTCCCCTCCCGAGCCCGCCGACCCTGCCCGGTGCTCAGGCACGGGTGGAGAGCACGGCCGCTCCGGTCGGGCGGTAGTGGCCGCTCTGCTGTTCCTGTTCCTGGTGACGATGCTGCTCGTCGCGCCGTCTCCCGATGCCGGAGCCGCGCCCGAGCACAAGGGCCGACCCGGAGCCGGCACCCGATCCTCGGAGAACGGTCAACCCAACCGAAAGCAGCGCCCCTCACGCGCCGCCGCTCGCGAAGCGGCCAAGGTACCGGACGATCCGCTGAGGGTCAGCATCACGCACCTCTCCCCCAAGGTGCTCGGCCCCCAGGGACCGATCAGGGTGAGTGGCACGGTACGCAATATCAGCAATGAGGCGTGGAGCGCGATCAATCTGCACGCCTTCATCTCCCCGACCCCGATCAGCACCGGACTGGACGAGGCCCTGGCCCTGCCCGCCGATGCCACCGTGGGGACCCGGATCACCACTCCGGGCACCTTCGATCGGGTCGATCGGCTGGAACCCGGTGCCTCCGCCCGGTTCCAGATGACCATCGCTCATCAGGAGCTCGGAATCAGCGGCGCCACCGGGGTCTACTGGTTCGGTGTCCATGCCCTGGCCCAGAGTGACACAGAGATCCGGGACGAGTACGCGGACGGTCGCGACCGCACGCTACTCCCGCTGGTCGACCGCAGAGCCGGAGCGCAGGTCCCAGCCACACTGGTGCTCCCGCTCCAGGGCCGAGTGGACCGTGACCCCGACGGACGGGTGCAGGATCTCCCACGTTGGTACACCCTGCTGGCACCCGGGGGCAGACTGGACCGACTTCTGCGGCTGACCGATTCGGCCGAGACCCCGATCACCTGGATGGTCGATCCGGCGGTTCTGGAGGCGGTGGAACAGATCTCGCAGGGGAATCCGGCCGACCGGCTTCAGAGTGTCGACACCGAGGAGCCCGAGGGCGAGGGGTCTCCAGGGCCCGATTCGACTGGGTCCGCCGACCCATCGGGGTCATCGTCGACCCCGGATGGACCGGGTACCACCGGCACGGAGGGTCCGACCGGTTCGACCGACGAGACGCCCGCGGTGGATCCAGCACTGGTCCAGCACGCGAGCGAGTGGCTGGCGGCCATCACCACCCGCCTCCGAACCACCGAGGTGTTGTCGCTGCCCTACGGAGACCTCGACCTCTCGGCGGCCACCCAGGCGGCTTCCTCTCTGGGACAGGACGCCCGGGCGCGCTCGGCCACGGCACTGGAGCGATTCAACATCTCCGCGACCCCGGTACTGACCGGCCCTGACGGTCACGTACGCCCGGCGACCCTGGACAGCGACCCCGATTCGATCGCCCTGCTCAACTCCGAGGAGGTTCAAGCGACCGGCGTCGGGTCGGTCATCCAGATCCACCGACGCAAGGTGCTGCTGACCAACCCGGTCACCGCCGTCACCCCCGATGACTCCCAGGACGCCGCCGACCTGCGTCAACGCATCCTGGCCGAAACGGCGCTGCGCCAGCAGTCCGGCGGCGGTGAGCCCTTGCTGATGGTGCTGCCCGGCCATTGGCGACCCACCCGCGCCGCCGCCTTCCTACGGGGTCTCGACCAGAAGTGGATCACCTGGCAGTCGATCGCCCAGATGCGGGCCCAGCCGGCCGTCACCGTTCCCGATGACGCGCTGGCCTACCCGCGGGAACGGGCCGATCGCGAGCTCCCGTCCGGGAACTTCACCGCGGCCGGTACCGCCACGGCCCGGGCCCGGCTGGTGGGCCGATTGGTCGACGGACCCTCCCAGATCGGCGAGGCGGTGACCCGATCGGTACTCACCCAGTTGGGCACCGATCAGCGCGATCGTGCGGAGCGAGCCCTCGACAACGTCGATGCCATCCGGGAGCGGATGCAGTCGCTGGTAAGCCAGATCAACGTCGAGGCCCCCAACCGGGTGATCTTGTCGAGTGACTCAGGGCAGTTCTCCAGCACGATCACGAACGGCCTCGAGGTCCCGATCCGGGTACGCCTGCGAGCCCATGCCGACGGCGATCTGGCGCTTTCCACCCCGCCCACTCTCAACATCCCGGCGGACTCTCGGCGCACCGTCCTGCTGCAGGCCCGGACCAGCCAGACCGGTGTCCACGTGGTCACCCTGTCTCTCACCGACGTCCGGGGCACCGCGTTGGGCCAGCACACCTCGGTTCCGGTCCGAGCCGCTCAGGTGTCCAAGATCGTGTGGTGGCTGATGCTCGGCGGTGTCCTGCTGCTGGTGGTGATGAGCGGTCGCAGGCTGGCCCAGCGATGGCGGAGGCGTCGGCTCGTGGTGCCCGAGTCGACGGTTGGCTCCGAGCGACCCGACGGCCGGGAGCAGCTATGAACACTCCCCGACACAGGACCGACACCGAGGCTCTCGAGATCCCCGACGCACCGGAGTCGAGCGAGACCGGGGCGCGACAGCTCGACGCCCGGGCCAAGGTCACCCACCGCACCGCTCTCGCCACGATGGTGATGGCCGCCGGCACCATCTTCTCGCGAGCGTCGGGACTGATCCGCTCGTTCCTGCTGGTCATGGCCCTGGGCGGCTTCCTGCACGCGGATATCTTCCAGATCGCGAACACCGTCCCCAACATGCTGTACATCCTGGTTGCGGGCGGCATCTTCAACGCGGTGCTGGTGCCGCAACTGGTCCGAGCCATGAAGAACGACGCCGATCAGGGCGCCGCATATATCAATCGGATCGTCACCCTGGCCGGCCTCTTTCTGATCGCGGTCACGATCCTGCTCGTCCTCAGCGCACCCTGGCTGATGTCACTGTTCTTGGACTCGCGGTTCGCGACCGCCGAGTTGGCCGCCCAGCGGGACTCCGTGGTCGCCTTCGCCCGCTATTGCCTGCCGCAGGTGTTCTTCTACGGCATGTTCGTGTTGGTCGGTCAGGTACTGAATGCCCGAGGCAGATTCGGGCCGATGATGTGGGCCCCGATCGCCAACAACGTCATCTCCGTGATCGTTATCGGCAGCTATCTACTCATCTACGGTGGCTACCGCGAAGAGCTCCGGATGGCACCGTTCAGTACCGGCCAGGAACTACTCCTGGGGCTCGGTTCCACGCTCGGGATCGCCGTTCAGTTCCTGATTCTGATTCCGTACCTGCGCAGAGCCGGATACAGCTACCGACCGCGGTTCGACTTCCGCAACAGCGGACTCGGCCATACGCTGCGGCTAGGTGTCTGGACGGTGTTGTTCGTTCTGGTCAACCAGATCGCGTTCGTGGTGGTGAACCGGCTCGCCAGCGGTGGATCGGCGCAGGGCGATGCCGGGATCACCGTCTACTCCAATGCCTATCTGGTCGTGATGGTGCCGCACTCGATCATCACAGTGAGCCTGGCGACCGCGATCCTGCCGCAACTCTCCCGCTACGCCTCCGAACGTGACTTCGGCGAGTTGGCCTGGACGATCGGCAGCACCCTGCGCAACGCACTGGTGGTGGTGCTGCCCTTCGCCGCCTTGCTGCCGGTGCTGGCCGGCGACATCGCCCATGTGCTCTGGCCCAAGGGACAACTCGCCGACGGCAGCAACATCTTCGCGCCCACACTCGCTCTCTTCGCACCGGCACTGGTCTTCTTCACCGTGCACTATCTGATACTCCGTGGCTTCTACGCCCTGGAGGGCACCCGCGCCGTCTTCTGGATCCAGTGCGTGGTGGCCGTGGTGAATATCGTGGCCGCGGTGCTGCTGACCCGATCCGTGTCCCCCGAGCATGTGGCGGCCGTTCTGGCGGTTGCCTACGGCATCGCCTACCTGGTGGCCTCGATGCTCTCCTATGCGGTGCTCTCTCGCACTCTGGGTGGTCTCGACCGGCGCGCAGACCTGGTCTTTCTGGGGCGAATGGTGCTGGCGCTGGCCACGGCGGCGGTGGTCGCGCTCGGTGTCGAACACCTGATGTCGGACGGTGTTGGGTGGTTCGGTGCCCTGTTCCGGGGCGGGATCGCTGGACTCAGTGGGCTCGCGATCGCGGTGCTGATGGCCTTCGCACTCGAGATCGAAGAGGTCACGAAGATGGTGCGTGGAGTCGGCTCGGCGGTGATCAGAGGTGTGCGACGACGTTGATCAGCCGCCTACGATGAGCCAGAACGCGTCCTCTTCCCCCGGAGTACGGGGCGCCGGCACCACAGGAACGGGACCTGGAGGGACCAATGGGGATCACGATCAGGGCTGGTGACCTCTTCGCGGGTCGCTATCGGATGACCGTGCTGCTGGCCGAGACGGACGGCGGCAGGTTCTGGCGCGCCCGCGACGAGGTGCTGGCCCGATCCGTGGCGCTACACCTGATCGATCGCGCCGACCCCCGCGCGGACAGCCTGATGGAGGCGGCGAGGCGCTCCGCCCGAGTACAGGACCGCCGGTTGCTCCGCGTACTGGATGCGGATCGCACCGAGGACTTCTGTTATGTGGTCAACGAGTGGGGAGTGGGCCTGTCCCTCGACCTGACGCTGGCCGACAGTGGTCCGATCGAGCCCCGCCAGGCAGCCTGGATCACGGCCGAGGTCGGCGACACCCTGGCCCACGCCCACGCGATCGGCGAGGCGCACGGCCTGATCAATCCGGAGAACGTACTGATCGACCGGCTCGGTCAGGTCCGGGTGATCGGCTTCGCCGTGGACGCAGCCCTACGTGGACTTCCCGTGGGCAACCCCCAGGATGATGTTTCGAACCTCGTGGCCGTGCTCTATGCCGGGCTCACCGGACGCTGGGCGGGAACGGTCTTCTCCGGGGTTCCGGCAGCCCCCCGTGATCACGGAGTGTTGCTTCGCGCCCGCCAGGTCCAGGCCGGAATACCGCGCCCCCTCGACCAACTGTGCGACCGAGTGCTGGGTCACGATCCACGACACCATGGCAGGCACGTCCCGCCCTCCGCTCGACTGGTGGCCGACGAGGCTGCCCATTTCGTGGGCGACGCCACCGATCTGACCGAGATCTCTCAGGAGCGGCCGCATCCCTCGACCCGTGCGGGCAGCAGCGCTCACGACACTGTGGTCCGTGGGCACCCTCCGATCCCGCCGGCGCCTCCGATCCCTTCGCCGGCCGACATCCCCACCCAGGCATCGATGCCCCCGATCGTCGATGATCACGATCGGGGCCTGGGGCCGAGCGGGGAACCGACGTCCGAGCAGATCAGTGACCCCAGTTGGCTGGTCCCTCGCGAAGATGCCCCGCCTGCGCCGAGCCTGCCCGTTCCCGAACCCCGCCCACTATTCGCGACGGATCCCGAGGACGGATCCCCTGTCCGGCGGCTTCCACTCCCCGACCACGACACCGCAGCGGCAGCCGCAGCCGCTTGGCAGCAGGGAGACTCCGGCGCCGAAGAGGTGGCCTCCGACTGGTCGTGGCAAGACCCGGATGAGGAGGTACCCGGACGGTTGTGGTTCCGAATCGCCGTCCTGGTCGGGATCCTCGCTCTCGTGCTGCTGGCGGTGGTGGCGGTCAACCAGGTGACCGGCGATCCGGGTAGGCAGGAGGAGCCGAAGGTGGCCTCGCCGGGATCGGAGAGTGTCGGCAAGGAGCCGGTACCGGTAAAGATCGTCAAGGTCTCGGACCTGGATCCGCAATCGGATACCGGTGAGGAGAACCCCGAGTTCACTCCCCTGGCGGTCGACGGAGACCCGACCACTGCCTGGCGGACCCTGAGCTACGCCCAGCAGTTCGGTCCAGGCGGGCTCAAGACCGGAGTCGGCCTGGTCTTCGACCTGGGTTCGGTTCGCACCGTGGCTCAGGTGGATGCGCGGGTCCTAGGCGGTCAGACCACCGCGCAGCTATTCGTCACCAAGCGGGAACCCAGCGACGTGGAGGGGCTGACTCCGTTGGGTCGACAGACTGCACTGGAGCGGCTCTCCTTCTCCCCACAACCGCGCCCCCAGGGGCGCTACGTCGTGCTGTGGCTGACCCAGCTGCCGGAGGTAGAGGGGAAGTTTCGCGGCCAGATCGCCGAGGTCAAGGTGCTGGCGGAACCGTGAGCACCGATGAGGCATCCGAGCCCAGCGACGCGGAGTTGCTGAGGCGCCATGTGGCTGGCGATGCCCAGGCGTTCGGGATGCTCTTCGCCCGGCATCGCAATCGGCTGTGGGCCGTGGCGCTGCGCACCATGGGCGACCCGTCGGATGCCGAGGATGGGTTGCAGGACGCGCTGGTGTCTGCATATCGTCGGGCCGGCACCTTCCGTGGCGACTCGGCGGTGACCACCTGGTTGCACCGGGTGGTGGTCAACGCGTGTCTCGACCGGATCCGGGCCGGCAAAGTTCGCGCCACAGACCCCCTCCCCGAGCAGCTGGACGAGGCCGTCGCTGACGGCACGGTGACCGGCTCCCCCGCGCCGGATCCCGAAACCGTGGCGCTCGCCACGGAACGACGCGATGCGGTGCTGGCCGCGCTGGCACAGCTACCGGTGGAACAACGTGCCGCACTGGTCCTGGTCGACATGGAAGGGTACTCGGTCGCAGAAGCTGCAGCCATCCTCGATTGCGCGGTCGGGACGGTCAAGTCGCGGTGTGCACGGGGTCGAACCCGGCTCGCAGGTCTGCTCGGCTGGCTGCGCCCCGGCTCTCCAGCCGTCCCCGGGAACCGGACCGGCGTCGAGCCCGTCCCATCATCGGACCCGGTACGTGGCCCACCAGTCGAACCGACTCATCAATAAGTAGACAAAGCGGTTTATCGACAAATAGACAGTCCAGCGAGGAGGTGGAAAGTGTCCGAGAACCTCGATCACGAAGAGACGCGGGTGCGTCAGGCCCTGCACGCCGCGCGGGTCCAGGATCCGATCCCGCCTGCCGTGGCCGCCCGGCTGGACGAGACTCTGGCCCGGCTCGCGGATGAGCGCTCCCCGGCGCTACCTACCGTCACCGATCTACGCCGCCGGCGCAGGCGTTGGAGCGTGGCTCTGTCCGTAGCAGCAGCCGCGATCGTGGCTGCAGCCCTCGGGCCGCAGTGGTTTCCGTCCATCGACTCCCACACCACGTCCGCCGATTCCCAGATCGCGTCGTCCCAAGACTCGGGCGGAGCGGCGATGTCCCGTGAGCAGAACTCCGAGCCTCGGCCGGAGCACGGTTCCAGCGCGGCAGAGAGCGCTGCCCCCGAGAATGACGGGGCGAGCACCATTCTGGGCTCGGCTCGGGCGCGGTTCCAGGCTCGACGCCTGCTGCGGGACGGCGCCACCGTCACAGACGACGCCGCGCTGTCGTTGCCGACCTGTGCGCCGGTCCTTTGGGCTCACGACACTCGGTTCGAGGTGACCTTCGACGGTGTCGAAGCCCTCTTGCTCGCTCGCGCGAAGGGCCACGACAACCGGGCCGTTCGGATCGTGCGGTGCCGCGACGGCGCCGTGCTCGACTCCTTCACCGTTTCAGTGGGCTGACATCGGGCCACCCTCGGGTCGCGTACGTGCCCCCAGGGAACAAGGCTGCCCTACCATCGGTTGTGCAGGCACACGGATAACCCCGTGGATCCAACCCGACACCAGGAGCGTCATGTCCGAGCAGGTCCGCAACGTCATCATCATCGGCTCCGGTCCGTCCGGCTACACCGCTGCGGTGTACGCCGCACGCGCCAGTCTGCAGCCTCTGGTGTTCGAGGGGTCGGTCACTGCCGGCGGCGCACTGATGAACACCACCGATGTGGAGAACTTCCCCGGCTTCCGTGACGGCATCATGGGGCCGGCGTTGATGGACGAGATGCGTGCCCAGGCAGAGCGGTTCGGCGCGGAGCTCATCTCCGACGACGTGGTCGAGGTCGACCTCTCCGGAGAGGTGAAGGTCGTCCGAACCGAGACCGACACCTACCGGGCCCGGGCCGTGATCCTGGCCACCGGGTCCGGCTACCGCAAGCTCGGGATCGACCGCGAGGACGAGCTCTCCGGGCGCGGAGTGTCGTGGTGTGCCACGTGTGACGGCTTCTTCTTCCGGGATCAGGCGATTGCCGTCGTCGGTGGCGGTGACTCTGCTCTGGAGGAAGCGACCTTCCTGACCCGATTCGCCAGCAAGGTCTACCTGATCCACCGCCGAGACGAGTTGCGCGCCTCCAAGATCATGCAGGAGCGAGCCTTCGCCGACCCGAAGCTCGAGGTGCTCTGGAATTCCGAGGTCGGTGCCATCCACGGCGATGACAAGGTGGAGTCCCTCACCCTGGTCGACACCACCACCGGTGCCGAAGCGAAGCTGGACGTGACCGGACTGTTCATCGCCATCGGGCACGATCCCCGCAGCGAGTTGCTGCAGGGACAGGTGGACCTCGATGACGAGGGCTACGTCAAGGTGCAGCACCCGAGTACCAAGACCAACCTGGCGGGTGTCTTCGCGGCGGGCGACCTGGTCGACCACGAGTATCGTCAAGCCATCACCGCCGCCGGCACCGGCTGCGCCGCGGCTTTGGATGCGGAGCGCTACCTCTCGGTCCTGGACCACGCCGCAGCGGCACAGGCCGGAGAGCACGCGGATTTCGCGCCGATCGGCTGATCCGATCCGTCGCCGGGAACATCCTCGACGACTCCACCGTTCTACCAACAGATTCATCCACCGTCTCCCGCAGAGAAAGGGTTCATCGTGTCCAACCTGGCCGCAGTGACCGACGCCGAATTCGACGCAACCGTGCTCAAGTCCGACAAGCCTGTCCTGGTGGACTTCTGGGCCGAATGGTGCGGACCGTGCCGTCAGGTCGCCCCGATCCTGGACGAGATCGCCAAGGAGCACGGTGACAAGATCACGTTCGTCAAGATGAACGTGGACGAGAACCCCGTCACGCCGGCCTCCTACCGAGTCACCGGCATCCCGACGATCAACGTCTACTCCGGCGGTGAGGTCGTGAAGTCCATCGTGGGCGCCAAGCCCAAGGGTGCGCTGCTGAAGGAACTCGCCGACTTCATCTGACATCCCGCACAGCGGAGCGACCGGCGGCAGGGCGACCTGCCGCCGGTTTTGCATTCGGTCGCACCGCATCGACCAGGCGGACCCAGGCTCCCTCCAGATCCGGGAGCCAGGACAGAGTCCCTCGCAGATCCATCCGCATCCGAGGAGTGAGTGGGTGGGATCGTTGGGTGACGAAGCCGATGGCGTCGAGGAAGGCTTCCGGTGGTAACCCCTGACGTCCCACATTGCCTGCGTCGGCAAAGGCCTCGATAGCGGTCGCCGCCTTGCGGCGCAGAAGCTCTCGTGCCGTCACCTGCACGAGTAGTTTGCCCAGTCCGCCGCCGCGATGCTCCTCGAGCACCGCCACCTCGACCAGGAGGACCGCGTCCGGGGAGACCGGCGAGGTGGGGTGCTGTTCCGCCCCCGGGACCAGAGCCGGAGGCGCGTAGAGCACCATCCCGACCGGTTCCCCGTCCACCTCCACCAGTTGACCGCAGGTCCCCCACTGCTCGAGGGCCGTCCACACCCAGCGATGTTTCACGTCAAACATTTCGCGGTGAGTCAGCCGTCCCCTCGCCAGCGGATCCGACTGCCACGATCCGATCTCGGTCAGCTCGTCAGGCAAACCAGCGAACCGTTCCGCCGTCAAGTCCACCACCCTGCGCACCACTGACCGCCTCCATCTGTCTACTGCCTACCCATTGTGATCCTAGAGACGTTGCCAAGCCCCTGGACCGGCCTGAGAGGATGTCGTCGTGCGCCAAATTCGACAGAGCAAGAAGCTCCAGAATGTCCGTTACGACGTGCGCGGTCCGATTCTGGCCGAGGCGCAGCGACTCGAGAGCGAAGGACACCGGATTCTCAAGCTGAACATCGGTAACACAGCGCCGTTCGGCTTCGAGGCACCCAGCGCGATCCTCGCCGACATGGTGCACCACCTGCCCGAAGCACAGGGCTACAGTGACTCCCGCGGCATCTACTCTGCGCGTACCGCCGTGATGAACTACTACCAGTCCCGTGGCCTGGTCGATACCCGGGTAGATGACATCTACATCGGAAACGGCGTCTCGGAACTCATCACGATGGTGCTCCAGACGTTCT
>CAYNFY010000020.1:0-52195 GCA_964396585.1 uncultured Nocardioides sp.
GAGGAGGCAGTACAGGGCCACTACCGGGTAACAACAACTGACGTGTCACCGGGGGATAGGGCGCTACTCGACCATCCGCATGAGGACCCCGAGCGAGGGCTTGGGCTGAAAGGACGTGGCCTTCTCGGCGAGCACCTGGCCTGCTGCGGCGACCCGCTCGATCGTGGCCAGGTCCGGGGCCGGCAACAACAGGGCAACGGCTCCGTCACGATCGGTCAGGGAGTCGAGGGCGGTATCCACGCTGTGATGATGCTCGATCTCCGGCGCTGGGCTCAGAGCGGGGAGGAGGTACTGATGGACCCACTGGATCGTGGCCAGGTCCTCGGCGTCGGGCACCGTGATCCCCAGCCATTCGGTGCCGTCGGTCAGGACGATGTGCCGCTCGGCCAGTCCCTGGAGCGCGGTGTCTCGATCCGTTATCGCGGTGGGAGTGGCGCCCAGCGTCCTGGCCGCATCGGCCACCATGCGCAGACGGGCGGGGTGCAGTACCCGGTGGATGGCGCCGAGGAAGAGCGGGGTCGTGTCCTGATCCACCAGCATGGCCAGTCCCAGCTCGTGTCCGGTACCGGGGTGTCGACGTGCCAGCTCCAGGTAGGCGCTGTATCGGTGATGTCCGTCGGCGATCAGCAGCCGGGTATCAGCGAGCTCCTGCTGAACCAGGCTCTGGTCCTCGGGAGAGCGGAGTGCCCAGATCCGCTGGCGGTTGTTCTGACGGTCGGTGTAGGCCCAGTCCGGCGTTCGGGCGGCACGTTGCGCCAGTAGTTCACGCAGTCGCGGGGTTGCGTGGTGGGCCAGCAGGATCGGTGCCGGATTCATCGACATCTCATCCATCCGGTCGGCCAGGTCGAGCACCTGCTCCGGATGCACGTCCTCGTGGGGAAGCACCCCGACAGGGTCGCCCGGTGCGGCCCGATGACGCAGGTCCAGCAACCCGACGAGACCCTGGGCGGTGAGGCCGCGCACCGTGTACTCGTGCAGGTACAGGGCCGGCGCGGAGTCATGTAGCACGCTCCCCTCGGCGGCCCAGGCCATCAGCCGGGCCGCGACGTCCCGGTAGGGTCGGGCGAAGGCCCTGGCGGATGTCGGGTCGCCCACCCGGGACGGTGCCAGCATCACCCCGGTGAACGCGTTCAGACGCACGGGTCGACCCAGGTAGTCAGGGGTGACCAAAGCAGTGCGCCGGTGTCCGGGATCCATCTGGGCATCGTAGGGCGTTGAACCACGATCGGACGGAGGCGGGTTGTGTTCGGCACCGCGGGGATCCCACTTCACCGGAGCCACGACGTGGCGATGCTCGACCTGGACGGTGTGGTCTACCACGGTGCCCGCGCCATCCCCGGAGTCGCGCAGGCGCTGGGCGCGGCTCGCGAGTACGGGCTGGTGCTGAAGTTCATCACCAACAACGCGTCGCGGTCCACGGCCGACGTGGCCGCCACATTGACCACGCTCGGGATCGAGGCCACCCCCGACGACGTGGTCACCTCCGCCCAGGCTGCGGCCCGGCTGCTGCTCGATCGGTACGGCGCCGGCGCGCGGGTCGTCGTACTCGGCGCCGATGGATTGCGCCAGGCGGTCGAGGCGGTCGGCCTGGTCCCGATGACGCCGCCCGAGGGAGCGGAACCGCTGACCGCCGAAGCACTGGTCACCGGGTTCGGCCCCGACGTGCGCTGGTCCCAGGTGATCCGCATGGCGGTGGCGATACGTGACGGACTGCCCTGGGTAGCGGCCAACACCGACCTGAGCTTTCCCACCGAGTACGGCATCGCCCCGGGTCACGGCACGCTGGTTCGGATGCTCGCGGAGTTCACCGGGGTGACCCCCGAAGTCGCTGGAAAGCCCGAACCACCGCTGCTGGAGGAGACGATCCGGCGGAGCGGAGCCGAATGTCCCCTGATGGTGGGTGATCGACTCGACACAGACATCGAAGGTGCTCGTCGGTTGGGGATCGACTCGCTTCTGGTGCTGACCGGGGTCACCGGCCTCGGCGAACTGGTGACCGCCCGGCCCGAGCAACGTCCCACGTTCTTGGCACCCACCTTGGAGTCCCTGGTCCGGCCGATGACCGGGGTCGAGGTCTCGGCGGATACCGGCAACGCCCGGACCGGTGGCTGGCGGACCGAGGTGGTCTCCGGGGTGCTGCGGGTACTGGCGAGTGGACCCGCGGAGTCGGCGGCGCCCGAGGCTGACCCGGTCGGGGACTGGTGGCGGGCGGTGGCGGCGGCCTCCTGGTGGCACCTGGATTCCACCGGGGCGCCCGTCGAGGTGCACGAACTGCGTGTGCCGCGATGACGTCGCTCTCAGGACGATACCCTCGGGCCATGGAACACCTGGGTGAGGACGCGGGACCGGCGGAGTTGACCGGCCTCGCATCCGTCGATGTCGTGATCCGCTCGCTGGACCAGTTGGATGACCGGCCACTGGCAGATCACGTGGCGCACTTCGAGGAGGCCCATGCCGCGCTCCGGGCCGCTCTCGATGCACCCGCCGTCCCACGTCCCGACCTCAGCGAACCGGCAGGTGCCTGACCGGTGCCGCCGCGCAGACTCCGTCTCGACGCCGAACTGGTACGTCGAGGCATCGCCCGTTCACGTGAGCAGGCCAGTGCCCTGATCGACGAGGGCAAGGTGAAGGTGGGTGGCGTACGGGCCACCAAACCCGCCACCCAGATCACCACCGACGTGGCGATCGTCGTCGATCTGGACCCGAACGAACCGGACTACGCCTCCCGCGGCGCGCACAAGCTGATCGGCGCATTGGATGCCTTCGGGCCGCTCGGACTCGAGGTCGCCGGGCGCCGGGCGCTGGACGCCGGCGCCTCGACCGGCGGCTTCACCGACGTGCTGTTACAGCGCGGTGCCCGCGAGGTGGTCGCCGTCGACGTGGGTTACGGGCAACTCGTCTGGCGGCTACGCAACGACCCCCGGGTTCGGGTGCACGATCGGACCAATATCCGCGATCTCGACCTGAAGACCATCGACGGTCCGGTAGATCTGGTCGTCGGAGACCTCTCCTTCATCTCGCTCGCCCTGGTGCTCCCGGCGTTGGTGTCGGTGACCGAGCCGCTCGGCGATCTGGCGCTGATGGTGAAGCCGCAGTTCGAGGTGGGCAAGGACCGTGTCGGCAAGGGCGGGGTGGTCCGCGACCCCGAGTTACGGGCCGAGGTCGTCCAGGCTGTCGCGGCGCGGGCCACGGCGTTGGGCTGGGGCCCCCGAGGGGTGGCCACCTCCCCACTGCCGGGCCCGTCGGGCAACGTCGAGTTCTTCCTGTGGTTGCGACGCGGCGAGCCCACCATCGATGGCGCGGCGATCCATGACGAGGTAGTCCGCGGCTCCGCGACCACCCGGCCCTTGGTGTCGGGAGCCGATGAGAAGGTGGACCCGTGAGTCGGGAGAACACGGTTCGGGACAACAGCGAGCCGGACAACATGAAACGCCGGGTCCTGGTACTCGCCCACACCGGGCGGGCCGAGGCCCGCGAGGTGGCGCACGTCTTCGTCAGGGAGCTCTCTCTGCACGGGCTCGTGGTCGAACTGCTGGCCGGAGAGATGGAGTCCCTGGGGCTTTCGGCGATCCCCGGATCGGTCGAGGTCGTGCCCGAGGACGAGGCGGGGTACGGCTGTGAACTGGCGGTCGTGCTGGGTGGCGACGGGACGATCCTGCGGGCGGCGGAACTCACCCACGCCTACGGCACGCCGTTGCTGGGCGTGAACCTGGGGCATGTCGGGTTCCTGGCCGAGGCCGAGCACGACGACGTGGACTCCGTGATCGGGGCGATCATCCGCCGCCAGTACACGGCCGAGGACCGGCTCACCATCGACGTGGACGTCTACCTCGACAAGGAACTGGTGGCCAGCACCTTCGCGCTCAACGAGGCCAGCGTCGAGAAGGCGGCCCGGGAACGAATGCTCGAGGTGGTCGTCGAGATCGATGGCCGACCACTCTCACGCTGGGGCTGCGACGGGGTCGTCTGCGCCACGCCGACCGGCTCGACGGCCTACAACTTCTCCGCCGGGGGGCCCGTGGTGTGGCCCGAGGTGGAGGCGCTGCTGATGGTGCCGATCAGTGCGCACGCCCTGTTCGCTCGGCCCATGGTGGTCGCTCCGACCTCCCGGCTGGCGGTCGAGCTGCTGCCCGAAACCGAGAGCGGTGGCGTGCTGTGGTGCGACGGCCGGCGCACCGTGGAGCTGCCGCCGGGCGCCCGGGTGGAGGTGCGCCGGGGGGCGAGTCCGGTACGCCTGGTGCGTCTGCACCAAGCACCCTTCAGCGATCGTCTGGTCGCCAAGTTCGGGCTCTCTGTCGAAGGGTGGCGAGGAGCCGCGGAGCGTCGGCGCAGGGTCGAGGAGGCAGCCGATGCTTGAGGAGATCAGGATCAGCCAGTTGGGGGTGATCGACTCCTCCACGTTGGAGCTGGGACCCGGCTTCACCGTGATCACCGGCGAGACCGGGGCCGGCAAGACCATGGTGGTGACGGCGCTCGGGCTGCTGCTGGGCGGTCGTGCCGATCCGGGTGCCGTGCGTCGTGGGGCGAAGTCCGCTCGGGTCGAGGGACTGGTCACGGTCGATCCGGACAGCGCCCTGGCCGCTGCCGTGGAGGAGGCCGGCGGCACCGTCGAGGAGGATCAGGTCGTCCTCGCCCGAAATATCGCGGCCGAAGGTCGTTCCCGGGCCTGGGTGGGCGGGGCCTCCGTCCCGGCTGGGACCCTGGCCGAGATCGCCGACACCCTGGTGGCCGTGCACGGCCAGTCCGACCAGCATCGCTTGCTCAAGACGCCGCCACAGCGTGAGGCATTGGACCGCTTCGGGGGCGACAGGCTGCGCAAGGTACGTGAGCGGTATCGAGCCCTGTATGAGGACCTGCTCCGGGTCGAGAAGGAATTGGTGGACGTCACCACCAGCGCTCGGGAACGAGTGCTGGAGGCCGAGCAACTCAGATTCGGGCTACAGGAGATCGAGTCGATCGATCCGAGCCCCGGTGAAGATCTCGAGCTGGCCTCCGAGGAGTCGCGGCTGGGACACGCCGACACGCTGCGCACCGCAGCCGAGCAGGCGCGTGAGGCGCTTTCGTCCGATGCCGGGGGAGCGGACGCACTGGCTACCACCTCCGCGGCCCGCAGTCTGCTGGAGAGCGTGCGCGCACACGATGCGACGGCGGCCGAGCTGGCCGATCGGGCCAGCGAGCTCAGTTACCTGCTCAGCGATCTGGCGGCGGACGTCGCCTCGTATGCCTCGGGTCTGGAGACCGACCCCGCCCGCCTGAGCGCGGTGAGCGAGCGCCGAGCGGCACTGGCCGCGCTGACTCGCAAGTACGGGGAGAGCATCGACGAGGTGTTGGACTGGTCCCGTCGCGCGGCCGAACGGCTGACCGGGCTGGACGGTGCCGATGACCGGATCGAGCACCTGCGTGCCGAGCGGGTCCGGCTGCGTACCGTGTTGGGTGAGGCAGCCGAGAGCCTCACCGCCGCCCGCAGCAAGGCGGCTCGCGCCCTGGGAGACAAGGTGAGTAACGAGCTCACTCACCTCGCCATGCCACATGCAGTGGTTCACATCGAGGTAGTGCAGCACGAGATATCCGCGCCGCCCCAGGACCAGCCCGGCGGACCGCTCCGGGTGGGCGAGCGATGGCTGCGCTTCTCACAACACGGTACCGACGAGATCGAGTTCCAGCTCGCCGCGAACACCGGGACCGAGCCCAGGCCGCTACACAAGGGTGCTTCGGGGGGTGAGTTGTCCCGGGTGATGCTGGCCCTGGAGGTGGTGCTGGCCGAGACCAGCCCGGTGCCCACGTTCGTCTTCGACGAGGTGGATGCCGGGGTCGGCGGCAAGGCCGCCATCGAGATCGGACGACGACTGGCGCATCTGGCTCGTGGCGCCCAGGTACTGGTGGTCACCCACCTGCCGCAGGTGGCGGCGTTCGCGGACCGGCATGTGGTCGTGCAGAAGGCAAGCGACGGTACCGTCACCACCTCGGGCCTGAACGTGCTCGATGAGTCCGAGCGTGAGATCGAGCTCTCCCGGATGCTGGCCGGTCTGGAAGAGTCCGACACCGCGCGGGCCCACGCCCGGGAGTTGCTGGCTGCTGCCGGAGCCGCCCGCAGCGGTGCGTGACGCGCCCGGCCCTCGGTGGTCCACCGAAGCTCGGCGGTCGACTGAGAAACTGGCCCAGCCATGAAGATCGTTGCCCGTAAGAAGCAGACCGACCAATTGCCGGGTCTGACCGGAACCGCCCGAGTCGACCGGCACACCAAGAATCTCCTCCCGCGGGTCCGTACCGGCGATATCGTGCTGGTCGATCACCTCGACCTCGATCGGAGCACCGCCCAGGCGTTGCTCGATCGAGGTGTCGTGGCGGTGGTGAACGCGGGCCCCTTCATCTCGGGCCGCTACGCGAACCTGGGCCCGCGGCTGCTGGCCGCCGCCGGGGTCCGCCTGCTGGAGAATGTGGGACCCGCCGTGTTGCAGGTCAAGGACGGCAGCCCGGTACGGCTCGATCAGGAGACCCTCTTCGTCGACGGGGTCGAGCTGGCCACCGGCCGGGTGCTCGACGCCGCGCTCGTCGAGACCGAGATGGACGCGGCCCGTCGCGGGATGCTGGCCCAGTTGGCCACCTTCACCCACAACAGCACCGAGTTCCTGCAGCGCGAGGAGCCCTTGCTGCTGCACGGCGAGGGACTGCCGAGGCTGGATGACAGGCTCCGGGCGCGACCGGTGGTGGTCTGTGGCGCCGACCGGAGCGGAGACCTGGTGCACCTACGCCGCTATGTCACCGAACAGCGGCCGGTCCTGGTCGGGGTCGGGGTCGGCGTGGCACAGGTGCTGCAGATGGGCTGGACACCCGACGTGGTCGTGCTCGACCAGCACGAGGAGCTCCCCGACGCCAAGATTCTCGGCGCGGCCCGAGCCGTGGTGCTTCGGGTCGAACCCGGCGCCGCGAAGTCGGTGACCGAGCCGCTGGAACGGATCGGGCTGAGGCCGCTGCGCGTCGAGACGAATGCCTCCACCTCGGACCTGGCCCTGCTGCTGGCCGCGCACGGTGAGGCACCGCTGGTGATCGCGGCCGGTCTCGACGCCTCACTGGACGAGTTCCTCGACAGCCGACGGCAAGGCCTGGCCAGTGCCTTCCTGACCCGCCTGAAGGTCGGTGAGCTGCTGGTCGACGCCAACGCCGTACCGGCCCTCTACTCGGGGCGGGTCCGACCCCGGCACCTGTTCCTGCTGTTGCTGGTCGGCCTGATCGCCCTGGCCGCGGCGATCTCCGTCACCCCGGTCGGTCAGGAATGGGCACACGACCTGGCCGAGGGCACCCGTGACCTCTTCGACTCCATTCAAGGAAAGTTCTCGTGATCTCGTTTCGGTACCACCTGACCACCCTTCTCGCTGTCTTCCTGGCCCTGGCGGTCGGGGTGGTGCTGGGTGGCGGCCCGCTCTCCGAACTGGGGCGTGACGGCGACGAGCAGCCGGTCACCCGCAGCGCCGATCTGAAGGATGCCCGGGCCCAGATCGAGAGCGCCGAGAAGGCACTCGGTCAGGCGGCCCCCGCGCTCTACGGCGACAAGCTCTCCGGTCAGCAGGTCGCCGTGCTCCGGTTCCCCGGGGTCAGCGACGCCACCCTGAGTGCCGTACAGCAGCAGATCACGGCGGCCAAGGGCGCCTCGGTCGTGTACCAGGTCTCCGAGGATCTGGTCGGTGCCAGCCAGAAGTCGCTGGTCGACACGCTGGGCAGTCAACTGCTGGATCAGGTGCCCGATGGTCTGGTCACCGCCGACGCTCCCACCTATCAGCGGATGGGCGAGCTGATCGGTGCCGGCATCGCCACCACCGCGGCGACCAAGGACCAGGGCACCGCCCAGACGGCCGGGGCGCTGGAAGGCATCGAGGCGGCCAAGTTGCTCTCCGGCCCGGCCAAGCCCGCGGCCCGCTCTCCGTTGGTCCTGGTCCTCACCGCCGATCCCGCGCTCGCAGGTGGTCTGGACGTCCTCCATGAGGGCCTGGTCACCGGACTGAGCGTCCAGTCGCACGGAGTCGTGGTCGCCGGTGATACCGCATCCGGGCTGACCAAGGACCTGACAGCCAAGAAGCTCACCGCGCAAATGGCCGTGGTCGACGGTGTCGACCAGGTCACCGGTCGCACCGCCACGATCCTGGCCCTGGTGCGCAGTATCACCACCCCGGGCGGATCTTTCGGGGCCACTGGTAGCGATGGGGTGCTCCCGCTGGGGTAGGATGAAACCCCGTGAAGCAGCGGACTCCCACCAAGCACGTCTTCGTCACCGGAGGCGTAGCCTCCTCCCTCGGGAAGGGCCTATCGGCGTCCAGCCTGGGCAGCCTGTTGAAGGCCCGCGGCATGCGGGTCACCATGCAGAAACTGGATCCTTACCTGAACGTCGATCCGGGCACCATGAACCCCTTCCAGCACGGCGAGGTCTTCGTCACCGAAGACGGCGCCGAGACAGATCTGGACATCGGTCATTACGAGCGGTTCCTGGACACCAACCTGTCTGGGATCGCCAACGTGACCACCGGGCAGGTGTACTCGACCGTGATCGCCAAGGAGCGTCGCGGCGACTACCTGGGCGACACCGTCCAGGTGATTCCGCACATCACCAACGAGATCAAGGACCGGATCCTTGCCATGGGTGGTGACGATGTGGACGTGGTGATCACCGAGATCGGTGGCACCGTCGGCGACATCGAATCGCTGCCGTTCTTGGAGGCGGCCCGGCAGACCCGGCATGAGATCGGCCGGGACAACTGCTTCTTCATCCACGTCTCACTGGTGCCCTATATCGGCCCGTCGGGGGAGCTGAAGACCAAGCCGACCCAGCACTCGGTGGCCGCGCTGCGTTCCATCGGTATCCAACCCGACGCGATCATCTGCCGCGCCGATCGCGAACTGCCCGACAACATCAAGCGCAAGATCGCGCTGATGTGCGACGTCGACACCGAAGCGGTGGTCACCGCCGCCGATGCTCCCTCGATCTACGACATTCCGAAGGTACTGCACCGCGAAGGCCTGGACGCCTACGTGGTACGCCGGCTCGACCTGCCCTTCCGCGACGTGGATTGGACGCTGTGGGATGACCTGCTGCGCCGGGTCCACAACCCGCAGGAGGAGGTCACCGTCGGTCTGGTCGGCAAGTACGTCGACCTGCCCGACGCCTATCTGTCGGTGGCGGAGGCGCTACGTGCCGGAGGCTTCGCCCGGGAGGCGAAGGTCAAGCTGCGCTGGATCCCCTCCGACGAGTGCGAGACGGCTGCCGGTGCGGCCAAGCATCTGGGGGACCTGGACGCGATGTGCGTGCCCGGCGGGTTCGGCATCCGGGGCATCGAAGGCAAGCTGGGTGCGCTCACGTTCGCCCGCAGCCACAAGATCCCCACCCTCGGACTGTGCCTGGGGCTTCAGTGCATGGTGATCGAGTACGCCCGGAGCGAAGCCGGTATCACGGGGGCCGCCTCCACCGAGTTCGACCCCACCACCGCGGAGCCGGTGATCTCGACGATCGAAGAACAGAAGAAGTTCGTCGAGGGCGCCGGGGACCTGGGCGGCACGATGCGGCTGGGTGCCCAGGCGGCGTCGCTGACCCCCGGCTCGCTGGCGGCCACGGTGTACGGGAGTACCGAGATCTCGGAGCGACACCGACACCGCTACGAGTTCAACGACCTCTATCGTGAGCGGCTGGAGCAGGCCGGACTGGTCTTCTCGGGGACCAATCCCGACAACGGGTTGGTCGAGTTCGTGGAGCTACCGACGGACGTTCATCCGTACTACATCGCGACCCAGGCGCACCCCGAGCTGAAGTCGCGCCCGACCCGGTCCCATCCGCTGTTCGCCGGGCTGATCGCCGCCGCGATCACCCGTCAGCGTGAGATGCGGCTCTCCATCGAGGGCGTGCGTCGAAGTGAGGCCAGGGCCGACGTCGAGGAGCCTGAGGAGCCCTCGGGCGAGTGACTCCCAGCTCCGCTCCGCCCTGGGGCGGAGCGGAGCGGTGGGCTCAGAGGGAGCGGGCGGCGTGCATCCGGGACAGCGTGAAGCAGCCGGCCCGTAGCTGGTTGGCGGCGTAGGGGCTGACCGTGTCGCCCTCGGCGACCTCGAGCGCCGTGCGCAGGAACGTCTCGTCACCCACTCCGTGCGGGAACATCGCCCGGATGATCGCGCCCTGATTGAGCAGTCCGCCCTGCATCCGGGTGAGCTCGGTCAGATAGCGCAGTGCGAACGATTGCAGCAGGTCGCTCTGGGCCACCCGCCAGAAGATCGCGCCCAACTCCAGGGTCTCGCGCGAGGCCGGGACGGTGCGGTCGACGAAGAACGCGCGCCATACCTCCTCCTTCGCCTCCGGATCCGGGGCAGCGGCCAGTACCTTGAGTCGTTTGGTGGTCCTGGCGTCGGGGTCCGGGTCGACCTCGACCAGGTGGGCGAGTGCCTCCTGGTCGATCCCGTGCAGCTCGGAGCGCCGGATCTGTACCCGCCAGGCAAGATCGAGATCGACCACCCCATCCGCGGCCCGGGCCAGCGTCGCGAAGTGGGCGTCGGTGACCGCGGAGGAGGCCAGGGTGCGCAGGGCCACCTGGCGATGCTCGGGACGTTCGGCGAGAGCCGTCGCGGCATCCGCGAGAGCAGCCAGCAGCGCCGGCTGCTCCGGGGCCGGGGCCCAGCGTTCCCCGACGCTGAGAGCCTGAGCCAGCAATGGTTCGATCAGCGCCGCATTCGACTCACTCGGCACCGCCCGGGTGAAGGCCGCAGCCACCTCGCGGGGCGGGACTCGGCCCTCCAACAACTGCTGGATGCCGGTCATCACCACCAGCGCGCGGTCCAGGGGGTTCGGCAGCAGCGGCAGCGCTCCGAACATCGAGGCCAGGGTCTCCGGGGCGGGGCGCACCACCGCATAGGTGAGGTCCCCGGCATTGACCAGATGCAGGTCGGCGGGCGGCAGGTCGACCGCGTTCTGGGTCCCGGTCAGCGCCACCGGGGTCCGGGCCAGCTCTACCGGAGAGCCGCCCTGGTTGGCGAAGCTGGCCACCTGAATGCGGTGCGGCCGGGGCGTACCGGCATCGGGGGAGTGCACGGTGATCAGGGAGTCGCGAAATTCCAGGACGTCGGGGCCCGAGCGATCCAGCCAGGCCGCGGTCCAGGCGGTCAGGTCCTGCCCGGAGGCCTGCCCGAAGGCGGCCATCAGATCCGAGAGACGGGTGTTGCCCCAGGCATGGTCGCGGAAGTAGTGGGCCAGACCCTGGACGAAGGCCGGTTCTCCGATCCAGGCCATCAGCTGGTGCAGGACGCTCTGGCCCTTGATGTAGGTGATGTGGTCGAAGTTCGCCATCGCCCGGGAGACGTCGACGACCTCGCCCCGGATCGGGTGCCGACCCGGGCCCAGATCCATCTCGTAGGCGCCGCGCTTGTACTGGGCCAGGAACGAGGTCCACTGGTCGGTGAACTCGGTGGCGCGGGCCAGCGCCCAGTTGGCGGCCCAGGAGGCGAATGCCTCGTTCAGCCACAGGTCGTCCCACCACCGCATGGTGACCAGGTCGCCGAACCACTGGTGGGCCATCTCGTGCAGGATGAACTCGGCTCGAACCGACCGCTGGGCGTAGCTGGGCGGGGTCCGGAACAACTGGGAGTCGCCGTAGGTGATGCAGCCCCAGTTCTCCATCGCGCCGCCCAGGTTGGGTACGAAGACCTGGTCGTAGCGTTCCTGGGGGAACGGCATCGCGAACTGCTCGCCGAAGAAGGCCAGACCCTGCCGGGTCAAGGTGATCAGTTCCTCCAGGTCGCGTTCCAGGTGCGGGACCAACGACTGCCGGCAGTAGAAGCCGAGATCGTGTCCGGCGACCTGACGGCGCACCTCGTGGAAGGCGCCTGCGTTCACCACGACCACGTAGGTCGACAGGGCAGGCGTGTCCGGGTAATGCCAGACCCGGGCGGCTACCCCCGCCACCGGATCGGTGTCGAGGACCTGATCGGGGGCCCCGTTGGAGGTCACCAGCCAGGAAGCCGGAGCGGTCACGGTGAACTTGTGCGGAGCCTTCAGGTCGGGCTGGTCGAAACAGGCCCACAGTCGACGGGCCTCGTCGGGCTCCAGAGAGGTCCAGACGTAGACCAGGCCGTCGCTGGGATCGACCGTGCGCAGGATGCCTTCGCCAGTCGCGGTGTTGTCGGTGAAGGAGCGCACGGTCAGCACGTTCTCCGTAGCCAGTCCGACCAGGGGGAGCCGTCCGTCGCGCGCGGTGTCGAGATCGAGCTCCACCCCGTTCAGGGTGGCCTGGACGACCTCCGCCGCGATGTCCACGAAGGTGTCGGCCCCCTCGGCCGCGGAGCGGAAGGCGATCGTGCTCTCGGCGCTGAACCGCGACCCCTCCCACAGGCCGGTCAGGTCGACCTCGATGTCGTACCGGTCCACGGTGAGCAGCGCGGAACGCGCGGCGGCTTCGGCCTGGGTGAGGCTCAACAAAGACATGCCTGAAACTCTATCGCCGTCCCATTTATCCGCTGAGGAGGCTCTTATGTGCCTTCTCACTCCGGGCTGAGGAGGCACATAGGAGCCTCCTCAGCGGTTAGCCTGCTGGTATGGACCCGACGCCGGAATCAGTGCCGCTTCACGCCGACGGGGCCCTCGCCGATCGACCCGCCTCGTGGCCCGTGGTCCACAGCCGGGACCTGCACCGCGACGACTGGGTGGTGGTGCTGCGCGAGGACCTCGTGACCCGACCCGGCCACCCCGAGGACCAGTTCACCCGGATCGCACTGGAACACCCCGGCGCGGTGGTGATCCTCGCCATCGACGAACAGGATCGGGTGCTGTGCCTGCGCCAGTACCGGCACACCACGAGCATGGACTTCATCGAGCTGCCCGCCGGGCTACGGGACGCGGACGGTGAGCCCGCCGAGCTCACCGCACGTCGTGAGTTGCAGGAGGAGGCCGAGCTCCAGGCCACCGAGTGGCACCTGATGCTCTCCACCTTCGCCAGCGCCGGGATCAGTACCGAGGTGCACGAGATCTTTCTGGCTCGCGGTCTGAGCCCGTCGTCGCGCGGTGAGTTCGAGCTGCAGCACGAGGAGGCCGAGATGGAGACCCTGTGGGTGCCCTTCGAGGAACTCCTCGACGCGGTGCTGGCCGGTCGGGTACGTCAAGGACCGCTGGTTCAGGCGGTGCTCTGCTACCAGGTGCGTCGGGCCCGAGGCGAGCTCTGAGCCTCACCGGACCCGGTACGGGCGGTGTTGCGGGGAGGTGCCTCCAGGTTGACGTAACATCTGCGCCATGGTGGGTGCACAGTCCGGACAGAGCGGTGGGGAGATCCTCCGGGCCGTCCGAACCTGGTTGGACCACCTGGCCGTGGAGCGCGGGCTGGCCACGAACACGCTCAGCTCCTATCGGCGTGACCTGACCCGGTACTGCGAGCATCTGGCCACTCAGGGCATCGATCGGATGGATCAGATCACCGAACAGGTGGTCGCCGCCTTCTTGGTGCACCTGCGCGAGGGCGACGGCGAGCATCCGGCACTGTCAGCCACGAGTGCGGCCCGGACGGTGGTCGCGGTGCGTGGCTTCCACAAGTTCGCGGTCGCCGACGGTCTGGCCACCACCGATCCGGCCGCGGCGGTCAAGCCGCCCAGCGCCGACAAGAGACTCCCCAAGGCACTGCCGCTCTCGGATGTCGAGGCGATCCTGGACGCGGCGGGAGCACCGGGCACGGTGCTGGCGCTGCGAGACAAGGCCCTGCTGGAGGTGCTCTACGGCACCGGGGCGCGGGTCTCGGAGGCCGTCGGACTGGACGTCGATGACCTGGACCTGACCGACCGAGCCGTACGACTGCGGGGCAAGGGCGGCAAGGACCGGATCGTGCCGGTCGGCCGATTCGCCTGCACCGCCGTGGAGGAGTACCTGGTTCGGGGCCGCCCCGTGCTGGCCTCGGCGGGTCAGGGCCACGCCGCGATGTTCCTCAACTCCCGTGGCGGCCGACTCTCCCGGCAGAGCGCCTGGGCGGTGCTCGCCAAGGCCGCGGATCGGGCCGGGGTGACCCGGGAGGTCTCGCCGCACACCTTGCGTCACTCCTTCGCCACCCATCTGCTCGATGGTGGCGCCGACGTGCGCGTGGTGCAGGAGCTGCTGGGGCACGCGTCGGTGACCACGACGCAGGTCTACACCCTGGTCACCGTCGAGAACCTGCGTGAGGTCTTCGCCACCGCCCACCCCCGAGCTCTGCACGAATGACCTACCGAGCCACAACCCAGCAGAAAGCAGCCGATGACTGACCCGCAGTGGTGGGAGTCCGCCCGCACCCCAGACGAGGCCTTCGACGCGTTCATGACGTGGGCCGGCGCTCGAGGTACCGACCCCTATCCGCACCAGGAGGAGGCGGTTCTCGAGCTGATGGGCGGCTCCCATGTGGTGCTGGCCACCCCCACCGGATCCGGTAAGTCGCTGGTCGCTCTCGGTGCCCACCTGGCGGCCCTGGTCCGCGACGAGGTGTCCTTCTACACCGCTCCGATCAAGGCGCTGGTCAGCGAGAAGTTCTTCGACCTGTGCGAGGTCTTCGGCGCCGACAATGTCGGGATGCTGACGGGGGACGCCGCGGTCAACCCCGATGCCCCGATCATCTGCTGCACGGCCGAGATCCTGGCCAATATCGCCCTGCGCGAGGGCAACGACGCCGATGTGGGCGTGGTGATCATGGACGAGTTCCATTACTACGGGGACCCCGAGCGGGGTTGGGCCTGGCAGGTGCCCCTGCTGGAACTGCCCCAGGCCCAGTTCCTGCTGATGTCGGCGACCCTGGGCGACACCACCCGGATCCGCGAGGACCTGACCCGACGTACCGGCCGCGAGGTGGCCGTCGTCGACGACGCCGAACGTCCGGTCCCGCTGGACTTCTCCTGGTCGATGACCGCGCTCGGCGAGACGCTGGTCGACCTGGTCGCCACGCACCAGTCACCGGTCTACGTGGTCCACTTCACCCAGGCAGCGGCGGTGGAGCACGCCACCACCCTGCTCACCCCGACCGCCGGCCTGCCGTCGCTGAGCAAGGAGGCCAAACAGGCGATCGCCGACGCGATCGGTGACTTCCGCTTCGGTGCCGGGTTCGGCAAGACACTGTCCAAGCTGGTCCGATCGGGGATCGGGGTCCATCACGCCGGGATGCTGCCCAAGTACCGTCGCCTGGTCGAGCAGCTGGCCCAGGTCGGGCTACTCCGGGTGGTCTGCGGAACCGACACCCTCGGGGTCGGGATCAACCTGCCCATCCGGACCGTGCTGTTCACCGGACTGGCGAAGTTCGACGGCACCCGCCAGCGGATCCTGAAGACCCGGGAGTTCCAGCAACTGGCTGGTCGGGCCGGTCGGGCCGGCTTCGACACCGCCGGATACGTCGTGGTGCAGGCACCCGAGCACGTGATCGAGAACGAGCGGGCGAAGGCCAAGTCAGCGGCCAAGAACGAGGCGAACCCGAAGAAGAAGTCCAAGCCGCACCTGAAGAAGGCCCCTGAAGGGGCCGTGGTGTGGACCGAGCAGTCCTTCGACAAGCTGGTGGCCGGGGCGCCCGAGCCGCTACCGAGTCGGATGAAGGTCGACAACTCGATGATCCTCAACGTGGTCGCGCGACCTGAGAACGCGTTCACGGTGCTGCGCCGGATCCTGACCGAGAACCACGAGGACCGGCGCAAGCAGCTCAAACTGTGCCGTCGGGCGCTGCGACTGGCGCGCAGCCTGATCACCTCACAGGTGCTGCAACGCCTCGATGAGCCGGACGAGTACGGCCGTCGCTATGTGCTGACCGAGGATCTGCCCGACAACTTCGCTCTGAACCAGCCGCTGGCCCACTTCGCACTCGCCGCGCTCGATCTGCTCGACCCCGAGTCCGAGACCCATGCGGTCGACGTGGTCTCGGTGATGGAGGCGGTATTGGAGGGACCGCGCCAGATTCTGTTCGCCCAGCAGCACGCCGCCCGCGGCGAGGCGGTGGCTGAGATGAAGGCCGACGGCATCGAGTACGAGGAACGGATGGCTCTGCTGGAGCAGATCAGTTGGCCCAAGCCGCTACAAGAGCTGCTGGAACCCGCATTCGAGACCTACCGGGGAGTGCACCCCTGGCTACCCGAGGACGCCCTGGCGCCTAAGTCGATCGTGCGACAGATGTGGACCGAGGCGATGTCGTTCACCGACTTCGTGTCGCGCTATCAGATCGCCCGCTCCGAGGGCCTGGTGCTGCGCTACCTGACGGATGCCTACCGCACGTTGCAGCACAGCGTGCCGGCCGAGTTCACCGACGAGGAGTTCGAGCGGATCGTCGACTGGCTGGGGGAGACGGTCCGACAGACCGACTCCTCGCTGCTCGACGAATGGGAGGCCCTGGCCGACCCGGAGCACGCCGATGCCGAGCGCTTGCACGACGCACCGCCTCCGCCGCGGGCACTGTCGGAGCAACGGGTCTTCGAGGTGATGATCCGCAACGGCATGTGGGCCAGGGTCGACGCGGTGTCTCGTGACGATCTCGACACACTGGTCCGCCTCGACAACGCCGCGGCGCACCGCACCGACCCGGCGGCTGAGGTACCGATGTCTCGCAAGAACTGGGACGACGCGTTGGAGGAGTACTACACCGAGCACGACCGGCTGCTGGTGGATGCCGATGCTCGCAACCCGCACCTGCTCACGATCCAGCGCACCGGTCGGATCTGGGAGGTGCGCCAGACGCTGCACGATCCGGAGGGTCATCACGACTGGGTGATCGACGCCTTCGTCGATGCGAACGGTTCGGACGAGGTCGGCGAACTGGTGCTGGTGAGCCAGCAGATGCACCGGCTGTGAACCCGGGCGCGGCTGTCCACAGGGTTCTACACAGAGACCCCCGGTCCTGTGCAGTCAAGCGATGCCTTGTGCACAGAATCACATCCTGGCCTGAAGGAATCGGGCCTCGCCTTGTGACTGGACCGAGGGGGTCCTAGAGTCGCCCCACGCGGTGTCGCGTTGTCGACAAAGCGTCCACCACCAGCAAGGAGCCCCACGTGACGGAACCGTTCCCGTTCGCCCACGAGATGGGGGGAACGACTGTTGAGCCTGGTCCGGAGCTGGGACCCACCGGACGACCGATGCCCGTCCTGCCCGAGCCGCGGGTCCTGACCAGCCACGGCAACGCCCGGGTGATCGCCATGTGCAACCAGAAGGGTGGGGTCGGTAAGACCACGACCACCATCAACCTGGGGGCGGCCCTGGCGGAGTACGGGCGCAAGGTGCTGCTGGTCGACTTCGACCCGCAGGGATCGCTCTCGGTGGGCCTGGGACTGAACCCACACGAGATGGACTACAGCATCTACAACCTGCTGCTGGAACGCGACGTGACGGTGGACGAGGTGATCGTGCCCAGCGGGGTCCCGGGCATGGACCTGCTGCCCTCCAATATCGACCTGTCGGCGGCCGAGGTGCAGTTGGTGCAGGAGGTGGCCCGCGAACAGACGCTGGCCCGGGTGTTGGCTCCGGCGGTCCCGGACTACGACGTGATCCTGATCGACTGCCAGCCCTCGCTCGGTCTGCTCACGGTGAACGCACTGACCGCCGCGGACGGGGTGATCGTGCCGCTGGAGTGCGAGTACTTCGCGTTGCGCGGCGTGGCCCTGCTCAAGACCACCATCGACAAGGTCCAGGAGCGGCTCAACCCACGGCTCGAGGTCGACGGGATCTTGGGGACCATGTTCGACGGACGCACCCTGCACAGCCGAGAGGTGATGGACCGCCTGGTCCAGGCCTGGGGCGACACGGTCTTCCATACGGTCATCCGCCGTACGGTGAAGTTCTCTGACTCGACCGTGGCCGGTGAGCCGATCACCGCCTACGCCCCGACCTCCGGTGGCGCGGAGTCGTACCGACAGTTGGCCAGGGAGGTGCTGGCCCGGTGTCTCGACGGGTGAGCCTGCCGGCCGCGGACGACCTGTTCCGGTCGACGACCGGACCGGCCCCTGCGGAACCTGCGGAACCCGCGGGTCAAGGGACGCCGCCGGCCGTGCGTGCGGCCCAGCCGGTCCGGCGTCCCAGCGGTCGGGTGCGCCACGACGAGAAGATGACCGTCTACGTGACCAGCGACGAGTTGTTGGATCTCGAGCATGCCCGGCTCACCCTGCGCCGCGACCAGGGCCTGGCCGTGGACCGGGGCCGGATCGTGCGCGAGGCTGTGGCCATGGTGCTGGCGGACCTCGAGCAGCACGGTGACGACAGCGCCCTGGTTCGCAGACTTCTGGCGGAGTGACTCGATGGGCGGAGTGAGTCGATGAGTCGAACGGCCACGGTTGCGGGGTTGACGAAGGACGAGTCCGACCACCGCGGCCCGGTCTTCGAGGTCCGGTTGTCGAACTTCGAGGGTCCGTTCGACCTGCTGTTGAGCCTGATCGCGAAGCACAAGCTGGATATCACCGAGGTGGCACTGTCGGTGGTCACCGACGAGTTCATTGCCCACGTGCGACAACTGGGTCCCGAATGGGACCTGGAACAGACCTCCTCGTTCCTGCTCGTCGCCTCGACCTTGCTGGATCTCAAGGCCGCACGGCTGCTCCCCAAGGGCGATGTCGAGGACGAGGAGGATCTGGCCCTGCTGGAGGCCCGGGACCTGCTCTTCGCGCGGCTGCTTCAGTACCGGGCGTTCAAACAGGTGGCCTCGTTCCTGTCCGAACGACTGACCGATGAGGCCCTGCGGCACCCGCGCTCGGTGGGCCTGGAGGAGCGCTTCGCCACCCTCCTTCCCGAGGTCCTGATCGGGATCGGGCTGCGGGAGTTCTCGGATCTCGCGGCGAAGGCTCTGGAGCCGAAGCCCGAGCCCGAGATCGCCCTGGAGCACATCCACGCCCCGGGGGTCTCGGTGCGGGAACAGGCGGCGCTGGTGCTCGAACGACTGCATCGCCACGGCACCCTGAGCTTTCGGACCCTGATCGGTGACTCGCCGGACAGACTGACCACGGTGGCCCGCTTCCTGGCCCTGCTCGAATTGTTTCGGGAGGGGCTGGTCGCATTCGACCAGGTCACTCCGCTGGGAGAGCTGAGCGTGCGCTGGAGCGGTGACGACAGCGACGACTGGCGCGATGTCGAGGGGATCGACGAGTTCGACGGGGCACCGGTGGAACCCACCGTGGAGGAGAGCGATGACTGAAGCAGCGCGGCCCGACGACCTGCCCGAGTTGCGTCCCGCCCTGGAGGCCGTGCTGATGGTGGCCGACCAGCCGCTCGATCGGGCGGCCCTGGCCGCCGCGGTGGGATACCCGGTGGCCGAGGTGGAGACCGCCCTGGCAGCTCTGGCCGCCGAATACACCGGACAGGGGCGAGGTTTCGAACTACGCAATGTGGCCGGTGGCTGGCGCTATTACACCCGGGAGGCCTTCGCCCTCGTGGTCGAGAGGTTCGTCCTGGAGGGGCAGCAGTCGCGGCTCACCCAGGCAGCCCTGGAGACCCTGGCCGTGGTCGCCTACCGGCAGCCGGTCTCACGGGCCCGGGTGTCGGCCATCCGCGGCGTCAACGTAGACGGTGTGATGCGTACCCTGTTAACCCGGGGACTGGTCGCCGAATCGGGCCAGGACCCGACATCGGGGGCGCATCTGTACCGCACCACCAACTACTTCCTGGAGCGGATCGGGGTCACCTCGTTGGACGAGCTGCCCGAGATCGCGCCGTGGTTGCCGAATCTGGACGAGATCGAGGACGAATTGCTGGCCGCACCGATGCAGAGCACCGACGAGAGCACCGGAACGGAGCAGGAATGATCCAGGTCGAGGAGGACGGCCAGATCCGGTTGCAGAAGCTGCTGGCACAGTCGGGGGTCGCCTCCCGCCGCAAGTGCGAGGAACTGATGCTGGCCGGATCGGTGACCGTCGACGGTGAGGTGGTGACCCGGCTCGGTACCAAGGTCGACCCGCGGGTGGCCGTGGTGCGGGTCGACGGCAAACGCCTGCCTCCGATCAGCGATCACGTCTACCTGGTGCTCAACAAGCCCACCGGAGTGGTCTCGACGATGAGCGACCCGCAGGGTCGGCGCACCTTGGGCGACCTGGTGGCCGATCGTCCCGAGCGACTGTTCCATGTCGGCCGCCTCGACACCGACACCTCGGGGCTGATCGTGCTGACCAACGACGGGGACTTCGCACAGACCCTGTCCCATCCCTCCTTCGAGGTGGAGAAGACCTACGTGGCCGAGGTCGAGGGCACCGTCACCGGCGGCACCCTGAAACGGTTGCGCGCCGGGGTGCGACTCGAGGACGGTCCGGTCGCGGTCCGACGGGTCAAGCTGATCGAGGTGGGTGCGGGCAACGCGCAGGGCCGCTCCATCGTCGAGCTGGTCATTCATGAGGGCCGGAACCGGATCGTGCGACGGCTCCTCGCCGAGGTGGGGCACCCCGTCCTGAAACTCAGCCGGACCGGCATCGGGCCGGTTCGTCTGATCGGCCTGAACAGCGGTGAGATGCGGGAACTGACCCCCGACGAGCTGGGCACGATGCTCGACCTGGCCCAGCCGCAGCCGAGCCCGGAGGGCGGGGAGTGAATCTGGACCGGAGCACGTCGGGTCCAGCGGTGCTGACCGGTGCCGTCGAGGTGATCGGTACCGGCCTGCTCGGTACCTCGGTGGCTCTGGCGGCCCGACGCTCGGGTCTGGAGGTGCTGTTGCGCGACACGAACCCCGAGCATCTGCGGACCGCCACCGGCCTCGGTGCCGGACGAGCGGTCACCCCGGCCGACTCGCCCGAGATCGTCGTCGTGGCGGTGCCCCCTGATCTGCTGGGCCGGGTGATCACCGAGGCGCTGGACCGCACCGCCGGGACCCGGGCCGTGCTCACCGACGTCGGGTCGGTCAAGGCCGGTCCGCTGGCGGCGGTGGCAGCGCATCCCGGTCGGCATCGTTACGTGGGATCGCATCCGATGGCGGGCAGCGAACGGTCGGGGCCGTTGGCGGCCAGCGAGACTCTCTTCGAGGGACGCCCCTGGGCGATCACCCCGCACCCCGGGTCCGACGTGGACGCCGTCGAACGGGTCGAGGACCTGGTCCGGCGCACAGGTGCGGTGCCGATCTGGTTGACCCCCGCCGAGCACGACCGGGCGGTGGCCCGGACCTCCCATGTGCCGCATCTGCTCGCCGCGCTGGTGGCGGGCCGGCTGGTCGAGGCACCGGAGAGTCACCTGACCCTGTCGGGTCAGGGGGTACGCGACGTGACCCGGGTGGCCGGCGGCGATCCCGCCCTGTACGGACAGATCGTGGCAGGCAACTCGACCGCGGTGGTGGAACTGCTCGGCGAGGTACGACGCGAACTGGACCGGCTGATCAGCGCGGTCGGCACGGGTGACCGGGCCGACCTGGTCTCGTTGCTGGAGCGGGGGCGCAGCGGAACCTTGGCTATCCCGGCGAAGCACGGTGGGCCCTCACGGCCGATGGCGTCGGTCTGGGTTCAGGTACCCGACCATGCGGGCGAGCTGGCCCGATTGTTCGCCGATGCGGTGGCCAGCGACGTCAACATCGAGGACATCCGGATCGACCACGACCCGGCACGTCCGGTGGGTCTGGTGGAGTTGATCGTGGAGGAGTCCCGGGCGGGACATCTACGCGAGTCCCTGGAATCGGGAGGCTGGGTCGCGCACCGGTAAGGTGAGCCGAACGCCGACTTCCGCCAGAAAGGCATCCCGTGACCAGCACGACCGCCCGAACCGATCTCAGTGGACTGGTCGTCGCCCTCGACGGACCCTCGGGATCAGGCAAGTCGAGCACCTCGCGTGGGGTGGCGACCCGTCTCGGGCTGCGGTACCTGGATACCGGCGCGATGTTCCGGGCGATGACCTGGTGGATGCTGGAGAGAGACATCGACGTGCACGACCAGGCTGCGGTGGCGGCCCGGGTCGGCGAGCCCGTCATCGTCTCGGGGACCGACCCGTCGGCTCCGTCGATCGTGGTGGATGGAACCGACGTGGCCGAGGCGATCCGCAGCGAACTGGTGACCGGTGCGGTCAGTCCGGTGAGCACCGTCCCCGCGGTGCGGGCACGGCTGCTCGAATTGCAGCGTGCGGTGATCGGCGAGGGCGGCATCGTGGTCGAGGGTCGAGACATCGGCTCCGTGGTGGCTCCTGGCGCCCAGGTCAAGATCTACCTGACCGCCGACAGCGAGGCCCGCGCCCGGCGCCGAGCCGCGGAAGAGGGCGGCACCGACGTGGCCGCCACCCGTGACTCGCTGCTGTCCCGGGACCGGATCGACTCGAGTCGTCCCACGGCGCCGCTGGTGATGTCCGAGGGATCGGTACACATCGACACCACGGATCTCACTCTGGACGAGGTCATCGACCAGGTCGTCGTCCTCGCCGAGGCTGCGCTGGCCGAGGGGTCGACCCAGGCGGTCCAGGGGGACCGGTGAGTGGTCCGTTGCCGCCGAGTGCCGCACGGCACCCGGCGCGTCTTCTGTTGCACGGCCTGCGGCCCGCCGCTCGTTGGCTGATCAGGCGCTACGCCGGAGTACGGGTGCTCGGTGCCGAGCAGCTGCCTCGTATCGGGGCGACGATCGTGGCGGCCAATCATGTCGGGGCGTTGGACGGGCCGCTGATGGCGATCTTCGCGCCGCGGCCGACGCACGCACTGACCAAGTCCGAACTCTTCCGCGGCCCGCTGGGTCCGGTCCTGCGCGGTGTGGGACAGATCCAGATCGATCGGTTCCATACTGACCCGCGCGCCGTGAAATCGGCACTCCGGGTGCTCCGGGACGGGCATGTGGTCGGCATCTTCCCGGAGGGGACCCGTGGTGTGGGTGACTTCTCCGGGGTCTTCCACCGGGGTGCCGCCTACCTGGCGATGGCGACCGGTGCGCCGGTGGTACCGCTGACCTTCGTGGGTTCGGGACCGACCTCCGGGTCGGGTCGCTCGGTGCCGCCACGTGGGGCGAAGATCACGATGGTCTTCGGCGAGCCGTGGCGAACAGCACATACCGCCTGGCCACGTCGCCGGGAACAAGTCACCACCCAGACCGAGTTGTTGCAACGGCACCTGTATGCGGCGCGTGAGCGTGCGCTTGACCCCCTGTACTTCCGCGCCCCGAGGAGCACCCCATGAGCGAGATGCACGATCAGAACCCGTCCGACAATCCCGCGGACACCGGTCCGACCCCGGTCCTGGCGGTGGTGGGGCGTCCCAACGTCGGTAAATCCACCCTGGTGAACCGGATCATCGGGCGCCGGGAGGCGGTCGTCGAGGACAAGCCGGGCGTGACCCGGGACCGGGTCTCCTATGACGCGCACTGGAATGGCCGCGCCTTCACGGTGGTGGACACCGGTGGCTGGGATCCCGATGCCCGGGGTCTGGCCGAGCGGATCGCGGCCCAGGCCGAGATCGCGGTCTCTCTGGCCGACGCGGTGCTGTTCGTGGTCGACGCCGGGGTCGGGATCACCGACTCCGACGAGGCCGTGGTGAAGATCCTGCGCAAGTCGGGCAAGCCGGTGGTGCTGGCCGCGAACAAGGTGGACGACCAACGCACCGAGGCCGAGGCCTACGGTCTGTGGAATCTGGGACTGGGGGAGCCGTACCCGGTGTCAGCGCTGCACGGGCGCGGGTCTGGTGACCTGTTGGACGCCTGCCTGGCTGCCCTTCCAGAGACTCCCGAGGTGACCTGGGATGCGCCCGGCGGACCGCGCCGGATCGCGTTGGTCGGGCGCCCGAACGTGGGGAAGTCCTCGCTGCTGAACCAGTTGGCCGACGAGGAGCGGGTGGTGGTCGACAATGTCGCCGGTACCACCGTGGACCCGGTCGACGAACTGATCGAGTTGGGTGGGGAGGTGTGGCGCTTCATCGACACCGCCGGCATCCGCAAGCGGGTCAAGGAAGCCTCGGGGCACGAGTACTACGCCTCGCTGCGTACCAATACCGCCATCGACCGGGCCGAGGTCGCGGTGCTGGTTCTGGACGCCCAGCAGAGCATCGCCGAGCAGGACGTGCGGATCCTGCAGACCGTTCGCGAGGCGGGCCGGGCGCTGGTGATCGCATTCAACAAATGGGACCTGGTCGATGAGGAGCGTCGCTACTACCTGGAGCGCGAGATCGAGCGTGAACTGGTGCAGGTGCAGTGGGCGCCCCGGATCAACGTCACCGCCCGTACCGGCTGGCACATCGACCGGATCGTCCCGGCCTTGCGCAAGGCTCTGGAGGGGTGGGAGACCCGGATCGGGACCGGCCAGCTCAACAACTTCCTGGGGCGGTTGGTGGCCGAGCACCCGCACCCGGTGCGCGGTGGCAAGCAGCCCCGGATCCTGTTCGGCACTCAGCCCTCGACGGCGCCGCCGTCCTTCGTGTTGTTCACCACCGGCAAGCTGGACGCCGCGTACGTGCGTTTCATCGAGCGTCGCCTGCGTGAGGACTTCGGCTTCGCCGGTACTCCGATCGACATCCAGGTGAAGCCTCGCGAGAAGCGCAAGCGCACCTGACCCCGGTCTCGTCGGGGTGTGGGTTGGCGGCAGCGGCCGGGGACCCGTTAACGTTTTAGACATGGATCGACCTCGAAGTCCGCGCCGTTCACCTCTGCATGCCTCAGGAGGTGAACGGCTCTGATGGACGCGAACACCTTGCTCAACTTCGTCCTCGTCCTGGTCTTCGTGTTGATCGGGGGAGTGTTCGCGGCCGCCGAGATGGCGCTGGTGTCGCTGCGAGACGGTCAGTTGCGCTCGATGGAGCACCGGGGTGGCCGGGCGGCTCGGGCCGCGGACTTCGCCCGGGACCCGAACCGGTTTCTGGCGGCGGTCCAGATCGGGGTCACCGTGGCCGGCTTCCTGTCGGCCGCCTACGGTGGGTCGACGCTGGCTCCCGACTTCGCTCCCTATCTACAGGACTGGGGGATGTCGGAGTCCCTGGCGAACTCGGTGGCGCTGGTGGTGCTGACCCTGGTCATCGCCTATCTGTCGCTGGTCTTCGGTGAGTTGGCCCCGAAGCGGGTGGCCCGGCAGAAGTCGGTCGGGATGGCGACCTTGGTGGCTCCTCCGCTCGAGCGCTTCGCGCGGCTGATGCGACCGGTGATCTGGCTGCTGTCGAAGTCGACCAATGTCGTGGTCCGGTTGTTGGGTGGTGATCCGAACGCGAACAGCGAGGAGGTCACCGAGGAGGAACTGCGCGATATCGTGTCCAGTCACGAGGCGCTGGATCCGGCCGAGCGGCGGATCCTCGATGACGTGTTCGCGGCCCGCAGCAGCAGCCTCAAAGAGGTGATGCGGCCTCGTGGGGACGTGAGCTTCGTCCAGGGAGACATGCCACTGACCGAGGCTGCCGCCTTGGTGGGGCAGGGGAGCTATTCCCGCTACCCGGTGACCGGTGAGTCGTTCGACGACGTGACCGGCTTCTTGCATGTGCGAGACCTGCTGGGTGTGGTGGCGGGCGATCGGCGTCTGGTGCGCGACGTGCAACGTCGGATCCTGTTACTGCCCGCCACCAATCGGGTACTCCCGACGGTCTCGCTGATGCGCGAGGAGGGGATCCACATCTGCGTGGTGGTGGACGAGTACGGCGGCTCGGACGGCATCGTCACCCTGGAGGATCTGATCGAGGAGATCGTCGGCGACATTCGTGACGAGTACGACGACGAGGACGAGCCCCAGGGCCTGAGTGTGGACGGCCGGATCACCGTTTCCGGTGGCCTCACCATCGAGGACTTCGCCGACGAGGTCGGGGTGCCTTTGCCGGATGGGGATTATGAGACCTTGGCCGGGTACGTGATCGAGCAACTCGGCAGGATCCCTGAGATCGGCGACAGCGTGGTCGGGCCAGGGGTGACACTGACGGTCGCCGAGATGTCTCGGCTCCGAGTGGCTCAGGTGACGGTAGAGGTACGTCCCGAGTCGACCGTGGACGAGGACTTCTCGGCTGAGTGAACGACACCCTCGGGCGGGACCCGATGCCCGGTTCGGGTCCCGGGTCATGTATGTTTCTGCGTGTTGTCGGTCGGGCTTCCACCGGCTGGCAACATTCGGGCTGTAGCGCAGCTTGGTAGCGCACCTGACTGGGGGTCAGGGGGTCGCAGGTTCAAATCCTGTCAGCCCGACCGAAAAACAGGCTCTGACCAGCGGAAACGCTGATCAGAGCCTGTTTTGATTTCGACTCAAAAGGCCTAACTCCGCACTTAATCGGCGCTCCTGACATATCTGTGGGTCAGTTTCGGCCTGGGAGGGCTGGTCGGTGACCGCCAAGGCTGAGGAGCGTGAGGGCGATCAGTGCCTCGGCGGACTTGAACCCGAACGCGATCCGGGTGATGAGTCGGATCTTGGTGTTGGTCGATTCGATGAGTCCGTTGGACAGGTTGTGTTCGATCGCAGCGAGGATCCTGGAGCGGTGTTTGGTGACGCGTTTTGCCAGCTTCACGAATGCCGGGATCCGGCAGCGTCGTGCCCAGATGAGCCACCGTTCCAGAGCCTCGACCGCGGCCTCGTGGGGTAGTTGGAACACCACCCGCAGGCCCTCTTTGAGGAGGTAGGCGCGGTACAGCCTGGGGTCAGTCGCGGCGATCCAGGCGAGTTTGATCTGCTGGTTCTCGGTGAGGTTCTCGGGGTTCTTCCACAGCGAGTAGCGTGCGCCCTTCAGTCCCTTGGCCAACTCACTGGCAGGGCGTGGCGGCGCGTCGGTGCGTGGGCGTCCGCGACCGCATTTCGGCTCCTTGCGGGCCTGTGCTCGGGCGTCGTTCCACCTGGATCAACCAGCCCTCACCGGAGGCGCTCATACAGACCGCATAACGAGACGTGTCTCAGACTGCTTGACATCTTCCGCTGCCCACTCGGTCGGTCCCGCAGCTCAACATGTGACCTCGACCTCTCCCTCGAACTCAGGTTGGGAGGGATCGGCGCGGTGGCCCCACAGACCCTTCACCCGGACAGTGGAGCCGTCGATACTCCACTCCGGCGTCTCCGAGCTCAGGTCCGTCATCACCGTACGCAACGGATTCACATTGTCATCGTACAAAGTGGCCGAGACGTTTTCCCGAGGGACTTCTTGAACTTTGAGGTCCACCCGGTTACCGGCAGGGGTGAACATGTGCGACACGATTGCGGTGTTGCCGATGGTGTCGTTGCCGGCGATCAGGCACAAGGCTTCGGCATCGTCGGCCTGGGTCAGTTCCAAAGATTCGCCGTCGAGAGTGAGTCGGCCTGTCGCTTTGCTTACTGGGTCATTCCCCGCATCATGTGCCTCACTGGCCTCGTTGGGAGACGTCTCCGCTGGCTTTTTGGTGGCGGAAGTATCTTCGCTTCCACAGCCAGCAAGGGTGAATGCCATCAGGGCCGCCACAGTGAGGAGGACGAGCCTATTGCGGGTAAGTCGTCGCATGAAGCCCTCCTGGGGAATTGCGCGGGGAATGCTTTTCGTCGATCAACTTGTTGGTGGACAAGAAAAGCTAAAGGTTCCGAGCTTCTCCTCGTCAGTCGTCCCGTTCACCTCAACGAAGGTGCCCTTACCCTCCATGCTCTGAAGATCCTTGGAGACGTTGCGCTCGCTGAGAACGATGCCAGCGTCTTGCAGACCCTTAGGTAGATTCGGAACCTCGATACTAGAGTGACCGGTCACCCACTTGACGTAGGAATCCTCGATCTCGAGTCTGACCATCCCAGCGTGGTCCAACATATCCATCGACTTTTTGTCGGACCAGTCGTTGGGCGGCAACTCAAGGTAGACCTCCACGTTGTCCGGTTCGGTCACCGATTCGGCTTCGCCGCGGATCGTCCCCATTATTGGGGTGCAGCGCGTGACCTTGAGTTCGTATCGCAGATCGCCGACCTCGATCATTCCCTTGCCAGTGCCCCCTTTTGCGGCGGGTAGTTCCTGCGCGGTGTCCGGCCCCTTCGCGCCTTCGTCGTTCCCGGTGGGGTTCTCCGACCCGTTTTCTCCGCTGGATCCGCAGCCCGCCAATACAAGCGCAAGACCGAGGCCGACCGCGCCAAGAGTAAACCGCCGAGGTATCTGGCAACTTCCGGGAACAACGTGGGAGGAACGACTCGGCTCGTCGAGCGTCATCGTTCCTGGATCTTGTGAGGTCATGTCATGAAACTAGCAATTAGCGTCCTTCTGGTCCCTACTCAATGTCATCGTTCGACTACTCAACCTCGGGTGATCCCGATCAGAGGCAATGAGACCCTCCGGCTCGCTAGCATGGCTGAATGACGCCCAGAGCACGGGAACGGACCCGCAGTCAGATCATCAGCGCGATCGAGTCCGGTCGGCCGGTTGTTCTGCGTGGCTCCATGGGTGTTGGCAAATCCTATCTCCTGGGCGAAACGTTGGCGATGCTCCGCAGTGACGGGTGGATCTGCACCAACATCAACGCCAACGCTGCCACGGCGACCATCCCCTTCGGCCCGCTGGCCGAGTTCGCACCCGACGGCGAGGTCTCCAGCCGCCCGGCCCTGCTCCGCTCCATCGCCGACACGCTCCGGTCGTTGGGGAGCGGGCAACGCCATCTGATCGCGATCGACGATGCACCACTTCTGGACGACCAATCAGTCGCGGTGTTCCACCAACTCCTCGCCGATTCCTCCATTCAGGTCATCGCCACGGCCCGCTCGGCGGACCCTGAGAGCACTGCACTGACCGGATTGTGGCACGACACCGATGCCGAGCAGGTCGAGGTGCGACCGCTTGACAAGCATGCAGCGACGGCCCTAGTTGAGGCCCAGTTGGGTCTCAACGCTGAACCAGCGACGGTGGCCCAGATCGTGCGCCGTGCCGACGGCAACCCCCTGTTCCTCATCGAGCTGGCACGCGCTTCGACCGACGGCACGTCGGAGGGCCTGACCAAACGCCTACGCGATATGGTGAGCAGTCGCATTGACCGACTCGACGAACAGGTTCAGGCGCAACTGCGACTGATCGCGGTGGCCGATCCCTTGGACACTGACCTCTCCGTCGCTGACGCTCAGGCAATTGAGTTGCTCGAACGTGTCAGGCTGGTTGCTACCTTCGAGGAAACGGAGCGGGTCGTTGCTCGTCCTGCTCACCCACTCTACGGCGATGTGGTCAGGGACTCTTTGACTGCGCTGCAACGCAAGGATGTGAGCCGTAGCCTGGCAGCGAGCATGTCGGAAAACCCGGCTGCCCATCGTGGCAATGCGCTACGCCTCGCCGGCTGGTTGTTGGCTTGTGGCGATCAGCCTTCGGTCGAGTTGGCGATCTCTGCAGCACGGGAGGCGATCGCCTTGCTCAACGTCGAGTTGGCCAAGGAGCTCGTCGACATCGCGACGGCTGTCGAGCCCGGCTTCGACGCACTGTTCGTCGCCGGGGAGGTGGCACGACTCACCGGCGACTTCGTCAGTGCCCTTGAATGGTTCGATCGGGGGTTCGAGATCGCCGAGGAGTTAAGTGACCTGCGCATGATCGCCTTGGCGATGGCGCAGATCCACGGCTTCTACTGCAATCAACCCAACGAGGCGGTACGAGTGCTCGCAGCGACAGCGGCCCGGATGACCGACGAAGCTCAGCGGCTCGAGGTGGAGATGGAGCGGGTGCTGTTTGGCTCGATGCTTGGCCGGTACGCCGACGTGCTTGAGACAGCCGAAGGGATCCTCCAGCACCCCGGATGTGACGTCGAGGCCCGGTGGACGGCGTGCACCAATGCCGCGTGGGCTGAGGTACATTTGATCGACCTGCGGCACGTTCACGACCACCTCGATACGGCCTTCGCGCTCATGGACAGTTCGGCGATCGACCGAGCCAGTGAGATCGATCTGGTCCGAGCTCTGAGAATCAACGTGCTGGTAGAGGAAGGGCGGCTCGACGAGGCGCTGGCCGACGACCAGTTCATCCAACAGAACAAAGCTCCGAACGGCCTCACTCAATTTGCCGCGTCCCAAGCCGCTTGGATGACTGGGGACATCGTCAGGGCTCGCCGACTGCTCGATGGAGCTATCGAGCAGCTCAGTGCCTTCGATGCGTTCAACGCCTCTCCGTTCGTGCGGGCAGCGTCAGCCCTGCTTGCCTTCGTGAGCGGTGATGCTGAGCGCGCCGGTGCCGACATCGAGGCGTCGATCGCTCGGGGAGGAGGCGCCGGTATGTGGGACCAGATCTGGTTGGCCCGAGCTCGGGCCTGGTCGGAGGTGAATATCGGACGACCCGATGATGGGGTGGCCATGTTGGTCGAAGGAGCCCAAGCCGGCATTGAGACGTCACACTACGGGTGGTCGGTCCTCGCGTTACACGACGCCGTTGCTTGGGGTGCAGCATCGGTCGTAGCCGAGCAGTTTCGATCTCTCCGCGAGGTAATGCACGACGCCCCGCTGATGGAGTGTCTGGCCGACGGCGTGATCGCGTTAGCCACCGACGATTTGGATTCGACTAGCCACCACATCGACAGTCTCCTCAATCTCGGTTCGTGGTGGCACGCCGGCGTGCTCAGCGCTGGACTCGCGATCGCGCTCCGGGAACGCGACGATGTGCGGGCGCGGCGGGCGGCCACTGCGGCGTCGCTCTGGCTACCAACAGGCACGCCCCAAGTGTCGGCGGTTCGGGAATTGACGCTCAGCCAGCGACGCATCGAGGTGATACTCGAAGCGTTGCAAGGCTGGACGGATCGGGAGATTGCCGATTCGTTGTTCCTCTCCGTTCGCACGGTCAGCAACCACTTGGGTGCCACGTATGCGAACCTCGAGCTTGCCGGACGCGCGGAACTGCTCGAACTGTTCGCCCCAAAGGGATCGCACCCCCGCATCAGGTGCGCGATGGTCAGCGCGAGGACGCAGTAGAAGACGTGGACACGGATCTTGGAGTCGGTCCAGTGGTGCATCGGCCCGAAGGAGACCACGTGGGGGTCCTTCATCTGGCGGAAGGAGGACTCGACCTCGGACTGAGTACGTGTTTAAGAAGTGGTTCGGCGTGTCTGCGTCGATGAGCGGGCTCGTGGGTTCGGCGTGGAGGGTATGCGGTCTTCTTCCCCAGCCCGCTCCCCTCGGACCTGACTGATGCGCAGTGGGCTCTGATCGAGCCACTGGTGGCGGTCAAACCAGGTGGTAGACCCGCCGATCACCCCCGCCGTCGGATCGTGGATGCGATCTTCTACCTGAACCGGACAGGTTGTTCGTGGCGGCAGTTGCCGCACGACTTTCCGCCGTGGCGCAGCGTCGGGACTGCCCCCGGTTTGGTTGACACTCGGGGTTGATGGTTCTTACGCCGCGTCTGCGGCTGCGTAGATCATCTCAAACTCGACCGGGGTGAGCTTGCCCAGGGCCCGTTGACGACGACGTCGGTTGTTGAGTATTCGACGGTACGGGCGCCAGGTGTAGCGCTGTTCGACGCCATCTCGTCGTTGGGGGGTTCGTGGGTGTGAAGCGCCCGAGGTTCTCCGCCGCTCCTATGCGGGTTGCGGCTCTCGGGTGAGGGCTGCGTAGTGCGCTTGCTCGAACTCCACTGGGGTCATCATCCCAAGAGAGCCGTGCAGGCGCCTGTTGTTGTACCAATCGACCCAGCCGGCGGTGGCGTACTCGACGTCTCCGATGCTGCGGTAGGGGCCGGTGTGGAAGACCGTGGTGCGGACGCACTCGGTCTTGTACAGCCCGATCACGCACTCCATGAGGGCGTTGATGCTCCTATAGATCGTCAAGTCGATCAGGCCGCGATTTCGAGCCCTTCGCCGACGGGATTGGCGATGGCCTCCGGGGGTGGCAGCAGGCGGAAGAGCTCGCGAGCGAGGTACCGCTTCAGGCACCGGATGATCTCTCGCTTCGACATGCCCTCGGCGGTGCGTCGTGCGACGTAGTCGATTGTCGGCTGGTGCCAGCGCATGCGCACGATGACGACGCGGTAGAGCGCGGCGTTGGCCTGCCGGTTCCCGCCGCGGTAGAGGCGGTGTCGGCTGTTGGTCTTGCCTGATCCGGCCGGGATTGGGCACGCGCCGCACATCTTGGCGAACGCTGCCTCGGACTTGATCCGGTTGGCGTTGTCGCCGGCGGTGATCAGCATCTGTGCCGCGGTGTCGTAGCCGACGCCGACGGCCTCGACGAGCTGTGGCGCAGCGGCCGCAGTGAGTGCCTTCAACGTGGCGGCGTGAGCCTTGGCCTCCTCGTGCAGCGTCAGCCAACGCTTCGCCATCGAGGACAGCACGTGCCGCATCGCCACATCCGGGTCGCCCGGCACAACAACGGCCGGTGCGCCACGGCGCACGGGCGGCAGTGGAGTCGGACCCTCCAGCGCCGCGCACGCGAGGATCAGCTTGTGGTCGGTGAGCTTCTCCAGCTCCGCCCGCAGCGTCTCGCTCCCGGTCGCGAGGGTTGCCTTGAGCGTGATCATCGCGGTGGTCCGCGCTTGAACGGCACCGTCGTAGGCGATCTTGACCAGCCTGATCGTTTCGACCGCGCCGTCGGCGGTTTTAGGTGTCGACAGCCCGTGCCCAGCTAGCAGCTGGCGTGCAGCGTGCTCGGCATCGATGGTGTCGTTCTTCCCTGCGAGTCGACGTTCCGCGGCCCGTGCTGGGCGGGCGATCTCGTGGACGTCGTGACCTTGGTTGCGCAGATAGCGCGCCAAGCCGACGCCGTAGGAGCCGGTGCCCTCGACGCCGAACCCGATCAGCCGACCGGCCGACCCTACGAAGGCCAGACAGAAGGCCAGGAGCTCCTCAAACCCGGCAATGGTGGTGGGCACAACGATGTCGCCGAGCCGGCCGCCGAGGCCGTCGATCGCGACCGCTACATGGTTGTCCTTGTGGGTGTCGACACCGACGATGACATCGTCACGCCGAAGCTGCATGCTGGGCATCGGGCTATGGGTTCCTCTCGCACTTTCCGGGCGGGCTGTCCATGGCTCAGCTGGCCGGAGTGGGCGGACAGGACTGCGATGAGGCCCTGGTCGAGTCAGGCTCCTATCAGGTCACTGCCCACCCGGCCAGCAGCCTGGTGAACGCCACCACCCGGGGCCGACACGTCAACGCGAGGGCACCCGCAGGGCCGGTCATAAGCAAGGGTCAGACCCCAGGTGGTGGCGCAGTCACGATGCTCGCAGTCATACGCATCGGCAACCGACCCGATCGAGGGCCGAATGCCTTCCTCAGCGAGGTGCTCGGTGAACGCGATCGATGTGTATTGCGACCCCGCGTCCGCGTGACCAATGAGCTCACCGGGCACCACCGGGTGGCCTTCGCGGTCGCGTTGCCACAACGCCATCCGCAGCGGGACGTCGACCAACTCGACGGCCTTGGTCGGTGCGATATTCCACGCGACGATCTTCTGGGCGAACACGTCGAGGATGAACGCGACGTAGACGAACCCTGCCCACGTGCGGACATAGGTGAAGTCCATGACCCAGGTCCGGTTCGGCGCGGCCGCGGTGAAGTCGCGGTCCAGCAGGTCGTCGGCCCGCTTGCCGTCCTTGGCAGGGATGGTCGTCCGGATGCCCTTGGAACGTCGGATCCCTTGCAGGGACAGGGAGCTCATCGCCCGATCGACCGCGCCGGGCGACGCATCCGGGGTGGTGCGTTGGACGAGCGCGGTCATCTTGCGACGCCCGTAGAGCCCCTCGGGTGTCATCCGCCGCAGACCCTGGTGGTCGATCGTCCAGGCCAGGTCACGGACCTGGTTGGTGACGCTCGCGTCGGTGACCGTGCGGGCGGCGACGGGTCGGTTGGCGCGTGCCCAGTCGCGGTAGGTCCGCGCGGCGATCTGGCAGCCCTGCTCACGCAGGACGCGGCAGATCGACTCGACCGCGTGGCCCTCGGTGCGCATCTCGTCGATGAAAGCGACGATCAGCGGTTCCGGGGGTCGAGTTCCCCCGCGAAGAAAATTGAAGCCCTGCGGAGGATCTCGTTGTCTTCCTCGAGCCGCCGGACCTTGGCCTTCAGTTCCTTGATCTCAGCCAGCTCCTCGGTGGTGGCACCCTGGCGCTGGCCGCCGTCGACCTGGGCCTGGACGACCCATCGGCGGACGGTCTCCTTGCCCAGCCCCTCGCGACGAGCGACGGACTCGGCGGCCGCGGTCAACGACGGGTACTCCGCCAAGTGCTCCAGCACCTGTCGTACGCACCGCTCCTTGACCGCGGGATCGATCTTCTTCGGCATGCTGCCATCCTCTCGGACTCAAAAGGATGCGGCATCAAACCTGGGGCGCTTCACGATGCCTTCGAGGTCCACGACGAGATCCTCACACTCGGCATGGCCTTCGAAGAACAGATCAGACTCATCGTCGATGAGGCCCACGCCTCGTTCACCCACACGAAGGTCGAAGGCCTGATCCGGCGTGCCGGGCTGCGGTATCCCGATGCGGCTCTACGCAGCGTGGACCTGCTTGAGCAGCGTGGCCTGGACCGTGGCGTGCTCGCGCAGCTGGGAACGTGTTCGTTCATCACCAGAACCCAGAACGTGGCGTTCCAAGGCTTCACCGGATCCGGGAAGTCGTATCTGGGATCGGCGTTGGCCAAGCAGGCCTGCCAGCACCGCTACCGCGCCCACTACATCCGGATGCCCGACCTGGAGGAGTCGTGGGCTGCAGCCCAGGACAAGGCCGGCGGGCGAGAGAAGTGGTTGCGCAAGTACGCGGCGTTCACGCTGCTGGTGATCGATGAGTGGCTCCTCGATGAGCCCGACGAGCAGATCAGGTCGATGTTGCTCGAACTCCTCGAACGACGTTACGACACCGCGTCGACGGTGTTCTGTACCCAGTACGCCAAGAAGGACTGGCATCAGCGACTCGGGTCCGGGGTACACGCCGACGCGATCATGGACCGCATCGTGCACAACACCATCTGGATCACCACCGGAGAGATGAACATGCGCGAACACCGCGCCACCACCACTCACTGATCCCGAGCGTCGGTGAGCGTCACACCCAGTGGCGCTCACCGACACCACCGCTGGCGCCGAACCGCAATAACGACTGGCGTTCAAGCCCAATACTTACTGGCGCCCGTACCGTCGAATACTCAATCGCCTACGAGCGACTCTGCGAGGGAGTCGCGGCTGGCGGCCGGCTGGGGCCGACCGGCGAGGACGGCCATCGCGGCAACACGCTCGCGCGCAGCGTCGGTCTGGAGTCCCATGTCGCCAGTGACGAGGTCGGCCCAGCGGGTTTCGTCGGCCCACAGCAGGAGGTGGGTGTCGATGTCGATGGTGTCGAGCCGTTCGGCGAACTCGCGGCCGACACGGTCGGCCCGCTGCCGGTCGGCCGTGAAGCAGACGATGCCGACGGCAGCGCCGGGCCGGGCGTAGCGAGACATTCCCTCGCGGATCGAGCGCCAGGCCAGCTCTTCGGCTCGTGGGGTGACCGGGAGGTCGATGCGGGCGGTGGGGAGGTCGGAGCGGATCGGGATGAGGACGATCGACTCTTGTGGCTTGAAGCCGAGCATGTGCGGGATGGCCGCAATCAGCTCGTCGGGGGAGTGGACGGAGATGCTCATGCTCCCTAGGTGCGCAGCACGAGCCGGCCACCGAGGAAAGACGCTGGGGCCGCGGTGGGGCCGCAGAACAACGAAAAACGACCCCTGACGCTGACAGACGCCGAAAGACGTTTGTGCAGGTCAGAGGCCGTTCTCGCGGACTACTGACAGAGGGTGAAAACCCTCAGATCAGATGTCGTAATACTGACTGACTGACCCATGCTGACCTGCGCAAACATCGAGGATGGCCGGCTGTTTGTACCGGATGTGTAACAGGCTACCGCGTTGCTCTGGGGTTCCCCGGATAAGAGGGAGTGCCTAGGGAAGCGCTGATCAACGGGCCAGTTGACGTGCGAGGGCTCCAGCCGTGACGCCGTATGCGGCGGTAGGCCCTGGGAGGGTCACTCCTCGCTCTTCAGGCCCCGAATCTGGGGCCCGAAGGGCGATTTTGGGCAGGCTGGCGCTACGCCGCCGTCGGGGTGAGGGCGACGGCACGAGCCCGCATCAACCAGTTCGCCGACGCAAACAGCATGTGCAGATGGTTGAGGTTCTTCGCGATCCCGCGGTACCGGGTCTTGGCGAAACCGAAGTCGCGTTTGACGATCAGAAACGGGTGCTCCACCTTCGCCCGCACACCGGCCTGACGCGATTGCACAGCACGGTCAGCATCGGCCATGGTGGCGAGTTTCCCCTTACGGGCAGCCACCTTGAACTCCATCTTCGAACGCTGTGGATCCTCCGCGATGTCAGGGCGCTTCTCGACACCCTGGTAGCCAGCGTCGGTATAGACGACCTCGTCATCGTCACGCACCAGGTGCACGATCTGATCCAAGTCATGCACGTTCGCGCTGGTCGCGGTCACCGAGTGGACGTACCCGGTGCCGGCATCGACACCAATGTGGCCCTTCATGCCGAAGTACCACTGGTTGCCCTTCTTCGTCTGGTGCATCTCCGGATCGCGGGTGCCGGTGGCGTTCTTCGTCGAGGACGGCGCCGCGATGATCGTGGCGTCCACGATGGATCCGCCGCGCATGATCCAGTCCTCGGTCTCGAAGATCTCGTTCTGCGCGGCGAACAACTTCTCACCCAGCTGGTGCTTCTCCAGGAGGTGCCGGAAGTGGAGCAGTGTGGTCGCGTCCGGGACCTGCTCGACAGCGAAGTCCAGACCCATGAACCGCCGCATCGCATACGAGTCGTAGATCGCGTCCTCCACACCCTCATCCGACAGGGAGAACCACACCTGCAGCAGGTACATCCGCAACATGATGGAGATCGGCTTGGCCTTACGGCCCCGCTTACCCGGCCGATCCGCGTAGTAGTGCGGCTCGATCACCGCGACCCACACCTCCCACGGGATTGTGGCATCCATCGTTTCCAGAAACTGCTCCCGCTTGGAAACGCGTCGCCGGTTGCCGTACTCGATGTCAGTGAAGCTGGGCTGCTCGATGTCCACACGCCCAGTATTTCGCTTCCCAGCCCACGCCGCCACACGCCGGGCCGATCTGCCGAATAAGTCAGCGCATCCCTAGATTGATCTCGATGTCAGCCGCATTCTTAGATCGGCTGAACGTCGCCAGCTGGGGAGTCGCGCAGATCAATGAGAGCCATCCGTGCGCCGAGCGCTGATCCAGGTGAACTGCTGCTCGGAGCCGCCGGGGGTGCGGTGGATCCGCGTTTCGGCGTGGGTGAGGGTGAAGGCGGGCGCGAAGAGGACGGCGAGGTCCTCGGCGGAGTGGCGGGCCGTCGGCAGGCCCGAGCAGGACGTGGGTCCGTCGGGGCCGAATGTGGCCAGGACCAGCGCAGGCCGCTGGGGGAAAGCGTGCGGGCGGCCAGGTCGACGTACGCCGCTTGGTGTGCCGGTTCTGTGAGGAAGTGGAGTACGGCTCGGTCGTGCCAGGCGTCGTAGGTGCGCGGAGGCTCCCAGCTAAGGACGTCGCTGACGGTGTAGGCGACCCGGGTCTCCGCGGAGCCGAGACGTTCGCGAGTCACTGCGAGCGCTTCGCGGGAGATGTCGAGCACGGTGATGTCGTCGCGGCCCTCGGCGAGGAGTGCGTCGGGGAGCCTGGACGCGCCGGCTCCGATGTCGATCACCGAGCCGGCCTGTGGGCGCAGGAGCTCCACGGAGTGGGTTGGCGTCTCTTCGAACCACGACACCGTGTCGAGGTCGCGTGACGCGAAGATGGCGTCCCAGTGATCAGCGCCCTCGTCGTTCATCGGAAGGCGCACCCGCTGCTGACGCCGAGCTGGCGGAAGATGACGGTCGCGGGGCAGAAGCCGGTGATCGACGACTGGAGCAGGTTGAGCCCGACGAAGGCGGTCAGCAGCAGCCACCACGGTGATACGAGGGCCACCAGCAGGACGCTGAGCAGGGTCATGGTGCCGGCGAGGAGGAGAACGGCGCGGTCGAGGTTCATGCCTTGCCTCCGAAGAGGCGGCTGAAGAACCCGGTTCCGGCCTCGCGGGGGTGGCCGGCGCACCGGTCGGCGCGTGGGACGCGGGCGAGGACCTGGTCGACGTGCTGGCCGCAGCCGGCCCAGGTGGTCTTGCCACACTTCTTGCAGGTGACTGCTCGGCACATGGTGGGGGCTCCTTCGGTTCGAGGTGAGAGTGCAGAAAAAGTGAAGGTGACGGGAGGTGTGGTCCGGACACCCGCGGGGGACGGGCGCCCGGACCACGTGCCGCGGCGCAGGGGGATACGCCGTGGCGGTCGAGGGCGCTCAGCCGTGCGAGAACGTGATGGTCGGCAGCACCTTGCGCAGCCAGGAAGGGGACCACCAGGCGGCTTTGCCGGTGAGGCGCAGCATGACCGGCAGTAGCACGAGGCGTACGAGGAAGGCGTCGAGCAGGACGGCGACGCCGAGCACGATGCCCATCTCCTTGGGCGGCAGGGGGCCGGAGAGCGCGAAGGTGAAGAACACCGCGACCATGACCGCGCCGGCGGCGAAGATGACGCGTCCGGAGTGGGCCAGTGAGCCGACCATCGCGTCCTTCGGGTCGCCGGAGTGTTCGTAGTGCTCCTTGGCCGATGCCAGCAGGAAGACTGTGTAGTCCATGGCGATGGCGAAGATCATCGCGAAGAAGAACACCGGCGCCCACGCGTCGAGGAAGCCCTGGCTCTCGAAGCCGAAGAGGTCGGCACCGATACCTTCCTGGAAGACCAGGCGGGCCACGCCGAAGGCAGCGGCCGTCGAGAGGAGGCTGGCCAGCGTGCCGAGCAGGGAGATCAGCGGCGCCTGGAGCGCCACCAGCAACAGCAGGAACCCGAGAACAAGGACAACCGCGATCACCAGCGGCGTGGAGTCGTCGAGCTGGGCCTTGAGGTCGAGGTTCTCCACCGCCGCGCCTCCGACGAGCGCACTGTCGGGCAGGTCGGCGCGCAGCCGGTCGACGGTGTCGCTGAGAGCGGGGTCGGAGGGGTCGACGGTCGGGACGGCCTGGATGAGGACCAACCCGCTGTCGTCGGCTGCCGGCATGGATGGCATCGCTCCGGCGATGCCGGGGTCGGAGGAAAGCACGGTTCTCGCGGTCTCGGCGTCGGACGCCTTCATCACGATCTGGAGCGTGCCGGGTGCACCTTCACCGAAAGACTCCTGGACCAGGTCGTAGCCGATCCGGGCGCTGGCGTCCTCGGGCAGGACCTTGATGGAGGGCATGGCGGTCTTGAGGCCGATGATCGGTGCGGCGAGTGCGAGGAGCACGATGAGTGCGCTCAGTCCCCAGACGAGCGGTCGCTTCCAGAGTCGCTCGCCCCAGGCGGCGAACCTCGGGGAGCGGTGCTCCCCGGTCTTGACCCACGGCAGGGACAGCTTGTTGATCTTGTGGTCGAGCTTGAACAGCACCAGCGGCAGCAGGGTCAGGGTTGCGGCCAGGACGAAGACGACCGAGAGCATGATCCCGCCGGCCATCGAGCGGAAGGACGGCGAGGGCACGAGCATCACGGCCGAGAGCGAGATCAGGACGGTAGCGCCGGAGAGCAGGACGGCCTTGCCGGCGGTGTCCATGGTCTCAGCGACGGCCTGACGCGCGGAGTTGCCCGAGCCCATGCGGGAGGCGCGATAGCGGACGACGAGGAACAGCGCGTAGTCGATGCCGAGCGCGAGGGCGAACATCATCGCGAAGTTCATCGCCCAGATGGAGACTGGGACGAGCTCGTTGATGAGGACCAGCGAGCCGGCGGAGGCGACGAGGCCCGCGAGGGTCAGGATCAAGGGAAGGCCTGCGGCGACCAGGGCGCCGAAGGCGAGCACCAGGATCGCCATGGTGACGGGCCAGGAGACCATCTCGGACTTCAGCATCGCCTCGAGGTTGGCCTCGTTGAAGTCTGACCACAGCAGCGAGGACCCGGTGGGGTTGACCTGGATGCCCTCAACCGAGAGATCCTGGAGGTCCCCCTTGAGGTCGGTGGCGACCCGGACCATCTCGTTGGTGTCGGCACCCGCGCCCGCGAGGATGATCGCGGTGCTGCCGTCCTGGCTGATGGTCGCGCCGGGCATCGGCGCGATCACCTCAGCGATGCGCGGTTCGGCCTCAAGCATCCGGGTCACCTGAGCGAGGACCTCGGCGCCGGGGCCCTCGGTGACGGGTCCGTCGGTGGAGTGCACGACGACCTGGATGGCCGAGGAGGCGTTACCGCCGAAGCTCTTTTGGGCGAGCTCGCGGGCGGCGACGGACTCCGAGCCGTCGGCCTGCCAGCCGGCGCCGGACAGGTTGTGCTCGACCTGGGGAGCGAAGGCGCCGAGGCCGACGATGAGGAGCAGCCAGACGCCGGTGACGAGCTTGGCGTGGTTGGTGACCCACAGGCCAAGCCGGCCGAGGGGTCCGGGGCGGAAGCCAGGGGAGAAGTCGGGGGAGGCGCCCCTCGACGGGGCGGTGGTGGTGCTCATGGATGTTCCGTTCGGTGAGTGGGTGAGCGATGGCCGTGTTCAGAGAAGGGCGGGGACCGCGCGGGCGGCCGTGTAGCCGGCGACCGCGAGGACCAGGACGGTGAAGGCGCCGGAGAGGTGTCGGGTATCGGCGCGGTTGGCGATGCGGGCGCCGGCGACCGCGGCCAGGGCTGAGGCGAGGGTGAGGGTCAGGACGACGCCCCAGTCGGGGGCGCTGCCAACGCCCGTCCGGGCCGCGAGGGCGGTGGCGCTGGTGATTGTGATGACCACCAGCGAGGTGCCGGCGGCGTAGGGGAGGGGGAGGGCGAGCCCCAGCAGCAGGGCCGGTACGACGAGGAACCCGCCACCCACTCCCAGGAAGCCGGTCAACAGGCCGACGAGCGTCGCGGCGACGAGCACCTTGAACGCCCGAGGGCACGCACAAGCGAAGGTGGGACTGAAGGTGATGATCGGGTCGTCCAAGGTCGGTCGCGCGGCGTGATGGGGTCCGCGGCGGCCGTGGCGCAGCTGCCGCACAGCCATGAGAGCGCCGACGAGCAGCATGAGGGCCGCGAAGGCGGCAAGCAGCACATCCTCGCCCACGCGCGCCGAGGCCTTGGCACCGAGGACGGCGCCGCCGACGGCGACGAGGCCGAAGACGACCCCGCGCCCCAGCATCACGTGGCCCGCGCCGCCCGCGGCCACGGCGCCGATGAGCGCCGTGACGCCCACGACGACCAGGGAGCCGGTCGTGGCCTGGGTGGGGCTCTGGTCGAGGAGGTAGACCAGGACCGGCACCGCCAAGATCGAGCCGCCGCCGCCGAGTGCGCCCAGGCTGAGCCCGATGAGCGCGCCGGCGGCGACCGCGAGGACGAGGGTCATGATCAGGCCTCGGGCCCGACCAGGTGCAGGCCGACGGCCTCTGCGTTGTCGAAGCTGTCGTCGATGGCGACCAACGTGCGGCCTTGGGCGTGCAGCATTGAGGCGGCGACCGAGGCACGGTAGCCACCGGCGCAGTGCACCCAGACCTCGGCGGTCGGAACCTCGTCGATGCGGGTCCACAGCTCGTGGAGTGGCACGTTGACGGCGCCGGTGATGGCGGCGGCCTCGTGCTCGTCTGTGCGGCGGACGTCGAGGATGACCACGTCGCGGTGGTGGCGGACCTGGGCCAGGTCGGCGAAGGTCGCGGTCGCGAAGCTGACCGGCGTCTGGGTGCTCCAGTCCTCGGGGCCGCCGGTCGCGTGGGCGGCCGGACGGTCGATGCCGATGCGGACCAGCTCGCGCTGGGCCTCGCCGACGTCCTCGGCGCTTGAGCCGAGCAGCGTGATGGGGGTGTCCCAGGGGACCAGCCACCCGAGGTAGGTCGCGAACCCCCCATCGAGCCCGAAGTTGAGAGTGCCGGGGGCGTGGCCGGCCGCGAAGGCGGTGCGGTTGCGCAGGTCGACGACCCACTCGCCGGCCTCGATGCGTCGGCGCAGCTCGGTGGCGTCGGCCCGCTCGGGCGGGCTCAGATCGGGCGCGGAGGGGCCGGCGGCATTGGCCGGAGCCATGTGGGCGTAGTAGGCCGGCCACGCGCCGAGCCCGGCCAGCAGGTCGCGGACGTAGGTCTCTTCGTCCTGCGTCAGCACCGGGTTGGTCTCCCGCTCGCGGCCGATCGTCGAGGACGTCGCGTCGGACTGCGTGGCGGAGCAGAAGGAGCCGAAGCCGTGTGTAGGGAAGACCTCGGCGTCGTCAGGCAGCAGGTCGGCCAGCCGGTGCGCCGAGGCGTGCTGGTGGCGGACCAGGTCGTGCGTGTGTTCGGGGCCGAGCAGATCGGGGCGGCCGGTGGCGCCGAAGAGCAGCGAGCCGCCGGAGAAGACGCCCACCTCAGTGCCGGTGCGGCTTGCGGCGTCCAAGTCGCGCAGTGCGTAGGAGAGGTGGGTGAAGGTGTGGCCCGGGGTGGCAAGCACGGTGAGGCGCATGCGGTGACCGATCTCGACGACGTCGCCGTCGCTGATTGGGGTCCGTTCGAAGACGACTTCGTCGGCGCCGTTGACCAGGTAGGCCGCGCCGGTGGCCCGCGCGAGAGCGAGACCGCCAGTGACGTAGTCGTTGTGGATGTGGGTCTCGAGGACGTGGGTCAGGCGCACGTCGTGCTCGGCCAGCAGATCGAGGACTCGGTCGATGTCGCGCTGCGGGTCGACCACGAACGCGACCTCGCCGTCGTGGACCAGGTAGCTGCGGTCGCCCAGGGTCGGGGTCTCGATCGGGACGATTGTCAGGTCATTCGTGAGGGTGCTCTTGGCCATGATGCTCAGCCCTTCTTGATCGGACGGCCGGATCGGATCCAGGCGCCGGTACCGCCGGCGACGTTGACGGCGTCGAAGCCCTGGGCCACGAGAACGTCGGTCATCGCGGCGCTGCGGTTGCCGCTCGCGCAGATGACGTGCAGCACCGTCGAGCGGTCAAGCTCGTCGAGGTGCCCGGTCAGGTGACCCATGGGAATGTTCACGGCGCCGGGCACGTGCCCCTCGGCGTACTCGCCGGTCTCGCGCACGTCCACGACAACGGCACCGCCGTCGATCGCCGCGGCGAGCTGGTCAACGTCGATCTCACGCATCAGTTGATGTCCTTCCTGGCCCCGAGGGCCTGGCTTCTCGGAACCCCCCAGGGGGTTATGACAGGAAGTTAGCATAACCCCCCGGGGGGTTGTACAGTTGACGGCACGAGGGGCCCGCAAACGGCCCCGAGGACACCGACGAAAGGCACGACCATGGCCGACTACACGCTCGCGATCACCACGGAGCGCCCCTACGAGGAGACGGTGGCTGCCGTGCGCGAGCAGCTCGCCGAAGCAGGTTTCGGTGTGCTCACCGAGATCGACCTGAAGTCGACCCTCAAGACCAAGCTGGACGTCGACGTCGCGCCCCAGGTGATCCTCGGAGCCTGCCGTCCGCAGCTTGCCCACCAAGCGCTGCAGGCCGAGCCGTCCATCGCAGCGCTGCTGCCGTGCAACGTCGTCGTCCGCTCGACGGGAGAGACGACCACGGTCGTCGAGGCCTTCGACCCGGTCATGATGACCTCATTCGTCGCCGAACCCAGCGACGCTCTGCGTGCCGTCTCCGACGATGCGCGGGCGCGACTCCTCGCGGCGCTGTCGGCCGTCGCGGCTCTCGATATCACTTCACCTCAGAACGGAGGACAAGCCTGATGGACCTCGAGCCCACGGAGATCAAGGCGATCATCACCCGCATGAAGCGCGCCAACGGCCATCTCGCCAGCGTGATCCGAATGATGGAGGAAGGCTCCGATTGCGAGTCTGTCCTCACCCAATTGGCCGCCGTGAATAAGGCACTCTCCCGTGCCGGCTACGCCATTGTCGCCACCGGCCTGCAGCAGTGCCTCACCGAGTCCGACGAGGGCCTCGACGACGTGGACGTCAAGAAGATGGAGAAGCTGTTTCTCGCCCTGGCCTGAGAAGCGCAGCAAGGGCCCCGGCTAAGCCGCGGCTAAGCCAGGGCCCTCGGTGCTCGAACGGTGAGTTCGAGCTCTACGTGAGAAGTGACTACAGGTCGTAATAGAGCTCGATCTGGCTTTCTCGGATTCAGTGTTCCCGGTGCCGGGCGCAGAGCCCGAGCCGGCGGCCGTCCTCGTCATCCAGATGCGAGTCGCATCTTAGGCAGGCAACACCCCTGAACAGTACGGCCGGTTGATCCTGGTCTGCCGGAATCGGCGCCGACTCGTAGGCGTCACCGAACCGTGCCGTCAGGTGCGGGTGGCGCCGGCCGAGCATGCGATGGACCGCCGCCTCGATGCGCGGCGGATTCTTCGCGACCTCGGCAAGCAAGCCGACGCCCTGTCTGTATGCGTACTCGGTGTACCGCAATGCCATGAAGTAGTCCGGGTTGACGGCGCTCATCTCGTTGCCGATCAAGTCCTCAAAGGCGAAGTCGTCCACGTCGGTCGTGATCAGATACCGCGCCCCGGCTCGGACCGCATCGGCCATGACCTGACGATCCTCGATTGACAGCGTCACCAGTCCCTCGGTGTTGGCCGCGGACGGCGACAACTCCATGCCCAGGATGTCGGCTCGTACCGTCGAGATTCGCGAGGCCGTACCCCGCGTGTGTCGGTCGGCCTCCACCTCGACATGCGAGGACCAGACGACCTGCATGTCGTCGGCACGGGCGCCAGCGATCACCAGCGTCCGTGTGACCGGCGAGGCGAGTGTGTTCGCGTCCAGGAACAGGACTGCGGACTCACTCACCGAATAGCTCGGCCTCGATGTCCGTGGCACTTGCCTTGGCCATCTGTCGCATCAACTCGTGGTTGTACCGCTCGAACTCTGCCAAGGAGATGCGGTGGTGCGTGCCGACCTTCGTTGCCGCCAAGTCGCCATCGGCAATGCGGCGCAGCACAGTCGACCGCGACATGCCCAACCGTTTCGCCACCTCGGCGGGCGACAGCAGCTCCACTCGTGCCGAGACGTCGACGACCTCGCCGCGCGCCTTGGCCGACTCCACAAATGCTCGCAGCGTCGCCCAGTCCTGGTCCGACAAGTGCGCGGGATTGATCGTCATCGACTGGCTCATGGAACCATGATAGACCAATGATGGTCACTTGGCCCACCATAAGTGACCAGGCCTAGTTGGGTACGCGTACATTCTCCGAGGCGACGGCGAAACCCCGGCGATGTGGCCGAGGCCAGTGATCGTTCCGGGGTCTTCAGGCAAGATGCTTTCGGGCGTATCGTTGAGGTCAAGGCCGCCGACCATGTGCGGGCAGAGCGCAGTTCCACGTACTACGTCGTTCGGTCCAGAGAAGTGGGTCGCCGATATGCTTACTGCTGCCGGACGCGAGTTTCACAACGATGCGGCCAATCGTGAGGTGTGGCCGGCGGCGGGCCGCAGAATATCCCCGTTTATTCGTGCAAACGGCCGCATGCGTGGGCACATGAGGCCCCGAGTGTTCGCCGCCCGCGATGGCATCGATGCAGGTCAGGGCATGTTTTGACAAGATCGAGCAAAGTTCGCGAAGGTGCCGTTCTAGAGCAGGGGGTCGCAGGTTCAAATCCTGTCAGCCCGACCGAAAAACCGCCTCTGACCAGCGAAAACGCTGAGTCAGAGGCGGTTTGCATTTGAGTCAGATCGCCTTATTAACCACTTATTCACCATTTATTGCCGGCGGGTCGTCCTCGGCGGGTTGGGCAAGTTCGTCGAGCACGTGCGCTACGTCGGCGGCGATGTCCGGCTTGGAGATGTAGAACTGCCGAGTGATCACGGGTGAGGAATGCCCGAGTTGCTTGGCGGCGGTTTCTGCGCCGACTCGTTCCGCTACAAGGGTCGCTACGGTCTTGCGGAAGGTGTGCGGGGTGACCCAGTCCAGCCCGGTGTCCTTACGGATCTGCCTCCAGCGACGCTCGACGTTGGTGACCTGATGCCAGGTGCCGTTGCGGGTCGCAAACACTGGTGCTTCTGGAGCGGCGTCAGCAGCAACCGATAGTCGGCGTACGAGCACTGTGGCCGCGAAGTTAGGAATGATCACGGTCCGCAGGCTGGAATCGGACTTGGGGCTGGGCTTGCGGTAGGTCCCCTTGCCGGGCTCGGTCTTGATTGTCCCGCTGATCGTGACCTTGGGGCGGTCGCCGTCGAGGTCGACGTCAATCCACCGCAGCGCGAGGATCTCCCCGATCCTCGCCCCGGTGGCGAGCATGAGGTCGATAATGTCGGCCATGTCGCTGTTGGCCTTCGGCCCCGGGCGGCTCTGGTCGGCCCAACTGCTGAGGGCCGTGCGCACGGCTTCAAGGTCACTGGCGCTCAACGAGCGTGGCTCAGCCTTCTCCCGGCGCAGACGAGACGTCTGCTGCACGGGGTTGGTGACGAGCGCATCGTGACGCACCGCGAGGCTGAGCATTGCGCCCAGGACGACCTTTGTCTTGCGCTGCCGGCTCGCGCTGACGGACCGCAGGCGGATGAGGAAGAGGTCGAGGCGACTCGTGGTCGCCTCGCGCAGCCGGAGGCCACCCAATCCGGGGTGCACGACCTTGTCGAGCACGCGCTGGTATTCATTGATCGTTGTGTTCTCAAGCCGGCCTTCGTCGCGAAGGAATTTGATCCAGATCGCGCCGAGCTTCGCGATTGTTGTTTCAGCCGTGATCGACTGTTCCGTGGGTGCTTTGCGCTCAGCGAGCTTCGCCCGGAGGGCACGTTCGGCGGCTGCCTTGGTGGTTCCGGTTGCTGTGACCTGGCGTGTCATGCCGTCCGCGTCCCGAATCCGGGTGCGAGCTCGGTAGGCGCCGTCGCGCACCCGGAATATATGGATTGATCCCCAGGTGCCCAAGTCAGTAGGCGGTCGTCCGCTTCCCATGGTTGATCCTCGCTTCACCGAGGTGCGCTGGCACGGGACAGAGATACGCCGACGTCAGAGTCGCCTGATGTGACCGACTGTCCATCGACGGACTCGAGGTGGGCCTTGACCCAGGCATCCAGGTCGGCGCGGCGGTAGCGCAAGCAGCTGCCGAACCGTACTGCAGGAGGTCCGTATCCCGCGCGGCGGGTGCGCCACGTGTAGAGCGTCGCCTTCGGGATGGAAAGGTACCTCGCGGCTTGGTCGATGGTGAGGATGCCGGACTCCTCGGTCGTTTCGATGCTCAAACTCATCGTGTTCTCCTTGGCGTGGGTGAGAACGGGATAGCCCTCACAAGTTGAGGTGTGCTGGTTGTCGCGGGGCTGCTGGTCACAGTCCGGGCGAGACACGTTGGCTCGCTCCTTCCTGACGGCGGTGTGGGATTGAGTTCACGAAGTTGGCTCTCTCGGTCGCGCAGGTGGGCGACACGGGGGCGCGCCTGGCAGGGGCGCAAAGTCGTTGGTCGACGGTGACCAGGAGTTGGGCTCGCTGCGGGAAATCGAGCGGGATGTGGCGGGAGCGCTGTTGCTTGACCGCGCCGCCGGAGGTGAGGTCAACGCGTGGGATGCCGACGCGCAGGAGGTAGCTGCGGTCGTCGGCGCCGGCCTTGATGGTGTGGGCGATGCGGCGGTCGATGTGGATAAACAGCGCGTCGAGGTGCCGCAGTGCCCGTGGCTCGATAGGGGTGCTGGGGCTGAGGGTCCGAGCACGGGAGGCGGCGAGTGCGCCTTGAGCGGCGGCGACGCCGTGGCCAATGAGGCCGCGCAGGTTGCGGGTCTGGTCGATCAGGAGTGCGTACGTGTTGGCTCGTTCGGACCACCGCGTTGCGAGTGCTCGTCCGCCGCTCACAGTTGGGGCGAGGGCGGCAACGTGGTGGGAAACGATGCGTTGGGAGTCCAAGATCAGCCGCAGACTGTGGCCGTCGGGTTGGTAGCGGAGCCGTACGAGGAGATTGTTCTCTGCCTGGAGGACGCCGCCCAGTCCGGGAAGGGTGGGTCCGTCGGCCAGACGTACGGGTGGACGCCAGCCGCGCCGGTCCACGCTGTAGTCCGGTTCGCCGTACCCGGCGTGCGCGGCGCAGACGACGGCAGCCCGTCCGAGCAGGTCCGCGTCGACGATTTCTTCCCAGCCTGGGACTGAAGTGACGTAGCGGCGGTCGAGGCCGGTGAGTGCGCGGGTGATCTCGGCGGCGTCCTTGAGGACAGTCATCGCCTGCTCCTCAGTGACTTCGGCATAGGTGAGGCCTGCAGGGAAGTCATGCTCACCAAGGGCGGCACCTTTCGCCGCTTGTCGCCACAGATCGACGACGTGATGCGGGTGTGGCGTGGCCAGTTGCTCGACGGTCGGCAGGGGAGCGGAGTAGCTGGCGCGCGTTTCTGTGAGCCGGACGCGGAGCTCCTCGGCCGGTCCGCGGGTGCGCGGCGTTGTCCCGCCGCCCTCAGTGCTGGGGTTCGACGCTCGGACGGCTTGTTGGCACCACACGGTGATGCTGTGCCGGAACGACCCGATCAACTGGATGGCATCGGCAGGCAAGTCGTCGACGCTGCGACTGTCACGGCCCAACTGCATCGGGGTGCCGAGCGCTTCCCGCATGAGGGCCGTGTTCTCGCCGTACATCAGAACTCACTGATGTCCGCGCAGGGATCGTCGCGGTCACGGGCCACGTCCAGCATGTCGAGGAGCAGTTCGATCTGGAGCTTGTCGACCCCGTGGTCGGTGAGCTCCTTGATCGCGCTGACGGCGATCGCGTGCAGGATCGCGCGGTCGTCGGTCAATCCGCGGGTGTCGAGCGCGGGGATATCGTCGCCGTGGACGAGGTCGAGGTAGAGCAGCGCGTGCTCATACTCGACCGAGCCATCGAACGTGAGGGCTTCATCGGCCAGAGCCGCGATGTAGGAGCGGGCCTCGGCCAGAGTGACCGCGTGGGCAAGAAGCATGACGGGTTCCTTTCGTTGAAGAACAAGTGCGCAGAACGCCACCGTGCGCCGCGAAGGTCTCGCGAGGCCGTGGTGGTTGACGGGGTTGTGGAGAACCAGAGGTTGTCCACAACCCCTGCGCTGGCGCGGGTGCTCAGGACGCCCGGCGTGCGACGTGGGCCTCGATCTGGCGGCGGGCGGTGACGTCGTCCATGACGAACTGGGCGAAGTCGGCATCCCGGTCGGTCACCTCGGACTCGGACCCGGCGTCAAAGGTGGGTTCACCGGGCCAACTGGTCTGCCGGGTCGGGCGATCGCGGTCCAGCCGGGTGCCGCAGGCCGCGACCCAGTCACGCAGCCGGTTGCGGACATCTGCGAAGTCACGGTGCCATCCCAACGGCGAGGACGGGGAGGCATCGGGGCCGTAACAGTTCAGCCAATGCAGGTGAAGCGCGGAAAGCTCCCACACGAGTTCGTCGTGGCGGTGCCACATCGGCGGCAGCACGCTCGGGGCGAGACCGTAGGTGCCGCGGAGCCAGTTCACCCAGGCGTTGAGATCGAGCCACTCGGCTTCGGCCTCGTCGGCGCCGATGGTGTTCCAGTTGATCGGCCCCAACGGTTCGGCCAGCGACGACGAAGGCTCGAAGGATTCCGACCACTCGGCGTCATCGGTCGAACCCGCAGTCGGGTCGAGGGTGTCCAGAGTTGCCCAGGTGTCGAACACCGGATGGCGTCCCGCATCGAGCGCCGAGGGCTGCGTCCCGTCGTGGTCGGACGGCTTGGCTGCCATGGCTCAGAGCCCGACCGCAGCCGGCGGCTCGATCGTCCGGCCCGACTCACGACCAGCCTCCGGTGCTGCCTCGTGGTCAGCGGCTGGGACGGGGCGGTCGACGGTGTAACTGGTGCGCGCGGTGTCGTGACCGATCTGGCGAGCAACGAACTCCTCGCGTCGCACAGCGGTGCCGTCGCGGTCGAACTTGTACTCGTGGACGTAGCCCGAGGCGACGAACTGATCCCCGACACGGAACCGGGCATAGGCCCGCTCGGCCGAGGACTTGAACAGCACCATGTCGCAGAACTGTGGGTCGAGCTTGGTGAACGCACCATCGGGTTCCTTGCGCCACTGCTCGACACCGACCCGGGCACGGAACCGGGCGACGTCACTCTTGCCGTACGTCAACTCGGGGGCGGTGGCGATGAAGCCACGCAGGCTCATCTGCGTTGGGATCGTCATCGTCGACTCCTGACCTCACGCGACCACCAGGTCGGCGATCGCTGTCAGGAGTTAGGTGCATGTCTTCCTCCGGCCTTCGCCGGTGATCGGCCATCCTTTGTGTCCCACTTCCTGCTTCTCTAGCGTCGATGTCGGACCTAGCACCTACACTCGTGTGACCAGTGTTCAGCAGCGGAATGGGGCGAGATGGAAGACAACGACGACCATTCTGATTCTTCAGCCCTGGACCGGACTGACGAATCGCAGCCTGAAGCTGACGTGATCGAGGAAGTCGTTGTCTATCTCGCGGAGGGCCGCGCGCTCGTGATCGGTAGGGACACGGAAGAGCGCTCTCGTTGGGGTCGATTGCTCGACAGTCGACCTAGTGCAGAAGAGTTTCGGACTCTCGTTCACCGATTGGATCAGGCGACTCGGGCGTACGTTGAATCTCAGGCTTGGATCGGTCGGTACGTCGAACTCGACCCGCTCTCGCGTTCCATGTGGGGAGACGGCTTTAAGACGTTCACAGATGAGAACGGGTGGTCACAGGCGAATCTGCGCAATGAGGAAACGAGCAAGTACGCACGATTGATGCGAGTGCGTCGACTCGATGGCGTCGCAAACGTTGCGAACGTCACCGCAGTCCTTGGTGCGTTGGCCGCCCAATCAGAAACTGCTGAAGTCGCACAGACGCTGAGCGTTATTAGCAACAGAGTCAGTGAAGTTGCGCAGCATCAGAAGACCGATCAGATCGGGGCTGCGGAGAACGCAGTTGAACAGGTCGCCGGCGTGATTCTCCGACTTCGCGAGCATGGGCTCGACGCGGTTCATGAATCCGACTTCTCGACCGTCCGCAACAGTCTTGGAGACGCACGTCGCAAGGCTCTCGGTCACCTTCGCGACGCTGTCACGACCCTGGACGATCTCAGCGGGGGGAGCCCGGCGGACTTCGAGAAGGCTCTCGGGCAGGACGGCACAGCGACCGTGGCCCTGTACTTCGATCTGCTCGGTCAACTGCACCTCGCCGGGATCCAACTAGAACTCGGTCAGGTCGCGGTCTACCTTCTCCAAGGCAAGTCCGAAGTTGCGGCCACATGGACTGCTCACATCACGGCCAGCGCCGAAGAATTCCGAGGCGAACTTGATGCCGAGGTCACCCGCATCAATGCTCTTGACGCCGCCGTCCGTGGCCAATTCCAGTCCGCGTGGAAACATGCCCTCCGGCCGGGAGAGAGAGCCAAAGAGGCAACCGCGGGTGCCAGTCTCGCCGCCGGCGCAACCGTGAAGAAGTTCGTAGGTAACAAAACCATCAGTGTCGGTCCAGTCACCGTCAACGGGAACGTTCTTGTGGCTGGGGCCGCCGCTGCTGGTGCGGTTGTCGGGTTCAGCGGGACACAGGTCCGCAATGCATTCGTCCAGCCACGTGCTCAGAGGAGCGTCGGAGCCAGCCTGCAGGAGTTGGTTGACAAGCAGGAACTGAGCTTCGCTGTGGTGAATCAGGCGCGTCCTAGCCTCGAATTGCTTCGCTCTGTCGCTGGCGAACTCACTGCGGCAAGCGACGCAATCGATCTGCCTGACTAGCCATTATTCCTCGTTTGCGCTCACTGCAAGAGTCGGCTCCGTGCAGGTGGGAAGGGTTCCATGCTTGATCGTGATGGGCCCGAGTCGGGCGCTTCACTCGGGGCGGTTTGCAATGCTGATTCGGTTGCTGATCGATCGGCTCGTATCTGGGCAGCATCCTTGCGAGCTGTCCAAGGTCGCAGATCGGTGACGAGCGGCGGCGAGCTGCGCAGCAGCAGCAGCGCGGTTCCGAACGGCAGGGTGCGGATCGTTTCGGGTGGCATGACCGGGACGCGACGGGTCGAGCGTTGCAGGGATCGGGAGCCGTAGTCACCGACGGAGATGGTGTCGGTCCTTTCGTCTCGTTCGCCGATGAGTGCGGAGAGGTCCTGGAGGTCCCGTGCCGACGAGGTGCCGCCGAGGATGATCTTGACGATGGAGGCGTCCCAGATCGCGCCGGCGGCGTGGTCGCCCCACTTGTCTCGTACCTGGGACAGGGATTGAAGGACGGGCATCGTGGTGATTCCGGTGCCGCCGCCTTCCGCCATCAGTACCGGCAGCGACGGGAGCGGAGACAGGTTGCCGATCTCGTCGAGCGCCAGCAGCAGCGGTGGGTCGAGGCGTGCGCCAGGGGATTGGGCAGCGAGTCGGCGTGCGGTCTCGACGAGGTCTTCGATGAACGCGGCGACCAGTGACCACGAGGCACCAGCGCCGGCGCCGGTGGCCAGCAGGTAGAGGGTGCCGTTTCCCGTGAGGAACTCAGTTGGGTCGAATTGTTCGCCGGCTAGTGGGGTGACGGCGTCGAGCACACGAGGATCCGCAAGGCAGGACAGTGCGAGAGAGACGCCCATCCAAATGGAGTCGCGGGTACGGGCGTCGGCATGGATCATCGAGTCTAGCCCCAATACCGTTCAGTTAGCAAGGTTGGACGTGGTAGTTGGTCGGGTGCTTGGGCTG
>CAYNFY010000021.1:0-51155 GCA_964396585.1 uncultured Nocardioides sp.
GTGCCGGCTCGGTGGAGGCGTGGAGTCCGAACTCTGGGGTGTTGGGCACGCCCAGGACGATCAGGCCGGCGGCTCGGTAACGACGGACCAACTCGCTGTCCTGGGTGGGTACGTAGTCCTGGAAGAGCCGGCTGCCCCCGGTGCTGGGGATCCCGACCACGTCGGCGCCGAGGTTCTTGACCAGAAAGGGCACCCCGGCCAGTGGAGCATCCGGCAGGCCGGCCGCGACCTCGGCCCGGGCCGCCTCGAACCGGTCGAACACCACGGCGTTCAGGTCCGGATTCAGGGCCTCGATCCGGCCGATCGCGGCCTCCAGGGCCGCCTCAGCAGTCGTCTCACCGGACCGGATCGCCTCGGCGGTACCGATCGCATCCAGCAGTTCGGGGGCGTTGTCGTGACTCATCGTGACTCCTAGCGCTAAGACGTCGGATAACGGCTGAACTGGCTACGCAGGTGGCCTGAGTCGGCTGACGCGCGTGGCTCCAAGGCCGAGCCGCGAACCCACAATCCGCCCACTTCTGAGTGAGTTGACGCCGTCACACTCACTCAGGCACAGAAACGTTGTGGCAGGCCAGATATTGACCTTCTGCCACCTTCCGCATCTCAGGCTCCTCGGCGGCGCATCGGTCGGTGGCCAACGGGCAGCGGGTCCGGAACCGGCAGCCGGACGGCGGATTCAGCGGCGAGGGGAGTTCGGCGACCCCCTTCTCCTCGGTCACCTGGGCGCGTTGATCGATCTCGGGGGTCTCCTCGGGTAGCGAGGCGAGCAGCAGCTGCGTGTAGGGGTGCAACGACTTGGTGTCGATGTCGGCGGAGTCGATGATCTCGCAGGGCTTGCCCAGGTAGAGCACCATCACCCGGTCGGAGATGTTCTTGACCACGCTCACGTCGTGAGCGATGAACATCATCGACAGGCCGTACTCCGTCTTGGCCTCCTCCAGGAGGTTCAGGATCTGTGCCTGCACCGAGACGTCCAGCGCCGAGACCGGTTCGTCGCAGACCAGCACCTGCGGGTTCATCAGCAGTGCCCGCGCGATCGAGATCCGCTGGCACTGACCACCGGACAGCTCGTAGCTGTGCCGGTCCCAGACCACGTCCGGGTTCAGGCCCACCTTTGAGATGGTGTCGCGAACCAGTTGCTCCTTGTCGGCACCCTCGTAACCCCAGATGCTCAGTCCCTCGGCTACCAGGTCCTTGACCTTGCGGCGTGGGTTCAGGCTCGATACCGGGTCCTGGAAGATCATCTGGATCCGGGCCCGGGCGCGGCGGAGTTCCTTCTCCTTGAGACCGACCAGTTCCTTGTCGCGAAATTTCACCGAGCCCGAGGTGGGCGGCGGCAGCTGCATGATGGCCTTGGCCGCACTGGACTTGCCACAACCGGACTCCCCCAGGATCCCCAGGGTCTCGCCGGGCAGGATGTCGAAGTCCAGGCCCGACACCGCGTGCACCTTGGCGCCCTTGCCCACACCGAACTCGACCACCAGGTCGCGCACGGTCAGCACGCTGTCGGCCTCCGGGCGCAGATGCGCGGTTCCACTGCCGGCCATCAGGCTTCTCCTCGCTCGTCGTTGTGCTGGGGACCGGTCAACGGCCGATAGCAACATGCCTCGTGCGGCAACTCCGCGTCGGCGGCACCGCTTCCGACCAAGCGAGGTGCCGGGAACTCGATCTCGCATTCGGGCACCCGGCGACCGCACCGGGGCGCGAACCGGCAGCCCGGAAGGGCGAGTGCCATGTCGGGCGGATGCCCCTCGATGGTCTGCAGCATGGTGTGCGGCGGGTTCTGCAGCGCCGGGGTCGACCCGATCAGGCCCGAGGTGTACGGGTGCGAGGGGTGCGCGAACAGATCCGTGGTGCTGGCCCGCTCGACTACCCGGCCGCCGTACATCACGCAGACCCGGTTGGTCCGGCCGCGTACGACGCCCAGGTCGTGGCTGATCAAGATGGTGGCCATCTGCAACTCGGTGGCCAGCTTCTCCAGGAGCTCGAGGATCTGCTTCTGGACGGTCACGTCCAGAGCCGTGGTGGGCTCGTCGGCGATCAACAGCTTGGGCTCGCAACTCAACGCCAGGGCGATCATCACCCGCTGACGCATCCCGCCGGAGAGTTCGTGCGGGTATTGCCGGATCCTTCGCGCCGGTTCGGGGATGCCGACCAGCTTCAGCAGTTCGATCGCCCGGTCGTGAGCCTGCTTGGCGTTCATTCCCAGGTGCAGCCGGAGTGGCTCCGCGAGCATCGATCCGATCCGGCGGGTGGGGTTGAGCGAGGTCATCGGATCCTGGAAGATCATGGCCACCTCGGGGCCCCAGACCGCGCGGCGCTCCTTGGCGCTGAGCTGGTGGATGTCGTGCCCGTTGACCAGGACCTGACCCTCGACGGTGGTGGTCGGACCGGCGGTGATCAGCCCCATCAGGGTCCGGCCGAGTACCGACTTGCCCGATCCGGACTCGCCGACCAGACCGAGGGTCTGTCCGGCCCGCAGGCTCAGCGAGACGCCGTCGACCGCCCGGACCGGCCCGCGAGGGGTGTGGAAGGTGGTGCGTAGGTCCTTGACCTCCAGGAGTGGGGGCTGGCTCGCAGCGTGCGTGGCGGAGGTGGGTGTGGTGGTCACAGCTTGGCACTCCTGGTGTCGAAACGCTTCTGTGCGCGCTCTCCGAGCAGGTTCAGGGAGAAGACGGTGAGGAACAGGAAGGCTCCGGGCACCAGCAGGATGAACGGGTGATCGATCATCGTCTGGCTGTCCGCCTCGGCGATCATGTTGCCCCAGGTCGCCGTGGGCGCCTGCATGCCCAGACCGAGATAGGAGAGGCTGGCCTCCGCCACGATCAGGCCGGAGGCGATGACCACCGCCATCGAGAGCAGCGGCATCGCCACATTGGGCACCAGTTCCCGGAACATCACCCGCAGCCGACTCGCGCCCAGGGCACGTGAGGCGGTGACGAATTCCCGCTGGCTGTAGGCGATCGTGTTCGCCCGGGCCAGCCGGATCATGGTCGGAATGGTCAGCAGCGACAACGAGATCGCCATATTGCGCACGTTCGGGTTGAGCACCGCGGCCAGCGCGATCAGCAGGATAAGCGGCGGGACCGCGAGCAGCGAGTTGGTCAGAATCCCGACCGTGCGGTCGACAGCCTTGCGGTAGTACCCGGCGAAGACGCCGATCGTCCCGCCGACCAATGTGCCGATGGTGACGGCCAGGAAGGCGACCACCAAGCTGACCCGGGCGCCGTAGACGGCGCGGGCGAGCATGTCGAGCCCGTTGCCGTTGGTTCCCAGAATGTGATCGCCATAGGTGAACGGGGCCAGATAGGTGTCCACGTCGATCGTCTTGGCGACGTTCTCGTGCTCACCCAACGGCAGGAGCGGAGCCAGGATCGCGGCCAGGATCAGCAGCAGCATCCAGGCTGCCGCCAGCGTGACCATCAGGTCGACCTTCTTGCGACGCAATCCCCAGACGAGTCGGTGCACGCCTAGGTAGATCAGCACGAGCCCGACCAGGCCGAGCAGCAGGGAGACCAAGGTCACCAGGAAGCCCCCGAAGGCCAGGACCAGACATACGAGGCCGGCCACCAGGAAGATGCTGGCGGTGCGGAGCATCGTGGCGCGGCTGGTGGCGGTGCCCGCCAGGGTCTCGGAATCAGGAAGTCGCACGGCGGGTCCTCGGGTCGAGCAGTTCGTAGACAACGTCGATGAGTGCGTTGGCGACCACGTAGATGATCGCGATCACCAGGACCGCACCCTGAACGATGGGGTAGTCGCCCTGACTCACCGCCTCGACCAGGGTGCGCCCCATACCGGGCAGGCCGAACACCGACTCCACGATCACCGTCGAACCGATCAGGGTGCCCAGGCTCAGACCCAGCATGGTGACCAGCGAGAAGGACGAGGGCCGCAGCGCGTCGACGAACAGGATCCGCCAGTTGCTCATCCCCCGAGCCCGAGCCGCGAGCACGTAGTCCTCTTGCAGTGTGACCGCGAGGTCGTTGCGCAGTACCCGGGTGAAGTAGGCGGTCTCCATCAGCCCGATCGCGATCACCGGCAGCACGGCTCCCTGCAGGTTCCCGAGCAGGTCTTCACTGGGCCGGGTCCACCCCGACCGTGGGAACCAGTGCATGTTGTTGACGAAGACCATCACGAGCAGCAGCGCGGAGAGGAAGGACGGCACCGACAGGATGCCGAAGTTGAAGGCGCTGATCACCCGGTCCACCGGTCCGCCCGCGTGCGAGGCCGCGTACATGGCGAGAGGTATCGAGATCAGCAGCGCCAGGATCAGCGCCATGAAGGCGAGCTGGAGACTCACCGGGAGGGCCGCCGAGATACGGTCCCAGACCGGGGTCTGGGGCGGCATCAGTGAGGTTCCCAGGTCTCCGTGGAACACACCTGAGAGCCAATCCCAGTAGCGGGTCAACAGCGGGTCGTTGAGCCCCATCTTCTCGCGCAGCGCCTCATAGGCCGATTCGGGTTGCCCCGGCCCGAGCGCGGCCACTGCAGGGTCGGTCTTGGTCTTGGTGAGCAGGGCGAAGACGCCGACACTCACCAGAAACAGGACGACCAGCAGTTCGCCCACGCGCACGATCACCTTGCGCAACGGCGGACTCCTTCTTCACCCAACAACATCACTTCACCCGGGGTTCGGGTCCCAGAAGGCTAGGTGGGCGGGGAGAGCCGATTTCGGTCCCTCCCAGTGAGCGGGATCACAAGGCAGATGCCTCAATTCACGTACGTTACCACCATGATCAGTGATGAGCAGGCCATCGCGAACCTGATGTACCGATATGCGGAGTCTATCGACGACGGTCGACTGGAGGATGCGGCCGCCCTCTTCGAGCGAGCCACGGTCCCGATGGGGTCTCGAGACTTCGATCACGAGGCCCTCTTGGAGCTGTGGCGAAGCCTGATCATCATCCATCCGGACGGGACACCCCGGACCGTGCACCAGACCACGAATCTGATCATCGAGGTCGCCCCCGACGGGCGAAGCGCCTCCGCCCGTTCCCGGTTCACCGTGCTCCAGGCGACCGACACTCTGCCGCTGCAGCCCATCTGCTCGGGTAGGTACTCCGACACCTTCGTCAAGAGCGACGGAGCGTGGCATTTCGCCTCGCGGCGCTATGCGATGCCATTCGTCGGGGACACCTCCCAGCACATGCGGAACTCCTCCAGACCCTGACTCAGCCACCGTGGCGTGTACTACGCCGCGCGATGCTCAGCAGACGTGGCACCGCGGGATCCTGATCGGCACCGGGCCGCCAGATCGCGGTCAGTGGCCTGGTGAGGTCGAGCGGATGGGCCACCTGAACCAGTTGTCCCCGTTCCACCAGCGGCCGCACGGCATGCTCGGAGACCACCGCCGGGCCGATCCCGGCCAGCACCGAGCCAACCAATGATGTGGTGGAGGCCGCCTCGAGGGCTACCCGCGGCTGGGCCGCTAACGCCGTCTCGAACGTGTCTCGAGTGCCGGAGCCCGGTTCTCGGACCACGAACTCCCCCGTCAGCACCTGGGCCCGGGTGAGCGGTGTCGAGCGGCGAGCCCACGGATGGCTCGGGGAGACCACCAGCACCAGCCGGTCCTGCCCGACCACCGCTCGCGCCAAGTCGGTGGGCACCCGACGGGACTCGATGAACCCGAGTCCGCTGCGACCCGCCCGCACCTGCTCGTCGACCACATGGGAGTTGACCACGTCGAGTCGCACGTGCACCTCGGGCATCGTTGCTCGGAGTTCGCCGATCCAACGCGGCAGCATGAACTCGGCGATGGTGAGCGACGCCGCGACCCCCAGATCGGCTACGTGGGCGGTGCGGCGCCGACTCAGCGCGTCGAGCCCCTCGCGGACCGTGTCCACCTGATGCAGCAGATCTCGAGCCCAGGCAGCGACGGTGAGCCCGTCGGCGGTGAGGCTGGTACCGCGGGGCGTGCGTTCCGCCACGTCGATCCGCCACCGCTGCTCGAAGGAGCGCAGACAGGTGCTCGCGGCCGGTTGGCTGACACCGAGTTCGCGGGCCGCCGCACCGAGACTGCCGGTCACCTCCAAGACGGCGACCAGGCGCATCGCCTGCAGATCCAGTTCCCGACTCATAATCAAATCTTATGAGCCGCAAGATCCTGGCGTCTACTGACATCCACCAGCCTCGGCGAGGCTGGCGTCATGCCTACCGGAACCTCCACCCCACCCCCGGAGGACGTCACCTCTGCCACCGCGTCCTCCTCACTCCCACGAGCGAACCGGAACCGACTGCGACCGATGGCGGCCCTGGCGCTCGCCACCGTGCTTGCCACGGCACTGGGACGAGTGCTGCCGCTGGCCGGACCGATGTTGCTGGGGCTCGGCCTCGGTGTCCTGATCAGCAACGTCCCCAGACTGGAACAGGCCGCGGGACCGGCCTGGATCGCGCTCGACCGGACACTGCTACGTACCGGAGTCGCCCTGTTGGGCCTCAAGGTCGCCGTCGGCGATGTTCTCGGGTTGGGCTGGCAGGCCGTGGTGGTCGCGGCCGCGACCGTGGCGTTCGGATTCGCGATCACCCGGCGGATCGGTGTCGCGCTGGGTGTGGGCGAGCAGCAGCGCACCCTGATCGCCGCAGGCTTCTCGATCTGCGGTGCGGCCGCGGTGGCCGGGGTCCAGGACACGGTCAAGGCCAAGCCGCGGGAGGTGGGTCTCGCGGTCGCTCTGGTGACCGTGTTCGGCAGCGCCATGATCGTGCTGGTTCCGACCGCGGCCCGGCTCCTGGGCCTCAGCGACGACCAGGCCGCCGTCTGGGCCGGTGCGAGCATCCACGAGGTGTCCCAGGTCGTCGCGGCCGGTGCCCTGCTGGGCGGGGGCACCGTACTGGCTATGGCGACGACGGTGAAACTATGCCGGGTGGTGTTACTGGCACCGGTCCAGGTGTTCGTCGGCGCCGGGTCCAGCACGCACCGAACGGGCCCACTGGTGCCCTGGTTCGTGCTGGCCTTCCTCGCCGCCGTGGCACTGCGCAGTACCGGCTGGCTCAGCGACACGACCGTCTCCGGGGCCGGACTGGTCACCACCGTGCTGCTCACCGCGGCCATGATCGGCTTGGGCCGCGGGGTGCGTGGCCGGGAACTGTGGCCGGTGCCGGTCAGGGAATTCGCCCTGGCCGCCTGCGCCACCGCGGCGGTCGCCACCTTCTCGCTGGTACTCACCCTCGCCCTGATCAGGTGAGCGGCTCGGTGCACGTACTCAGATCGGACGGTCCACGAACTTGTTGATGAAGATGCCTTCCGCACTGACACAGACGTCCTCGCCCACACTGATCGTTCCGGTGGTCCGGGTCTTGCGGTCGGTGTACTCCGCCTGTTGGGCGCGGAAGGTGAGGTCGGTGAAGAGCGGCGTGGGCCGGTGATACCTGACCGTGAGGGTCCCGGTCATTCCCGAGGGGCCGGCGCCCCAGTGGTTCGCCATCCCGAGCAGATGGTCGAGCAGCAGGGCCGAGACGCCACCGTGCACATGACCAGGCGGCCCCTGGTAGGCGAGGCCCAGACTGGTCGTGGCCACGACCGAGCCGTCCTCCTGACCGATCGCATGGATCGGCGGCGCCAGCGGATTCTCCGAACCCGCGATCGGATCGTAGCGACCCAGGTCGGCGTGCTCCCACATGCTGACCAGCCGCCGCTGCGGTGGTTCGGTACGGGCCTCCAGCTCCTCGACGATGCCGCGCAGCCTGGCATTGACCGATTCGACGTCGACCCCTTCGGACCCCATCAGAGTGCCGATCAGCCGACGGGTGAGAGCGGCCGTCTCGTCGATACCGTCCTGACGGGGCTCCTCGTGCAGCGGCGGTCGATCCGGATTCACCAGGCCGGGGCCGGCCACCGGCTCCGTGCTCAAGACTGCGGTCCGCGGTAGAGCGAGACCACGCAGGCCCCACCCAGGCCGAGGTTGTGCTGCAACCCGACCGTGGCGCCCTCGACCTGCCGTTCACCCGCCTGGCCCCGCAGCTGCCAGGTCAGTTCCGCGCACTGGGCCAGTCCGGTCGCGCCGAGCGGATGACCCTTGGAGATCAGGCCGCCGGACGGGTTGACCACCCACTGACCGCCGTAGGTGGTCCGTCCCGACTCGACCAGGGCGCCGCCCTGGCCGGGGGCGCACAGCCCGAGGCCTTCGTAGGTGATGATCTCGTTGATGCTGAAACAGTCGTGCAGCTCGATCACGTCCACGTCGGTGATGCTCAGCCCGCTCTCGGCGAAGACCTGCTCGGCAGCCGCCCGGGTCATCGGCGCCCCGACGGCATCGATCATCGACCCGGTCTCGAACGCCTCGTTCGTGTCCGTGGTCAGCGCCTGAGCCAGGATCTCGACGGCCTGAGGCATCAGCCCGTGTTCGCGGGCGAACCTCTCGCTCACCACCACCGCTGCTGCGGCACCGTCCGAGGTGGGCGAGCACTGCGAGCGGGTCAGCGGCTCGTGGATCGGCTTGTCGGCCAGCACCTGCTCGAGGGTGTACTCGTCGCGGAACTGTGCGAACGGGTTGTGCACCGAGTGCCGGTGGTTCTTCACGGCCACCGCCGCGATCTGCTCCTTGGTGGTGCCGTACTTCTCCATGTGCTCGCGAGCGGCGTTGCCGAAGAACTGTGCGGTCATGGGGGCCTGGGCCCAGCCGTGCGTCTCCTTCATCACCCCGATGTGGTGATCCACGGTGCTGACCTTGGGCATGGTGCCGTTGCCGGCCATGGCCTCCTTGGTCATCTGCTCGAACCCGACCGCCAAGGCCACGTCGACCAGTCCGGCCTGGACCCATTCCCGCGCCATCATCAGGGCCGAGGATCCGGTGGCGCAGTTGTTGTTGACGTTGATGATCGGGATACCGCTCAGCCCGGTGGCGTACAGCGCCCGCTGGCCGGCCGCAGAGGGCTGGAATACGTACCCGACCGCGGCTCGCTGCACGTCGTCGTAGCCGATCCCGGCATCACCCAACGCACCGCCGACCGCTTCGGCCACCATCTCGGGGTAGGTCCACTCGCGGCTCTGGATCTTCACGAACGGGGTCATTCCGACGCCGACGACGAAAGTGCGGTTGCTTGTCATGGATCCTGCTCTCCTGCTCTGTGCGAACGCTCGGGTGTGGTACGTCTGATGGATTAGAACATGTTTCAGTTCTCGCGTCCTGCGCTCTGCGCTCCGGCTATATCGCCGATTGAGGTCATCTATCGACCGAGATCGGCGTTATAGACCCGACACCGCGTCGCGAGGCAGCCCCAGGAGCCGCTCGCCGATGATGTTGCGCTGCACGTCGAGAGTGCCCCCGGCGATCGACTGGTTGCGAGAGTTGAGGAACCACCAGGTGGTGCTCGGTTCCCCGGCGTCACCGAGGAGCCCGGTGACGCCGCTCCACTCGACGGAGACCTCCCAGGCCTCCTGCGTGTGCGTGACTCCCAGGTACTTGGCCACACTGGACTCGGCCCCCGGTTGCGCGCCGGTCACCGAGCGGATCGCGCTGCGCAGCCCGAACAGGCTGAGCGACTGTGCATCCGCCAGCAGCCGCCCCAGAGTGCGCACCTGGTCCTGATCCGCTTCACCGGCAGCCACCAGATTCAGCAAGGTCTCCCCCGCCGACCCCAGCAGCGAGCCGGAGCCGAGCGCGACCCGTTCGTTGGCCAGGGTGGTGCGGGCCAGTTTCCAGCCCTGGTTCAGCGCCCCGATCAGACAGTCCTCGGGCACGAACACATCGTCGAGGAAGACCTGGTTGAAGTGGCTCTGCCCGGTCAGGTCACGGATCGGGCGGATCTCGATCCCGGGGGTGGACATGTCCAGAACGAAGTAGGAGATCCCGGCGTGCTTGGCCGCCTCGGGGTCGGTACGGGCCAGCATGATCCCGAACTGGGCGTACTGGGCTCCCGAGGTCCAGATCTTGGTGCCGTTGACCAGCCAGCCACCGGACACCCTCTCGGCCCGGGTCGAGAGCGCGGCCAGGTCCGATCCGGCACCCGGTTCGGAGAACAGCTGGCACCAGAAGATGTCGCCGGTCAGGCTGTCCGGGATCCAGCGCTGCCGCTGTTGCTCGGTCCCGTGCTCGACCAGGGTGGGCACCACCCAGTTGCCGATGATCATGTCCGGTGCTCGCAGGCCGGCGGCCCGCAGTTCCTCGGCGATCACCAGCTGGGTCACCGCATCGGCGCCCTTGCCCCATGGCTTCGGCAGATGCGGGGAGGTGTAGCCGTGCTCGGCCAGGAAGCGGTTCCGTTCGGCCCCGTCGAGCGCGGCCGCCCCCGCCAGCTCGGACCGGACCTGCTCACGGACCGTCTCGGCCTCGTCCGGCAGGTCGATGCCCACATCGCGCCGGACCCCACTCAGAGCCAGCTCGCCGATCCGCTCACGCCACCGGCCGATCGAGCCGACCAGCAGGGTCACGCTTCGCGACCGGCGCAGGTGGAAGGAGGCGTCGTGCTCCCAGGTGTAGCCGATCGCACCGAGCGTGTCGATGCAGGCCTTGGCATTCTCCAAGGCCGCCGCCGGGGCCAGCGCGACGGCCACCGCCGCCGCGAACCTGGCCGGCCCCTCGATGGTGCCGACGCTCCCGGGAGGGGCCTCGTCCCTCCGGCTCAGCTCGGCCAGCGCCGCGTCCAGTGCCCGCGCGGCGTCCCAGGTCACGACCCTGGCCTGCTCGGTTCGGACCAGCATCTCGGCACAGCGGTGCTTCACCCCCTGGAAGGCACCGATCGGACGTCCGAACTGCTCGCGTACGCTCGCATACTCCGCGGCGGTACGGGTGCTCCAGGCCGCGGATCCGCAGGACTCGGCACTACCCAGCAGCCCCCACAGTTGCTCCACGAAGCCCTCGGGCACGGTGAGCACCCGATCCGGTGGGATCACCCCGCCGATCAGCACCGCGGTACCGAGCCGCCGGGTCGGATCCAGGCCCTGGTAATCCTCGACCGGTCCCAGATCGGCACGCTCCAGCAGCACCCAGCGCACCTCGTCGACCCGGGCCAGGATCAGGTCGGCCAGCGGGAGGCAGGGAGTGGGCCCCACCGTCCCCGACAGGTGCAGGTCCGTCCCGACGTCTCGGATGTGCAGGCCGGTCTCGGTCGCTACCGTGGCCACCAACGAGCCGTCGGCCAACCCCGCCAGGTGCTCGGTACGACCGGCAGCCGAGAGCACCGCCCCGGTGACCACCACGCCGAGGAAGGGACCGGGCGTCAGGTACGCCCCCAACTCCTCGGCCACCACGCAGCTCTCCAGCAGCCCGTAGCCGGATCCGCCGTACTCCTCGGGCAGGTGCAGTCCCAGGAATCCGGCCTCGGCCAGGGGCTTCCAGCACTCGGGCAGTATCGAGGCGTCCGCCTCGATACTGACTCGGACCTGCTCCGAGGACAGGTGGCGATCGGCGAAGGAACGGACCGCGTCTCGCAGATCGAGGTGCTCGTCGGCGATCCCGATACTGCCATCGACCAGACCGGCCATCGTCAGATCCGTTCCAGGATGGTGGCGGTGGCATGCGCCCCACCGGCACACATCGTGACCAGCGCGGTGCCGGTGTCCGTACGCTCCATCTCATTGATGGCCTGGGTGATCAGCCGGGAACCGGTGGATCCCACCGCGTGACCCAGGGCGATCGCACCGCCGTTGACGTTGACCTTGTCCAGATCGGCGTCATGCACCTTCGCCCAGCTGAGCACCACCGAGGCGAAGGCCTCGTTGATCTCCACCAGGTCGATGTCGGCCAGGCTCATCCCGGCCCGCTCGAGCACGTGAGAGGTGGCCCGGATCGGCCCGTCCAGGTGGAAGTGCGGGTCGGAGCCGACCATCGCCGAGGTCTTGATCCGGGCCCTGGGCCGCAACCCCTCGGCGGCGGCGCGCTCGGCGCTCATCAACAGCACCCCGGCCGCACCGTCGGAGATCTGGGACGAGTTCCCGGCGGTATGGATGCCGCCCTCGATCACCGGCCTGAGAGCGGCCAGACCCTCGGGAGTGGTCTCTCGCATCCCCTGGTCCCGGGTCACCGGCTGCGACTCACCGGTCGCACCACCGCCCTCCTTGGGGGAACGCATCACCGGAGCGGTCACCTCGACGATCTGACCGGCGAACCGGTCCTCTGCCCAGGCCCGCGCGGCCCGCTGCTGGGAGAGCAGGCCGAGCGCATCGGCATCGGCCCGGGTGATCCCGTAGTGCTCGGCGATCCGTTCGGCGGCGGTGAACTGGTCGGGCATATCGAACTCGGGACCAGGCATCGGGTAGCCGTTCTCCCCGTTGCCCATCGCAGCTCCCAGGAACACCCGGCTCATCGCCTCCACCCCGCAGCCGATCCCCGCATCGATGGTGCCGGTGGCGATCAGCCCGGCGATCAGGTGCACCGCCTGCTGGCCGGAGCCGCAGGCACAGTCGATGCTGGTACAGGCGGTGGTCCAGGGCAGCCCCGCGCTCAGCCAGGCTCCTCGGGTGACGTTGTTGCCCTGCTCACCGGCCTGAGTGACGCAGCCGCCGATCACCTGCCCGATGCTGGCCGGGTCGATCCCGCTGCGCTCGACGAGGGCGGTATGCACAGCCCCCAGGGTCTGCGCCGGGTGCAGACCGGAGAGAGCTCCGTAACGACGACCCACGGGGGTCCGGACAGCGTCGACGATGACGACCTCAGGCACACCAGACATGACCGCACCTTGGCGGACTGGACAGCTGTCCAGCAAGCGGGTGTCCCAGTCAGTGGCCCCGGTCACACTCGCCGAAGCCTGCTTCAGGGCTCCGGACCGCCGGAGAACCGAGGTTCGAGCGGGTCATCACAGCCACCGACCGGGACCGACCCGGCCGGGCGAATGAGAACATGTTCCAATTCCGCTGGGGCAGTACGCCCTCATCCGACGTTCGCAGCAGGAGGCAGAAACCGATGAGCAGCACCTCTCTGGCCGGCAAGGCCGCCATCGTCACCGGCGCCGGAGCCGGTCTCGGCCGGACCGAGGCCCTCGCACTCGCAGCCCAGGGGGCAGCGGTCGTGGTCAACGACTTCACCGATGCCGCCGACGCGGTCGTCGCCGAGATCAAGGCCGCCGGTGGCCAGGCGATCGCCGCTCGCGGTGACGTCTCGGACTGGAAGTTCGGCGAGGACATGGTGGCTTCGGCCGTCGCGACCTTCGGCTCACTGGACATCGTGGTCAACAACGCGGGCGTGCTGCGGGACGCGATGCTGTTCAACCTGACCGAGAGCGACTGGGACGACGTGATCCGGGTGCACCTCAAGGGACACGCCGCGCTCTCGCACGCTGCGGCCGTGCACTGGCGCTCGGCAGCCAAGGCCAGCGAGTCCGGTACCACCTACGGCCGGGTCATCAACACCTCCTCCGAGGCGTTCCTGTTCGGTGCCGCCGGTCAGGCGAACTACTCCGCGGCCAAGGCCGGGATCACCGCGCTCACCCTCTCCACCCACCAGGGTCTGACCCGGTACGGCGTGACCGCGAACGCGATCTGCCCGCGCGGACGGACCGCGATGACCGAGCACGTCTTCGCCGAAGACGCCGACACCTCGCGTCTCGACATGCTGGCCCCGGAGCGGGTCGCCACCTTCGTCGCCTACCTGGCCAGCCCGGCCGCGGCGAAGGTCTCCGGCCAGGTCTTCATCGCCTACGGCGACTTCGTCGCGCTGATGGCCGCGCCGCTGGTGGAGCAGAAGTTCACCGCTGCCGATGGCACCTTCACCGTGGAGGAGTTCGACGAGCAGCTCACCGGCTACTTCGCCGACCGCAGCCCGTATGCGACCTACTCGGCCTACTCGGTGGCACAGCTGGACACCACCGGCATCGAGAACCTCACCCAGACCAAGAAGAAGTAAGAGATTCTGGCGGGCCTGAGCTCGCAGCGGTTCCTGGCTGCTCTGTGACGTCGATGATCACCATGCGGCGACGTTACAGAGCGGCCGAGCCCTGTGCGGGCACCTCATACAGCGTGCGAGCCGCGTCGTGTTCGTTGCTTCCCAGGTCGCAGAGCAGCCGTTCGCAGGCGAGGCGGGTGTCGGCCTCGATCTCCTCGACGGTGAGGAGCCCGTTGAGCGCCGAGATCAACATGCCGTACCAGGTCTGCTCGATGACGCGGATCAGCCGCTGGTCGAGTTCGGTGGGATGCTCGATGCCGGCGACCTTCAGCAGCATCGAGCGGAACGCCTCGCTCACCCGCAGGTCGTTCTCACTGGAGGAGAAGCTCCCCAGGTTGGAATGCAGCATGGATTGGGCCAGGATCGGCCACCGCAACAGTGCTCGGCTGGCGTCGATCAGCAGCTCGGCTACCGCGACATCAGTGGGCACCTCTGGATCCCGCGTCTGAACCATCCGGTCCAGTGCACTGATCTGGCGCCGCAGCACCGAGGTGAACAACTGCGTCTTGGACGGGAAATACCGATAGAGCGTGGCGATCGCCACCCCGGCGTCCTTCGCCACCTCGGCCATCTGGACCCGTTCGAGCGGATACCGGATACCGTGCGCGATCGCCGAGCGGATGATGCGCTGGTAGCGCTCCCACTGCTCGGGGGACGACGGCTCCGCAGGCGGACGCCGCTCAGCGATTCTCGGCACGGCACCTCCCTCAAGCTCGCCTTGGCGACACTCCATGGCGGAGTGGCCGCTACCTATCGTCCCCCGATGACGAGCCTCACCGGTACGGAGCCCCCAGTGAGTGGGACAGGTCACACGCTGCTAGGGGAGCTGTCGGTCGCGCCCGGCAGCGGCGCGTCCGGCCCGACGACCGAAGAACGTGCCATCACCCAGCGAGGTGCCGGAGATGTACCCGTGCCCATGCATCCCGGAGGCCACGCGACCGACCGCATAGAGTCCCGGGACCAGAGCACCGTCCACCCCCTTGACCTCGCCATCGACGGTGGTAGCCAGACCGCCCAGGGTGAATCCGGAGAACCCGGTGGGACTCACCTCGGCCCTCGACCCCTCGAAGAAGCCCCGCCGAGGGTCGATCGCAAGGAAGGGGCCCTCCAGTGCTCGCACCCACTTGGCGTCCTTGTGGAAGTCGGGGTCGGTCCCGGTCGCGATGGCCGCCTCGTTGTACCGGGTCACGGTATGGGCCAGGGTGCCGGCCTCGAGGCCGAGCTCGCTCTCCAGTTCCTCGATGGTCTCCGCGGCATGATGCACCCGGATCCCCATCAGATCCGCCTCGGCGATCTGCTCGAAACCTTCGCCGTCGACGATCGCCCAGCAGGGACCCTCCTGCTCCAGGGCCGCATGGCTGAACAGCCCTGCATAGACGTCCTCATTGATGAACCGCTGCCCCCTGGCGTTGACCAGCATGCCGCGGCAGACCACCGCCGGGACGGCGGTATAGGCGGCCTCGACCACCGACATCCGCCGCACCGCGGCCCCGATCGCCTGGCCCATTTCGATCCCGGACCCGTCGTCCAGACCATCGGAGACTTTGCCGTGCCCCAGCAGTACCGGCGCATGGTCGGCGAGCATCCGCTCGTTGTCGACGAAGCCACCGGTGGCCAGCACGACCGCCTTGCGAGCCCGGTAGGCGACCTCCTCACCGTACTTGCGGGCAACGACTCCGACGACCGCGTCGCCGTCCATCACCAGCGCGGTGGCTCTGCTGTCCTCGACCCGCTGCACACCGAGCGCGTCACAGGTGGCGACCAAGGCCTGCATGATGGTGTGGCCACCGAATCCGGGGGTGGTGGTGCGGTGACCACGTGGCACGGCCCGGGCGATCTCGTTGTAGGGCCAGGCGTTCTCCCCCAGCCACATCAGGCCGTCGTCACTGAACGGCATCCAGGTGGGGGCGTCGTAGAACGACTCCTTGAACTCCAGACCCTGGTTCTTGAACCACTCGAAGTGTTCGACCGAGCCGTCACAGTAGAGCCGAATCTTCTCTTCGTCGGCGTACGGTCCCAGTGCCTTGACCAGGTAGGCGTACATATTGTCGGCGTCGTCGGAGAAGCCACATGCCTGCTGGACCGAGGTTCCGCCGCCCAGATACAGCTCGCCGCCGGACTGGGCCGACGACCCGCCGGGGCCGCTCGCGCGCTCGAGCACCAGGACCGAGGCGCCGGCCTTGGCCGCCTCCTGGGCAGCAGCCGCACCGGCACAGCCGAATCCCACCACCAGCACGTCGACCTCGTCGGTGAATCCACCGAACTTCGTCACGATCTCAGACAAGGCGACGGGGGTGGTCACAGATGCTTCCTTCCGGGGAACTGGGCGATATTGTCGTGCGGTGTCGGGGCCTGCCACTCGTGGCCCCACCTGCTGCGACGGACGAACTCCTCCGGCACGAATGAGTCGGCGTCGACCGTCAGGCAGTCCGTCGCGTACTCGAACAGCAGGCCGCCGGGCATCCGGCAGTAGAACGAGAGGGTGCGGTCATTCGAGTGCCGGCCCAGCGTGGTGGTCGGCACCACGCCTAGTGCGAGCAACTCGTCGTTGGCCGTCCCGACCGCATCCAGGGAGTCGACCTCGACCCGGATCTTCTGCAGTCCACCGAAGTGGCTGCCGCCGGGACTGAGCACCATGGAGTGGTGTCGGGCGTTGACCCCGAGCAGCCGGGTCCGGACCGGTCGGGCCTCGGCCCTCATTCCGGGTACCTGGACCGCGCCGCGCGGTGAGAAGCCCAGGACGCCGGCGTAGAAGGAGTCCAGGGAGTCGACGTCGTGGGCGCCGATGGCCACGGTTCCCATGCCCAGTTCGTCGGTGACGAATGACTGGCCCCATTTGGTGCGCATCAGCGCGTCGTCGCGGACCGCACCGTGGAAGATCTCTACCGGAGTTCCGGAGGGATCGGTGAACCGCAGCCCTCCATCGATCCGGCGTTCATGGCACTCATCCTCGGTGAGCACCTCGACGTCTACCGCGTGCGCCTCCAGCGCCCGGCCCACCGCGTTGAGGGCGAACTGGTCGCGGGCCTCCCAGCCGATGGCCAGGGTCTGCTCGCTGTCGCCGGACCGCACCACGATCCGTTCCTCGCGTCCGTCCATCCGCAGTCGCAGCAGTTCCGCGTCGCGACGTGGCGATTCGCTGAACCCGAGTCCGTCGATCATGACGGTCCGCCACAGCCCCAGATCCGTGGTCTGAAGGCGGACATACCCCAGCCCCCGTACCAGTGGTGTCACATCATGCTCCTCAGCGATTCGGCTTCGTGATGCACCGCACAGTGCCACGAATCGATGACCTGACAAGGCCCGGCACCCACCCAGTGGACGCCGGGCCGCATCAGTACCCGCTGGAGCCTGTCCAGAGTCAGATCATGGCCAGCATCGGACCCGGAGGCGGGGTGACGTCCATGTCGAGCAGCGCGGAGGCGTGGAACACCGAGCCGGGCACGTGAATGGCGTGCACCATACCCATGTGGCCGTCGCGCCAGAAGCGCTGGATCGGGTTGTCCATCCGCAGACCGTTACCGCCCGACCGGGCCACGATCTCGTCCATCGCCCGGACCGCCCGCCAGGCCGCCGCGACCTGGGTGCGCCGCGACTCGGCGCGCTCATGCAGCGAGACCTTCTCACCGGCAGCGGCCTTGTCGTAGAAACGGCTGATGTTGTCGAGCATGGCGGTGCGAGACGCCTTGATCTCCTCGGCCGCGGCGCTGATCGCGTACATCACGTACGGGTCGTCCTTGGCCTTGGTTCCGGTGATCTGGACCCGCTTCTTCTGGTAGGCCATGTGGTTGGCCAGAGCGCCCTCGCAGATACCGATCACGGCCGAGGTGATGCCAAGCGGGAAGATCGAGGTGAACGGAACCCCGAAGGTCGGGTTGGTCAGCCCGGAGTTGCGTAGCGCGGTGCCGTCCATCATGTGCATGAAGTCGATCACCCGGTACTCGGGGATGAACGCGTCCTTGACGATGATGTCCTTGGAGCCGGTGCCGCGCAGGCCGACGACGTCCCAGGAGTCCTCGACGATGGTGTAGTCCTGGCGGGGCAGGATCACGTGGAAGTTGCGCGGCGGCATCGCCATGTTGCCGTCGGCGTCGCCCATGAACGCGCCCAGGAAGATCCAGTCGCAGTGGTCGGTGCCCGAGCTGAACTGCCAGCGCCCGTTGAAGATATAGCCGCCGTCGACGGGCTTCAGGATGCCCATCGGTGCGTAGGGCGAGGCGATCCAGGTGTTGGTGTCCTCGGCCCAGATCTCCTCCTGCACCTTGCGGTCGGCCATCGCCATCTCCCACGGGTGCACGCCCACGATCCCGGCCACCCAGCCGGTGGAACCGTCGTAGGAGGCGATCTTCATGACCGTCTCGGCGAAGTCACGCGGGTGCGCCTCAGTTCCACCGAATTCGGCGGGCTGCAGCATCTTGATCACGCCGGTGTCGCGCAGGATCGCCGCGGACCGGTCGCTCAGCTTGCCCAGGGCCTCATTCTCCGGGCCGAGGGCAGCGAGCTCCTCGGCATGTTCCTCGATTGCCGTCAGCACAGGATTGCTCATGAGAACACGTTCTCATTCCGGGGCGCTCACGCCAAGGTGGTGACCGATCAACGGGACCGGCGTGTCGCGGCTCCCGCGCTCTGGGGCCACCGACGACCGGTCTCGTTGATCGCGTCACGGGTGGGGTTCTCTTTGTAACGGATCAGTCGCGAGCGGGACGACGCAGGAAGGCCGATACTGCGGCCTCCCAGGCGTCCTTGGCCTCGATCATCGTCCAGTGCCCGCAGTTGGGGAACACATGCAGCTCGGCCTTGGGGATGGTCCGCATCGGGATCAGGGACATGTCCAGCGGGCTGACCCGGTCGTCGCGACCCCAGGTGATCAGGGTCTCGCACTGCACGGTGTGCAGCATCGCCCAGTACGGGGCTTCCTTCGACATCGACTCGAACTTGGCCATCATCTCGATCGCCTTGCGGCCGTACATCTTGCGAGCCGACTCCAGCGTGGCCGGTTCGGTCGCCTGGTCCCAGCGGGCCTGGATCAGTTCCTCGGTGATCATGGACTTGTCCCAGACCATCGACTCCAGCCACTGCACCAGCCGCTCCCGGCTCGGGTTCTCGTTGAACTCGCTGAGCAGCTTGATCCCCTCGCCCGGAGCGGTGCTGAAGATGTTCTTGCCCATCCCGCCGACGGTGACCAGGCGGCGGACCCGCTCGGGGTTGGCCATCGCGAATCGAGTACCGACCACACCACCCATCGAGTTGCCGATGATGTCGACCTGGTCCAGGCCGAGTGCGTCGAGGAACTGACCGACGGCGGGCATCGCGGCCATCATCGGGTGCAGGTCGCTGGGCGCGGAGACCCCGAAGCCGGGGAACTCCAGGATCAGGCAGCGGAAGTGTGGTGCGAAGGTGGCCAGGTTCTCCCCGAAGTTGCGCCAGCCGGTCACGCCGGGTCCCGAACCGTGCAGCAGCAGCAGCGGCGGAGCATCGACGGCACCGGCCTCGTGGTACTTCAGGACGCCCTGCGGGGTCTCTACTTCCTTCAGGGTGCCCTCGTAACTCAGGTCCAGTTCGCTCATAGGGCTGACGGTACCTAGCAACTGCTTGGTTGCAGAAGGGGATCCCGATTTCTGACCACCTTCAGCCACCCACGGGGCCCCCTTTGGCCTAGGCTTCCGCCGTGCCCTCCCGCAGCCGCTCGGCCACCTATTCGAGGCGGCGCCGACGTCGGGTGGCGAAGGTCGTCAACGATCTGACCGACGCCCAGTGGCATGCCCTGATGGATGCCTGGGGCTGCTGCGCCTACTGCGGCGCCGAGGAGCCCGCGCTCCAGAAGGACACGATGCTGCCGATCAGCCGGGGCGGTCGCTACACCCTGGCGAACGTGGTCCCCGCCTGCCGTAGTTGCAACGCCTCGAAGGGCAATACCGAGTTGACCAGCTGGATGCGGCGCAAGAAACTCGACGAACCCCGGTTCCTGCTGCGCCAGGTCGAGACGTTGCAGAGGATCAACGCGCCGGGATCCGAGCCGACCGAGCAGGATCAATGACCAGCGGGCCGGGGCTGGCCCCAGCCCCTGAAATGGCCGCTGGCCCCCACCTAGGTGGAGGCCAGCGGTCCTGTGCTGTGGCAGATGAAGGATTCGAACCTTCGAAGGCGTAAGCCGACGGATTTACAGTCCGCTCCCATTGGCCGCTCGGGCAATCTGCCAGGTGTTGCCCTGCCACACTGGGCCGTTTGGACCCTGCGCGACAAGACGAGAGAATAGCCCAAGCCCCACCGCTGAGAAAATTCAGGAGAGACCCATGGCCGACTCGTCATTCGACATCGTGAGCAAACTGGACCGTCAGGAGGTCGACAACGCGCTGAGCCAGTCCGCCCGCGAGGTGGCGACCCGATTCGACTTCAAAGGTACCGGCGCCACGATCGAGTGGTCCGGAGACAACATCGAGATCGAGGCGTCGGCCGACGACCGGGCCAGCGCGGTACTCAGCGTCTTCCAGGAGAAGCTGATCAAGCGCAACGTGAGCCTCAAGGTGCTCGATGCCTCCGAGCCACGCCAGTCCGGCACGAAGTCCAAGATCACCATCGCCCTCAAGGAGGGGATCAGTTCCGAGGACGCCAAGAAGATCTCCAAGCTGATCCGTGACGAGGGTCCCAAGGGAGTCAAGGCCCAGATCCAGGGCGACGAGCTGCGGGTGAGCTCCAAGAAGCGCGACGACCTGCAGTCCGTTCAGGCCTTGGTCAAGGGGCAGGACTACGACTTCGCGGTCCAGTTCACCAACTACCGCTGATCTTCTGCCGTGCTTCCGTTGAGGGGCGCCCGGCCCGCCGGGTGACCCTCGGGTCCCATCGCGACTCGGTGCCGGTGGAGTAACGCGCTGTCGACCGATCCGACGGGGCCGCCGCAACCTTTCGCGACCCATACGCGTCAGACTGGTGACGCCGCGGCATCGGGCTGTGGCGAAGGAGAGTGACCATGTCGAGGAAAGACCCACAGCACAACGGCCGGCGATTCGCCGCGCTCGCGCTCGCGATCACGCTCAGTGTGGGCCTGACAGTCGGCATGGGCGCAGTGGCTCCTTCGTCCGCGACCGGCGGTCCGGCCACCGCACCCGGTTCCGAGCCGACCGGGACGGCCACCAAGACTCCCACCGTCAAGCCCACTGTCAAGCCCGGCAAGGTCATCAGACTGCGGCGCGGTGACACGGGACGCAAGGTGCGCGATCTCAAGGCCCGTCTGGTGCAACGGAAGCTTCTCCGGCTCCCCTTCGACGGACGCTACGACCGGGCGACGGCGAACGCGGTGCGCACCCTCCAGGAGCGTCGTCATCTGCCGGTCACCGGGAAACTCGACAAGCGCACCTGGAAACGACTGCGCAACTCGACCCACACTCCCTCCAGGGCCGACCGGGCCGGACGGGCACCGGTGATCGGCATCGCCCAGAACCGCCCGGGCCCGCTCGACCGCCGCTGCCGGAGTGGCCGGGTGCTGTGCATCGACAAGTCCAGCCGAACCATGCGCTGGGTCGTCGATGGACAGGTCCGGATGTTGTTCGACACACGTTTCGGTTCCAGCGCCACCCCCACCCGTGAGGGCGTCTTCCGGGTGTATCGCAAGTCTCGCGATCACGTCTCCTCGCTGTTCCACACCGCGATGCCGTTCGCGATGTTCTTCGACGGCGGCCAAGCCGTCCACTTCTCCAGCGACTTCACCGCGAGGGGGTATGCCGGCGCTTCGCACGGCTGCATCAACATCCGCGACTACAACAACCTGCGCGCGCTGTTCGACCAGGTGCCGATCGGGACCCGCGTCGTCGTCTACTGGTCCTGATCACTCCCAGCGTCACTGGTGCCACCACCTCCACCTCGCCGCTTCGCTCGTGTGAAGCGAGACCTGTGTCGACCGTTCGCGTTACCGTAGGCAATAAGAAACAGGGAGTCAGGCGTAATAAGGAGGTGCATACGTATGGCAACGGCGATCGACGTGATGAAGTACATCAAGGCGAAGACGCCTCTGTACGGCGAGGTGCAACTCCAGAAACTCATGTACTACTCCCAGTCCTGGAGTCTGGCCTGGGACGGGCACCCGTTGTTCCCGGAGCGCATCGAGGCATGGCAGATGGGCCCGGTGGTCCCTGCAATCCGATACCGTACCGATCAGCCCGACGAGACGGTACTGACCGTTGCTGAGCGTGCCACCGTTGATGCCGTACTGGCTCACTATGGCCGCCAGCACGGGGCTGCACTGATAGATCTGAGCCACAGCGAGGCCCCTTGGGCCGATGTCTGGGGAACACGCTCTGCGGATGCACGCTGTACCGAAGAGATCCCTCACGATGCCATGCGCACCTTCTACACGGAGATGTCGCTCACCTCCCCGGCCTCCGAGATCCCGCAACGGCAGAGTGCAGTCGCTTCTTCCAAGGATGAAGAGGTCAAGGAAATCGCCCGCGCCAGCGCTGAGCAATGGCGCGATGTGCTGGCGATCTTGGCTCAATGACGCTCTCACTCTCGGTGGATCAGGTGATCTCGATCCACCGAGAGATCGTGTGTGCTGGAACATTGATCCATCGCGACAAGTTGGAGAGTGCCGTGCTCTCGCCGTTCCAGGATGTGTTCGGACGTGAGGTTCACCCGAGTCTTATCGCGAAGGCCACGAAACTGGCCGAAGGGCTGTCCTGTGCCCAAGCCTTCCTGGATGGGAACAAACGAGTGGCGTGGCTGTCTACGAATGCGCTCCTTGCTCTCAACGGATTGAGGGTGTGCGAGACACCTGCCCAAGACGCAGCCGATTGGATACTCAGCCTCAACGGCAGCGAGCAGGCACGACATCGCGGCGCGCTCTGGCTCAACGCGAACACCGTTGGCATGATCTAGCGTCGACTTGAGTTACCGACGTTCGGGCCGCACACACCACAGACGGGGCCCAGCCAGAGCCAGACCCCTTCAAACCTGCCGGTCAACGACTCACATCCGGTAGGCAGCGGCTGCGTTCTCTCCCCAGAACTTCGCGCGATCGTCCTCGTCCACCCCGTCCATCAACGAGCCGAGGCCGGCCAGGATCTCGGAGTACTGCCCGGCCGCGCTCTCCAACGACAGAGTGGTGGCGAACATCAGCCGATCCCAGCCGAGGATCTCGACCCCCGCCTCCAGCCACGGCCGTGCCGACTCCCAGGTGGTGTCCACCCGGCGGCCGTCGTGCGGGATGGTGACCTGCCAGCGGTCCACGTTGCCATCGGCATAGGTACGGAACGCCTGACACCACTCCTGGGAGACCGGGAGGTTCGGTTCGACCACCCAGCCGTCGTAGCCGACCACCGAGACGATCTCCGGGTAGCGCTCCAGCGCGCTCACCCAGCCGGGCACCTGCTCGGCCAGTGGGGAGATCTCCACGACCAGTTCCCGCTCAGCGAGCCATCCCAGCAGGGAGTCGACGAATCCCAGGTGGGCCGGCACCCCGAGCGGCAGCCGGACTCCCCGGAACGACTCCGAGCCGGCGAACTCATCCAGATCGGCCAGGATCTCCCGGCCGTCGCGACGCGGGTCGATGCCGGCGATCATCACCAGGTCCAGATCGTGGAGTCGTGCGATCTGTTCGACCAGCGCTGCCTCGGCCACGCAGCTCTCCCGGATCTTCGCGTTCGAGACGTGCACGAAGGAGTCGACGCCACCGAAGCGGTGAGCCGCGAAAGAGCAGTCCGCGGCGCCGCAGATCTCGCCACTATCCAGATGAGTGCGCAGCATCTGCTGCTGCTCGGCTCGCCAGTCGGCACGGTTCGCCTCGACAAGTCGTACATGGGTATCGATGACGAGCATCGGTTTACTCCTCGTGTGGTCTGTGTGAGGACACCATCGTGAAAGGGCCCACTACACGGTCCTCGGCACCGGGGTGTGAGGGACGTCACCGTCCCGCTGACTGGGCGCCTGCGCAAGAAAAACGCAGGCGCCCAGCCGTCTCAGGACATGCTCAGAACGAGTTCGGGTCGGCGATCACCGACTCCGGCACCGGGTGTCGGTACAACCGGGAGGCGTTCTCCCAGGTGACCTTGCGGATGTTCTCGGCGCTCAGCCCGCCGACCGACTCACCGACGACGGCCTGGGTGCGTGGCCACAGCGAGTCCGAGTGCGGGTAGTCCTCCTCGACCATCACGTGGTCGGCACCGATCCGGTCCAGCAGCGCGAACGCGGAGGGATCTTCCACCGCGCAGAAGTAGAAGTTGCGCTTGAGCACGTCGGCCGGCATCAGGTCGATGCCGTCCCAGGTGCCGTACATCTCCTGGTAGGTGGCCATGTGGTCGAGCCGGTCCAGCAGCGCCGGAACCCACCCGATGCCGCCCTCGGACATGCAGATCTTGATGTCCGGGAACCGGACCGGGATCTTCGAGTACAGCCAGTCCACGGTCGCATGGATGGCGTAGGCGAAGAAGAGCACGCCCACCACGTCCGGCGGCGCGTCCTCGGAGGTCGACGGCGAGGTCCCGGACGACCCGATGTGCAGGTTGATCACGGTGCCGGTCTCTTCACAGGCCCGCATGATCGGGTCCCAGTGGCCCGAGTGCATCGACGGCATGCCCTGCAGGTGCGGGGCCTCGGAGAAGGTGACCGCCTTGAAGCCCTTCTCGGCGTTCTTGTAGATCTCCTGCGCACCGATCTCCGGGTCCAGCATGAAGGGCAGCTGGCAGGGGATCTGCCGGTCCGGGTAGGCGCCCGACCATTCCTCGATGTTCCACTGGTTCCAGGCCCGTACTGCAGCCAGCGCGAGTTCCGGGTCCTTGGTGGTCTGCTGCAGGCGGACACCACCGAAGCCGGCCAGGAACGACGGGAAGCAGAGCGAGGCGTAGACACCCGACAGGTCCATGTCCTTGACCCGGTGGTGGATATCCCACGAGCCACGACGCATGTCGGTGAAACGTGCCGGCTCGAAGCCCCACTCGTCGATCGGGCGGCCCACCACCGCGTTGAAGCCGACGTTGGGCAGCTCCTTGCCGTCATAGATCCACACGTCGGCGCCGTCCTTGTCGACGACCCGCGGGGTCTGCTCGGCGAACTTGGCCGGCATCCGCCCCTCGAACGCGTTGGGCGGCTCGACCATGTGGTCGTCGGCCGAGATCAGCGGGAACTTGCGGTCCGCCTTCTCCGGCTCGGGCAGGAAGGTCACCTTGCCCTTCACGGCCTTGGTGAAGCTGGTGTTCCTGGTGAGTTCTTCGATGTCAGCCATTCGATATGCCTTTCGTGAGTTCCACTGTTCAGGAGGTCAAGAAGTCAGAGACGAGGCGGGTGACGTCCTCGGCCCGCTCGTGATGGGCCCGGGCTCCGCACCCGGACAGCACCACCACATCGGCGCGCGGCATCCGCCGGGCGCCGTACAGGGCACCGTCGAGGAGGAAGTCTCGGTTCTCCCGGCCCCACACCAAGAGCACCGGATGGGTGATCTGCCAGCACTGCATCCGCAGCGCCGACGCTGGGTCCCAGCCGTCGAAGGTGCGAGCGACCGCCTTGAGCCGGGCGATCGCCCCCGGTGTCAGGGCACGTTCCACCGCAGCCTCGACGTCGTGATCGGTGATCTTCGAGGGATCCCCGACCTGGGTCTCCAGCCAGGTCAGCATGCCGGTCTCCGAGGGCCGCGCGAGGAACGAGGTGAGAGCCCGAGCCCCCTCAGCTGGGCGGGCTCCCGCAGAGTTGACGTTGAGGATTCCCGGCGCCAGCAGGGCGAGTCGCTCGAAGCGACCGGAGTGATCCAGCGCGGCCCTCAGACTCACCCAGCCACCCAGGGATGCGGCCAACACCGATACCTTCGCCAACCCGAGCTGGTCCAGGGTGTCGACCAGGCGCTGCACCGCGTCTTCGAGGTAATCCGGCCCGATCGGTATCGCGGCAGAGGCCCCGAAGCCGGGGAGGTCGAGTAGCAGCACTCGAAAGTTCGCGGACAGCCGGCTCACCTGCGCCGCGAACTCGGTGCCGCTGTCGGTGCCCGGCTCGAAGCCATGCAGCACCACCAACGGATCACCGGTACCGATCTCCCGGCCCTGTAGTCCGGTGTCAGAGATCCGCAACTCCCGGCTGTCCAGGTCTGCGGTGAGTGTCATGGTCATGCCAAGTCCCTCATTCGTCGTGGTGGGTGGATCAGGTGTCAGTCGTCGAGCAGGTGGCCGATGACCACCCGGTTGAACTCCGTCGCCCGTTCGGTCTGCGCCCAGTGACCGCAGCGCGACATCACGTGCAGGCTCGCGTTGGGCAGCTGGGAGAAGACGAAGAGACCGCCGTCGTAGGGGTTCACCAGGTCCTCACGTCCCCAGATCAGCAGCGTCTCGTGGGTCAGGTCGGCCGCCTCACGCCACAGCTGCCCCTTGGCGACCCCCTCCCCCTCGATGAAGCTGACCCGCATCCGCTCGAAATTCACCGCGGCCTCGGGGCGCTGAGACCGCTCGAACCGGTCGGCCACCATCTCGGAGGTCACGAAGGAATGGTCGTAGACCATGCCCTTCATGAACGTCTCCAGCCGTTCGGTGCCGGGCTCCTCGTTGAACGCGTAGAGCCGGGTATGCCCCAGTGTCGGCTCCGGGGTGAACATCCGAGTGGTCATCCCGCCCGGCCCCATCAGGGCCAGCCGGTCGGCTCGGTCGCCGAAGTCCAGCGCCAACCGAGCCGCGGTGCCACCACCGAGGGAGTTGCCGACCAGGTGTGCTTTCTCGATGCCCAGATGGTCCATCAGCGCGACCACCGTGGAGGCGCTGTGGGTGAAGTAGTCACCGGTGAAATCGGCGCCTTCGGAGGCCCCGAAGCCCGGCTGATCCACGACCAGGGTGCGGAAATGCTTCGCGAACACCGGGAGCGTGTCAGCGAAGTTGGCCCACCCGGACACCCCGGGACCGGCGCCGTGCAACAAGATGCACACCGGGCCGGCACCCGCCTCGTTCCAGTGCAGGGTGCGACCGTTGATCAGGGCGGTCCGGGCGGTGGCTTCGTAGCTGTAGTCCGTGCTGGACATGTCACTCATCTCTCTCGTCCTGTTCGATCTCGTAGGTCTCGCTGTGCCCCGCGGCGGCGGCCATCAGGTCCACCTCGCTCACCTCATCGGTGAACTCGGCTACCAATCGGCCCTCCCGCATGATCAGGATCCGATCGCACAGACCCATCAGCTCGGGCAATTCGGAGGAGACCAGCAACACACCCATCCCGGCATGTGCGGCCTCGTCGATCAACCGGTAGATGTCCTGCTTGGCGCCGATGTCGATGCCGCGGGTCGGCTCATCGAGGAGCAGCACCTTGGGGTTGTGCTCCAGCCAACGGCCGAGCACGATCTTCTGTTGGTTGCCACCCGAGAGCGTGGACACCGGGGCGTCGTCGTCGGGTGCTTTGAGCTGCAGCGAGGTGCGCAGCATGGTCATCAGCTCGTCGCCGCGCTGCTCGCGCACAGGGCTCATCAGGGCGCTCGAGCCGAATTGGACCGCGGTGGCATTGGCGCGCACGCTGGCCTCCATCGCCAGACCCCGGATCCGGCGGTCCTCAGGAACCAGGCCCAGCCCGGCCGCGATCGCCTCTCGGGGACGCATCCGGCTCACCGTGCAGTCGTCGACGACGACCTCTCCCTCGCGTCCGATCAGCCCGTAGACCGACTCCAGAACCTCCGAACGTCCGCTGCCGACCAGGCCGCCGATGCCGACCACCTCGCCGCTGCGGACCTCCAGATCCATTGCCGCAGAGGCACCGGCGGGGCGCAGCCCGGAGGCGCGCAGGGCGACCGGGCCGAAGGGCGCCGGGTCTCGGCGATAGGCCGCGTTCACCGAACGGCCGACCAATAACTCGATCAGTTGATCCTCGGTCGTCTCCGCCGTAGCCACGGTGGCCACGAACTCGCCGTCGCGCAGCACCGTGACGGTGTCGCAGATGGCCAGCACCTCGGGGATCCGGTGGCTGATGAAGACCTGGGCGGCGCCACGCTCACGCAGACCCCGCATCACCGAGAACAGTTTCTCGACGTAGTCCTCGGTGAGCGAGGCGGTGGTCTCGTCGAAGCCGATCACCATGCAGTCCCAGGCCAGGACCCGGGCCACCTCGACCATGTGCCGGTCGTCCTGGGAGAGGTCGCGGATCCGGGCGGTCGGGTCCAGGTCCAACCCCGCATCGTCCAGGACTCGCCTCGCCTGGGCATCCAGGCGCTTCCACGACACCATTCCTCGCCGACCGACCCGGCCCAGCGCCAGGTTCTCGGCCACGGTGAGGTCTTCGCACAGCATCGGATCCTGCATCACCACTCCGACGCCGGCGGTGAGCCGGTCATGGGCGTTGCCCGGCTTCAGCACCGTGCCCGCCACACTGACGCTGCCCTGGTCGGGTACCACCTGACCTGAGAGCACCTTCATGGCGGTGCTCTTGCCGGAGCCGTTCTCTCCGATCAGGCCGCGCACCTCGCCCGGAGCGATCTCGAAGGAGAGCTCCGCCAGAGCGACGGTGCCGCCATAGGTTTTGCGGATCCCGCTCAGGGTGACGGCGGCGGTCATGTTCGTGCCCGCGAACGAAGCCGGTCGATGCCCACCGCCACGATCAGCACCAGGCCGGTGACCAGCCCCTGGAAGAACATCTGCACCTCGAGCAGATTCAGCACGTTGGCCAGCAGCGACACGAACACCACTCCCATGAAGGTGCCGACGAAGGTGGCGTTGCCGCCCATCATCGAGGAGCCCCCGAGCAGCACCGCGGCGATCACCTCGAGTTCCATGCCACTACCGATCGTGGGTGAGGCGGCCTGGATCCGGCCGGCCATCACCACGGCGGCCAACCCGACGAAGACGCCGTTGAGCGCGAAGGCGGCGATCTGGATCCGCTCCACCGGGATGCCCGCGATGCGAGCCGCCTCCGGGTTGCCGCCCACGGCCAGCAGGCTGCGGCCCAGGGTCGTGTACTTCATCAGCAGCATCGAGGCGACCAGCAGGAGCAACACCATGGCCACCGGGACCGAGACCCCGGCGACCTTGCCGTCGCCGAGCCAGACCACGAAGTCGAACCCGTCCCGGCCGCTGAGCTGGACCGAGTTCCCGTCGGTGCGCAACTGGGCGATGGCCTTGAAGACCGACATCGTGCCCAAGGTGACCACCATGAAGCTGAGCTGAAACTTGGCGATCAGCACCCCGTTGGCGACCGCGCCGATCGCGGCGGAGGCCACCATCACGGCCAGCACCGCAAGCGGAACCGGCAATCCGGCGTTCATGAAGCCGAGCAGCAGCACCGTGTTCAGCGCCATCAACGAGGCCAGCGACAGGTCGATCATCCCGGTGGTGATGACGAAGGTGGTGCCGATCGCGAGCAACAGCGGCACCACGGCACCGCGCATCACGTTGTTCAGGTTGGAATAGGTGAGGAAGTACTCGTTGGTGGCCGCCATGAAGACGAACATCGCCACCACCAGTACTGCGATACCGATCCAGGGCGGCGCCTTACGCAACCGCTCCCCCATCGAGGTGGGCCGGCCGATCGCCGGGCCCACCTCTGGATCCACCCCGGGCGCGGGGCTGAGCACACTGGTCATCAGTCGGTGGCTTCCGAGGTCAGGGCCGAGCAGCGGGCGGCGTTACTCGCCACCTCGGCGTTGTCCTTGGTGTAGGCGCTGTAGGGCACCGAGACGAAGTCGACCTTCTCGTCGGCCTTCACCTTCTGGGCCTGGACGCTGCCCAGGTAGGCCACCTTGAACAGGTCGGCGCCGAAGGAAGCGTCGATCTCGCCCGCCTTCACCGAGGCCAGGGTCTCGGCGTCGGAGTCGATCGAGATGATGGTCAGATCCTTGCCCTGGCTCTTGGCGGCCAGGGCCGCACCTCGGCCCATCGCACCGTTCTGGGCGAAGATGCCGCCGATCGTCGGGTCGGAGGTGAGCAGGTCCTCGACCTTCTTCTGTGCCTCCTCGGTGGTGATCTTGTCCATATTCAGCTCGCGCGAGACCGTGATCCCGGCCGCCTCGGCGGCCTTCTTGAATGCGGAGCCACGGAGGTCCGACATCGGCTGACCGGGTGGCGGGGAGAGCACGGCCATCCGCTTCACGTCCGGGGCGTTCTCGGTGAGCCAGTCGACCATGATCTGCGGCACGCCGGCGTCGTCGGGGGCGACGTGGCTGGAGGCGTCGGTGGCGAACTTGCCCTCCGCATCGGGCGAGACCGGGTCGATCACGGCCATCCCGGCGTCCTTGGCCCGGGTGTAGGCCGAGCTCAGGGCGGCAGGGTCGACCGGCATCACGAAGAGGCCGTCGATCTTGCCGGCGCGGGCGATCAGGCTGTCGATGTCGCTGAGCTGCTTGTTCACGTCCCCGTCGGCCACGGTCACGGCCGGCTTGGGCAGGTCGTGCTGGTCGGCGTAGCAGGTCATGCCCGCAATGAACTCATCGACCGGGCCGCCACCGGAGAAACCGTTGACGAAAGCCATCGAGACGCTGCCGTCCCCGGCCGCCTTGTCCTTCTCACCACAGCCGGCCAGGCCGAGGACGAGGACGGCAGCCGAGGCACCGGCGATCAGAGTGGAAGGACGGGAAATGTTGATCATGGGGTTCTCCTGGAATGGGCGGGTGGTGGATCGGCCAACCCGAGCGACCGGGGAGCTGGGCCCAGGAGGGTCCTGGGCCCAGCGGTGTTCAGAGCAGGCCGCCCTCGGGCTGGATGCCCATCAGCGACAGGGCCGCCATCTGGTAGGTGGGGCCTGGCATGTTGACGGCGTGGTTCAACCCGGCGTGGGCGTCGCGCCACAACCGCTGCATCGGTTTGTCGGCCCGGATCGCGTTGCCGCCGGTACGTGCGAACAGGCTGTCGACGGCGGCCACCGCACGCCAACTGGAGCGCACCTGGTCGCGGCGGGACTCCGCGCGCAACTCGATCGGGACACTGCCGGTGGTGACCAGAGAGTCGTAGACCCGGGCCACGTTGTCCAGGATCTGCAGGCGGCTGGCCCGGATCTCGCTAGCCGCCTCGCCGATGCTGGGCAGGGTGAAGGCGTCGGTGGTGATCCGGGTGCCGAACACGTCGGCACGCTCGCGCTGGTAGTCCACGGTGGCGGCAAGCGCACCCTCACAGATGCCGACCACGGTGGCCGAGACGGCGTTCCCGAACAGGGTGAACCAGGGCATCCCGTAGAGCGGGTTGTCGGCCTTGCCGACCGCCGCCGCTGCGGTGCCGTCCACCACCGTGGCATATTCCAGCACCCGGTAGGAGGGCACGAAGACGTCGTCGACCACGATGTCGTTGGATCCGGTGCCGCGCAGGCCCACGGTGTCCCAGGAATCCGGGACGATCTGGAAGTCGGCACGCGGGATCAGGAAGTGGTGGTCGGTGCCCGGCGTGGTCTCGCCGTTCTCGTCCTCGATCAGACCACCCAGGTGCACCCACTGGGCGTGGTCGCTGCCGGAGGAGAAGGTCCAGCGACCGCTGAACCGGAAGCCGCCCTCGACCCGCTTGGCACGCCCCAGAGCCACGTACGGCGAGGCGATCCAGGTGTCCTGGTCGGTGCCCCAGACCTCCTCCTGAACCCGCGGATCCATCACGCCGACCTCCCACGGGTGCAGTCCGACCACGCCGCCGACCCAGCCGGCCGCCGAGTCGCCCAACGCACCTGCGGCCATCACGGCCTCGATGTACTCCACCGGGGTGGACTCCAGCCCGCCGTACTCCTTCGGCTGCATCATCCGGGTCAGTCCGGTGCTCTTGACCAGGGCGACGGTCTCGTCGGGGAGCTGACCGAGGCGCTCACCCTCTTCGGCCAGCTCGTTGATCCGAGCCTTGACCTTCTCCAGGTTCTCCAGGACGTTGACGCTACTCATGCCGTGCTCGCTCACTGCTCGGGGAGACCGAGGACCTGGTGGCCCCACATGTCCGGGAAGGGGATGTTGACCGACGTGTGGGTGGCCGGGTCGACCTCGATGGCCCCCGATCCCACCTCGATCGGGAAGCCGGCGGGCGAGTTCACGTAGAACGAGAACATCTTGTCGTTGGCGTGCATCCCGATGGTCTCGAAGAACTCGACTCCGGCCGCCTGGGCCCGGTCATGGGCGCGGCCCACGTCCTCGGGTGAGTTCAACTCGACCATCAGATGGATCAGGCCGCCCTTCACGAACCAGGCCGACTTGTCGGCACCGATCAGGGCCAGGCTGTGGTGCCGGGTGTTGGTGTGCAGGAAGTGCCCGGGAGTACCGCCCATGTCCGCGAAGTCGGTCAGCCCGAAGCCGAGGACCCGGCGGTAGAAGTGGTTGCTCTCCTCGAAGGGTGCGCAGGCCAGCACCACATGGCCGAGGCCCTGGTCGCCGGTCTTGAACCCGGCCGGGGCCATCGCGGAGGAGAACGGCGCCTGAGCGACCTGGTGACCCCAGTAGAACTCCAACACGTACCCGGCCGGGTCGATGACCCGGACCAGATCCTCGACCGCGCGGCGCGTGGCCAGGCCTTCGACCCGCTCGTAGGCGATGCCTGCCGCCGCGAGGTCGGCAAGCAACATCTCGAACTCGACGTCATTGCGCAGCTCCCAGCCGATCGCCGCGACCTCGTCGGTCTCACCGGACTCGACGACGACCCGGTGTACGCGTTCGTCGGCCCGGAGCCACAGTTCGTTCTCGTCGTCCTGACTACCCGCGACCAGGCCGAGCACCTCGGTGCCGAAGGTACGCCACGTGGAGACGGCGGTACTGGTCACCACCAGGTACCCCAGAGAGTGAATTTTCATTCGGATCCTTCAAATCTTCCAGTACATTCTTGGAGGCGCATGGCGCCATCGGTGATCTTCAATTGGTGCGACCAGGGGGCCGGTGACGAGCGATGAGGTTTCGATGCAGTCGCGACAGGCCAAAATGTGACCTGAGTCTCAGGGTAGGCCCAGAGTCTCAGTACTTCAATATCTTCTTGAAGATTTAGGTGAATTCGTTCCCTGGTCGGTCTTTCGGTGTTGAGCGGCGGTCGAGAGCCCTCAGACGGTGCGCAGCCGAGTGAGTACCCGGGCCACCTCATCGACGGCCGGCTGGAGGTCGCCGGCCGCCACCTGGTCGGCCAGCGACCCGGCCCCGGCATAGCGCAGCATCTCCGGCAGGTTGGAGCGCAGCCGCTGCACGGTCCACGCCTCCGGGTCGCCCTCGGCGAATTGGTCGAACCGGATGACCTGGTTCGTCTGCTCGGCATTGCGCACGTAGTGGTAGTGCGGCTCGTTGTCGAAGCAGTCGAAGCGCAGCCACTCCAATCCATCCTCGGTGCCCAGGACGTGGACGCAGGCGCCCCCGTCGTCGATCCCACTCTGCACGGTCTGGTCGGGTCGACCACTGTCCAGCGCGTTGGTGTTGATCGCCTCGTCGGAGAGACTGCGTGATTCGACGATGAACGTGAGCGCTCCGGCGGTGATCTCGACGCAGTGCGCGGGCACCATCGGGATCGGCATCACCGGATAGGTCCGGCCGAGCTGGTAGGCCTCGATGCCGCTGGGGGTCGTCGTCATGGGAACTCCTTGATCGGGCCGGTGGGTCCGGCGACTTGATTGATGAGTGGTGCACCCGCGAGCAGCCGGTGCAGGTTGCCGATGAACAGGTCCTCGACCCCGTTCATGGCCAGAGCGGGAACGCTTGCGCAGTGCGCCGAGATGCTCACGCCCGGAGTGGTCCACCAGGGACTCGATGTCGGTAGTGGCTCGGTGTCGAAGACGTCCAGGGCCGCCCGGATCCGTCCCGACGCGCAGGCGGCCCGGACCGCCTCCTCGTCCAGAGCACTACCGCGACCGACATTGACCAGAAGCGCACCGTCGCGGATCCCGTCGACGACGGCGTGATCGATCAGGGCCGTGGTCGCCGAGGTCTGCGGCAAGGCACACACCACGTATCGAGCCAGCCCGATCAGGTGCACCAGGTCTGCCGAGCCACGCTGCTCGACGACCCCCTCGGGTTGCTCCCGGCCCGGGTCTCGGCGGACGACCCGCACGGTCATGCCGAAGGCTCGCGCCAAGGTGGCCACCGACCGGTTGATCTCGCCGAATCCCACCAACAGCAGTTCGGACCCGTCCAGACCCTCACCGTAGGCGGGTTGCCAGCGATGCTCGGCCTGCGCAGCACGCAGGACAGGAAGTCGCTTGGCGTCCTCGAGGATTCGTGACATCACGAACTCGGCGATCTCACGCGCCGCGGTTCCCGCGGCATTGCACACGTGCACTCCCGAACGCGCCAGCTGGGTCAGCGGAAGGTGCTCGACCCCGGTAGTGACGGCCTGGAGCAGCGCGACGTTAGCGGGCACGCCTCGGGCCGGCAGGTCCAGACAGGTCATGGCCCGGACCTCATGCCACGGATAGTCGAGGACGGTCGATGCCGACTCCGCAAGATCGACCTGCCAGCCGGGAAACTCCTCGCCGAGGCGCGCGACCCAGCGCTCGCGACCTTCGGGCGGGTACGTCTGGAGGGTGCCACCCAACACGATCCGTGGCGGCATCAGTGGTCGTCCTTCCGGGGACACGAGATCGGGACGTCGGCCAGCTCTCGAATGTCGCTCGCACCGAGAAGCCGCATGGTGGCCTCGAGTTCGTCGCACAACAGCTCCAGGATCCGGCGCGCGCCGTGCTCCCCGGCAACCGCCATCCCATAGAGATAGGGCCGCCCGACCAGGACCGCGGTGGCACCCAACGCGATCGCTCGGGCGATGTCGGCGCCCGAACGGACACCCCCGTCGACCAGTACCGGGACCCGCCCCGCCACCGCGTCGACCGTGTCGACCAGAGCAGTCACCGTGGCCGGGGTCCCGTCGAGCTGGCGACCACCGTGGTTCGAGACCACGATGCCGTCCGCCCCCGCCTCGAGCGCCAGCCGGGCGTCGTCGGCCCGGGTCAGTCCCTTCACCACTATCGGACCCGACCACTGCTCACGGACCCAGGCCAGATCCGCCCAGGTCGGCACCTGCTCGAAGAGCCGGCTCATCCCGCCGTCCGCAAGCCCGTGCACCCGGTTCCCGATGCCCAGCGTCGAGGGACGGCGGGTCACCTGTGCGGCCCACCGTGGCCGGGCGATCACCTGCGGCGCCAGTCGGGCCAGTGCAGGCACCGACCATCGCATCGGCAAGGAGAGTCCGTGCCGGGCGTCGCGGTGCCGGATGCCCGGCACCGGGGTGTCCATCGTGACCACCAGGACGCCGAAGCCCGCGGTCCGGGCCCGGCCGATCAGCTGCTCGGCACCTGCGCGCCCACCGGGGAAGTAAAGCTGGAACCAACCGTGTCGATGGCCGCCGTGATCGGCCACCTCCTCCAGGCTCCGGGTCGCGGTGGTGGAGAGGATCGCTCCCACTCCGGCTGCGGATGCCGCTCGGAATACGCCCGGCTCGGCATCAGGATGCACCGCACCGACCAGGCCACAGGGAGCGGTGAGCAAGGGTGCCCGCAGCCGCTGCCCGAACAGGGTGAGACCGGTATCGACGCCCCCCACCTGCACTCCCGCCGGTTGCCGCCAGGTCAGCACCGCGAAGGCGGCGAGGTTACGGGTCGCGGTGACCTCCCGCTCGGCGGCACCCTCGACCACGTCGAAGACCGCCCGCGGCAGGCGGCGCCGGGCCAGGCCCCGGGCATGAGCGACCGAGGAGATCCGTCGGGCTCGGGCCTTCGCGTTCAGGCCAATACCTCCGGCTCGGTGCGCAGCAGACTGCGTACGGCGCCTCCCCAGTAGACCTCGGCGGCCCGCTCCAGCAACGAGGCCTTCATGCCGACCATCGCCGCCCGGCGCAGCTCCAACGGCTTCATCCCGGTGACGAGCACGTCGTAGGCGAGGCGGCAGGCACGCTCGAACGAGGCCGCCCGGTAGGTCGCCTCGATCGGATCGGCACCGGTAACGATGACCCCGTGGTTGGCCAGGACCGCGATCTTCGCGTCACCGATCCGGTCCGCCAGGTCGCGGGCCATCAGCGGAGTGTCGATCTCGCCGTCGTACTCCTCGACGAGAACCATGTCGTCCAGATACATCGAGCCGGTCTGGTGCACCAGCTCGGGGAGCCTGCCGAGCGCCGCCAGTACGCACACGTGGTACGGGTGGTTGTGGACCACCACTCGTGCATCCGCGCGCATCCGGTGCAGCTCGGTGTGAATATGGATGGCCGGAGTGACGTCCCAGCGGCCGCGCAGCACCTTGGCGTCCTCGTCCACCACGCACAGGTCGGAGGCACTGACCTCGTTCCACCACAGTCCCCAGGGGTTGACCAGCATGTCGGTCTCACCGGGGCGCTGCCAGGTGATGTGCCCGGCCATGTTCTCCGAGAAGCCCTCCTTGGCCAGTACCCGGAACGCGGCGGCGAGAGTCTGCTCGTCGGTGAGCTCACCGCGACTCACCGGGGGCATGACCGATGGGGACCACACCCCGAGTCCACCCTGACGAGGGGCCTCGGCGTCCCCGGAACCATCGATGACAGCAACAGACATGAGTTCTATTCCTCCTGTGTTTGGGGTAGCGACGCGGACCCGGCGGGTCAGCGGGTCGCCGGTTCCTGCTCGACGAGGTCGGCGATGCGAGCCCGCAGCTCGCCCTTGGCGACCTTTGCGCCGCTGGAGCGGGGCAGTTCGGCCACGATCTCGAGCCGCTCGGGGAAGAGCTCGCGCGAGGCTCCGTGTGCAGTGAGATGGGCCACCAGATCGTCCAGTTCGAGGGTCGCACCGGGGTTCAGCTCGGCGAACAGGCAGACCCGCTCCCCCAGCACCGGATCCGGCATCGGCACCGCGGCCACGTGCCTGATCGCGGGGTGGCTCAGCGCGTCGGCCTCGACCACCGCCAGGGAGATGTTCTTGCCCCCTCGCACCACGAACTCCGAGATGCGGCCGACCACCGTGAGGTATCCCTCGGGGTCGATCTCGCACACGTCGCCCATCAGCATCCACCCGTCGGGGGTGAACAACTCGGCATTGGCGGCGTCGTCGTCGAGGTAGCCCAGGGAGAGCGCGGGCCCCTTGCAGGCCGGCTGTCCGCGACCGGTGTCGGTCACATCGACTCCGGCGTCGTAGAGCCGGACGTTCATCTCCGCCACGATCCGTCCGGCGGTGCGCAGCCGGGTCTCGGCCGGATCCTCGGTGGTGGTACCGCTGAGCAGGCCGGTCTCGTTGGACCCGTAGAACTGCAGGATCCTGGCCCCGGTGCGGCGCTCGAACTCGATCGCCTTGGCGTAGGGCACCGCCTCACCGCCGGTGAAGACGACCCGCAGTGAGCTGAGGTCGTATTCGTCGAGCGAGCTGTCGGCCAGCATCATGATGAACTGCGTGCTCACGCAGCACAGCACCGTGACCCGGTGCTCCTCGATCGCCCGGGCCGCCTCCCGGGCACTGAACCGGGGCAGCACCACGGTGTGCGCTCCCAGCTTCGCGGGGGTGACGTGCGAGGTCCACAGTCCGAACCCGAAGGGGGCCGGGACGATGGACAGCATCACTTCCTCCGCCTGGAGGCGACCGTTGGCCACCGCACGGGTGTGGAAGTAGTGCCACCTGTTCTGGGTGTGCATCACGGCCTTCGGCAGGCCGGTGGTGCCCGAGGTGGAATTGATCAGGTAGAGGGCGTCGGGATCGGGGCTCACCTCCGGCAGCGCTGCCGACTCCAGCTCACGCAACCACCCCGTGGGCTCTCCGATCACCGAGACGCGAGCCTCGGAACCGGTGAACTCTACGACCAGATGCTGCCCCAGGGTGGCGCCTCGATCCAGTAGCGTCGCGGTGAGCTCACCTGCGGGACGCCCGTCATGCGTGGCCAGGGTGACCAGTACCTTCGCCTCGGCCCGGGCCAGCAGATGTCCGATCTCGCGCACCCCGGCCTTGGCCCCCAGGCCGACGATCGTGGCCCCGAGTCGCTCGATGGCGACGAACACGAGGTGGATCTCGATGCCGTCGCGCATGCAGACCGCCACCCGGTCACCGCGACGCACCCCGGCTCCGGCCAGCCGCCGCGCCACGGCCGTCGCCTCGGCGTCGAACTGCGCCCAGGTAAGGGAGTGGGTGCCGCTGGTCCAAGCCAGTCGGTGCGGCAGGCGATGACCGTTGCGGGCCACCGCCTCACCGACGGTCTCATCGCTCCACCAGCCGCGACGGCGGTACTCCGCTGCCGTCTCCGAATCGATACTGCTCATGGGAATGTTCTAGATCTTCTATGTGACCTATGTCAACACCGCGCCCTCGGACCTCGAGCCGATTATGGCCCACGACGCTCCCTCGCCATGGCTGGGAATACCGTCTGCCACCTGCACCGTTATGAAAATTTCAGAGACATCGGCGGGTCGGCCCGTACGACTCACAAACTTCTACCCAGAGTCGCTTGCATGTCATTCAACGATGTGAGAATCTTCCATAAGATTCAATACGAAAGGGGTTGCCGTGCTGCCACCACCGGGCGTCGCCTTCCTGAGCCTGTCCAAGGCCCGCGAAGTGCACCTGCACCGAGACATCAATGCGTGGCATCAGCTCGACCATCGGCCCGAGAACCTGGCCCTGCCGGGCGTGGCCCACGGCGAGCGATTCGTACTCCCCCCCAGCCTGGCGGCCGCCTCCCGACGGTCCGGCGAGTTCGCCGACTTCGACTACGCCAACCTGTACTGGTTCGACGAACCGGTCGACGCGTCGATCGCCACCTGGGCCGAGCTCGCCGAGCAGTCGCTGCGTGAGGGCCGCCGCCCCGACGTGGACCTGGTCGACCGCGCCTATATGGACTTCTTCCGGGTGGCCGCGATGGCCACCGGCGACCTGCCGCTCAGCCCCCGCGCCGCGTACTTCCGACCGGGGACGGGGATCCTGCTGCGGGTCACGGCCCTACCCACGGACCTGACCCGCAGCGAGCAACAGGCGCGGAACTCCTGGGAGGTGGGCGAGATGCTCCCGCAACTGGTCGAGACCCCCGGGGTGGCCATGGCCTGGGTGCTCGAGAGCGACCCCACGCTGGCACCCGCGGAATGGAGCGCCCGGGAGTCAGCCCGCGGGACGTCTCGACGCGAGACCGTCCGCGTCACCCTGGCCGTCACCGAAGAGGTGCCTCCCGCCGAGGTGCTCGCCCGGCTCGAGACCGACGCGACACGACACTGGGGGACGTCGCCGGCTGACGATCGTTCCGCCCTGCGCTTCGCCGGAGCACTGGAGACCATCACTCCGTGGCAGTGGTCGTGGTTCGACGAGGAGCGGAAATGAAGCAGGAACTCGCTGTCGGCTTGCTCTTCGACGTGCGGAATCCGTCCCCCTGGGCTCGGAGTTGGACGGACGTGGTGGGTGGCGCCCTCGATCTGGTCAGCGAGGCCGAGCACCTCGGCGCCGACTCGATCTGGGCCACCGAGCACCACGACTTCCCCGACGGCTATCTCAGCCAGCCGCTGACCTTCCTGGCCGCCGCCGCGATGCGCACCAGCCGGGTCCGGTTGGGAACAGGCGTCCTGCTGGCCGCGATGCGACACCCCCGTCACGTGAGCGAGCAGGCGGCCCTGATCGACACCATGAGCCAGGGACGTCTCGAGCTCGGCGTCGGGGCGGGTTATGCACCGACCGAGTTCGAGATCTTCGGTCGCGACCTCGGGCGACGGATGACCTCGGCCGACCAGAGCATCCGCGACCTCAAGGCCGACCTATGGGAGGGCGGTCTGGTACCACCCCCGGTGCAGCCTCGGATCCCGCTGTGGCTGGGCTATCAGGGACCGCAGGGAGCCGCACGCGCAGGTCGACTGGGCGTGGGGCTACTCGCCCCCAACCCCGACCTACTCGCTCCGTACCGGACCGGCCTGATCGAGGGGGGCCACGATCCGGACACCGCGGTGATGGGCGGCATGGTGCCGATGATCCTGAGCCGGGACCCGGAACGGACGGCACACCAGCTGGCACCCCACTACGCCCATCAGGTACAGACCTATGCCCAGGCCCGCAGCGTGAGCCCGAAGCAGGTGCCCACTCCGGACCTCGCCGAACTGACCGCCCAGATGCTGGCACCCGAGGGCGGCGGGCTGCGCGTGGTCAGCGTCGATTCGGCCGCCGCGACCCTCGGTGCCGTCATCGACGCCGCTCCCATCCGTCACCTCTACTTCTGGGCTTCGGTGGCGGGCATGCCTGAAACCATGGTCGCCGAGCACGTCTCGCTCACGTTTACACAGTTGGCACCGCAACTTCGGGCACGATGAGCACACGAACACAAGGGTCGCCTCGTCCAGCGTCGTACCGTCACCCGGTACGAACCAGGCGACTCACTGAGAGGAATCCATGACTCACCAAGGCACCCCCACACCCGCTGGTGGCGTGCGCTTCGCCCGCCTGGCCGAGCAGATCGCCGATGACCTCCGCACCCGTCTCCTGGTCGGAGATCTGGCCGATGCTCAGGAACTGGCCGTGGAGGAGTCGCTGCGCGGCCACTATTCGGTGAGCAAGCCGACCTTCCGCGAGGCGATGCGAGTCCTGGAGGCGGAGGGGCTGATCACCGTCCGTCGCGGTGCCATCGGAGGTGCCGTGGTGCACCGGCCCGACGCCGAACACGTGGCCTACACCCTCGGGATGGCGCTGGCCGGGCGCGGCGTGAGTACCAAGGACGTCGCGGCGGCACTGCGCGAGGTGGAGCCCGCGTGCGCCGCCGCCTGTGCCGCTCGCGAGGACCGGATGCAGGAGATCGTCCCGGTACTCACCCGGTTGCACGAACGAGCCGTCAAGGTCGTGGACAATCTGGTCGAGGTCACGACTCTCTCTCGGATGTTCCATGAGGCCCTCGTCGACCTGTGCGGCAACCAGCCGCTGGCCATGCTCGCCGGAGCGCTGGAGTCCCTGTGGAGCTCGCACGAGTCCGCCTGGGCCACTCGCAGCCACGAGAGCGCCGACATCCCGCGGGCCGAACGTCTCAAGGCACTGGAGGAGCATCGCAGTCTGCTGAACGCGATCGCCGACGGTGACTCCGAGGCTGCCCGGCGTATCGCCCTGGAACATCTCCTGGTCTCCCAGGACTATCCGAGCGACGAGACCGACGAGGTGCTGATCTCGCCGATCTCGGTCCGTAATCGATTCACCGCCTCCTCCGGCTGATCACTCCAGTCGATCGGGAGTCGGAGCCACCACTACGGGAGCCTCCATCATGACCGTTCTCACCCGTCCCACACCCACCCAGATGCGTCGCTGCATGGGGCAGTTCGCGAGCGGCGTCACCGTCGTCACCGGGACCAGTCCTGAGGGTGCGCCCCTGGGGTTCGCCTGCCAATCCTTCGCGTCCCTGTCCCTGGACCCGCCGCTGGTCCTGATCTGCGTCGATCACGGTGGTCGCTCCTGGCCCCGGATGGCTGCTGCGGGGGTGTTCTCGGTACACGTCCTGAGTGCGGATCAGCGGGACCTGTGCGACCGATTCGGATCCAGCCGCGGGCGACGATTCGAGGGCTTGGACTGGACCCTGTCCCCGCTCGGCACGCCTTCCCTTCCCGATGTGCTGCTCCGGGTGCATACCCGGGTCCAGCGCGTGATCCCCGCCGGAGATCACGACATCATCGTGGGCGAGGTCGAGGCCCTGGAGCAATGCCGTGATGCAGACCCTATGCTCTTCTTCCGTGGTCGGCTGGGGGTCCCAGACCATCATCAGGTCGCCGGCGAGACCCTCGGCTGGGGCTGGTAGACGAATGAGCTCGCTACAACTGGGGGTGGCCGACGCTGACAGCGCGGCCGACGGCCCGCTGCTGCGCGTACGCGGGCGCGACATGGTGCTGGACCGGACCTGGGTGATGGGCGTGGTGAACGCCAGCCCCGAATCGTTCTCCGACGGCAGGCATACCGGTGGGGTGGCCGAGCAGATCGAGCACTGCTCCGCGCTGATCGCAGCGGGCGCGGACGTGATCGATGTCGGTGGCCAGTCGGCGATCACCAACCGGCCCGAGCTCGATGCCGGAACCGAGCTCGAGCGGGTGCTTCCCCTGGTCGAGTGGCTGGTGGCCGCGCACCCGGAGATCCTGGTCTCGGTCGACACCTACAAACCCACCGTGGTCTCCGCCGTGCTCGAGGCCGGGGCACACCTCATCAACGACGTCAGCGGACTGCTTTATCCCGAGGTGGCCGAGCTCTGCGGTGTCCATGGCGCCGCGCTGGTACTGATGCACACCCGGGCCCGTCCCAAAGAGCGGCTGCAACGCTCCGATCTCTATCCCGACGTGGTCGGGGACGTCGTGGGCTTTCTGGCCGAGGGGCTCACCCGGGCCGCCTCGCTCGGCCTCGATACCGAGTCCGTGGTGCTCGACCCCGGACCGGACTTCTCCAAGACACCGCACCAGACGGTGGCGATGCTGCGTGGGCTGGACCAGGTCCGGGCGTTGCAGCGACCGGTACTCCTGGCTCTGTCGCGCAAGGATTTCCTCGGGGCCATCACCGGGCGGAGCCCCGCTGGTCGCGATGCCGCGACACATGCCGCGCTGGCGTACTTCGGCGCCGCCCCCGGTCAGATCGTCAGGGTGCATGATGTGGCCGCGGCCCACGACGTACTGCGCACCGTGGAGGTCCTGGCCGGGCTGCGCGAGCTGGACCCGTCGGCCCTGCTCGCCGAACACCTGAGGCACGAACGTGCCTGATCGGCCGACGCCCCTCGGTGGCTCGGGCGGTCCCGGGGTCCCCGGACCGTCGGGTCGCGCGACCTACCGCTGGGACGACTGGACGCTGGCATCGCTGGCCGCGGCCAAACACGCCACCGGGCTGCGGGTCTCCCTGGTGGTTCCGGCCCGCAACGAGGCGGCGACCGTCGGAGACGTGATCTCCCGGGTTCGAGACTCATTGGCCCACTCGGCCGCATTGCTCGATGAGATCGTCGTGATGGACTCCGACTCCGACGACCGGACCTACGACATCGCCGCCTCCGCAGGAGCCCGGGTCCACAAGGTGCGCGAGGTCCGTCCCGATCTGGGCTCCTACCCGGGTAAGGGCGAGGCGCTGTGGAAATCTCAATTCGTGACCACCGGGGACGTGCTGGTCTTCATGGACGCCGACCTGACCGACTGGGACACCCATTTCGTCCTCGGCCTGGTGGGACCGTTGCTGACCGATCCCTCGGTCTCACTGGTGAAGGGTTACTACGAACGTCCGTTCACGGGTGCCGGGCCGGAGACCGCCTTCGAGGGCGGGAGGGTCACCGAGCTGGTCGCCCGGCCGTTGATCGCGACCCTGTTCCCCGAGCTGCTCGACATCATCCAGCCCCTGGCCGGTGAGTGGGCGATACGACGGAGCCTGTTCGAACGCCTCAGCGTGCCGACCGGCTACGCCGTAGAACTGGCGAGCCTGATCGACACGGTCCGGTCATCGGGGGCGGCGGCGATCGCGCAGGTCGATCTGGGACGCCGGGCCCACCGGCATCAGGCGCTGCGAGATCTGGGCGCCATGGCCACCCAGATCACGGCTGCCGCCCAGGCCAGGTCGGGTGGGAGTTCGCGGGAGGAGGTCCGGCTGCGCCAGTACGTCCGGGCCGGTCGAGACATGCACAGCCACGATCAGGTGGTGCCTACCTCCGAACGGCCACCGGCGGTATCGGTGCTCCCGTGCCTTCGGTGAGCAGGGTGCGGGTCCTGCTCGATCACGACGGCGTCGCCGACCCGGATCGCACACCGGACCAGGCGGCATTCCGCGCGATCTATCGCCCACCTCCGGGCCCCTGGTTGCGGGCCATGATGCTCACCACATTGGACGGCGCGGTGGCCGGGTCCGACGGCCGGTCGGGCTCACTCAACAACGAGGTCGACCACCGGGTCTTCGCCATCGTCAGAGAATTCGCCGATGCGATCCTGGTGGGTGCCGGCACCGCCCGCATCGAGAACTACGGCCCCGCCTCGGTCCCGCTGATCGTGGTGTCGCGCACCGGCATCCTGCCTGCCCGGCTGACCGAGGAGTCTGTGGCGAACCCGGGGCTGGTCTGGCTGGCCACCTGTGCCGCTGCCCCGGGGCTGAGCGCGGCCCGAGACAGGCTCGGGGCCGATCAGGTCCTGGTCTGCGGTGAGGACGAGGTGCACCCGAGGTACCTGGTCGAGGCGCTACGTGCTCGGGGGCTTCAGCAGCTGGTGTGCGAGGGCGGGCCGACGCTGCTCGGCTCTCTGGCGGAGCAGGACCTGGTCGATGAGTGGTGTCTGACCACGGTCCCGATTCTCGGCGGGGTCACCTCCGGTCGACTGGCCACCGGAACGATCCGGCGCCACGACCTCGCGCTGCATTCGCTCATCGAGTGCGATGGCACCTTGCTCGCGCGTTGGGTCCGGGCCCCGGTCGACAAAATTCTTCGCTACTGAAGCAACGGATCGGGGTCGGTTCGCGTCATATGGGCAGGAAAGGGGGAGTCCATGAACTCCACGACTATCCGCGTCGCTCTCGGCTGCGCGCTCCTCGGCATGGTTGCACTGACCGGCTGCCAGAGCGCGGGGGCGGATCAGGCTCGTGACAACGAGCGGCCCACCCCGAGCGCCTCGCCCTCCGGCCCGGCGACCACCGGGCCGACAACTACTCCGACCGCCCCGCCGAGCCCGACCCACACTCCGAAGCCGGTGGTGGTGATCGTCAAGCCCGGTGATACCGGCGCCAAGGTACGCGAGGTGCAGGCTCGACTGGTCCAAATCGACTGGCTGGTGCTGCCCTTCGACGGTGTCTACGACGACGCCACCGTCAAGGCGGTGAAGGGCTTCCAGGCCAAGCGGGGCTTTCCGGTCACGGGGACAGCCGACCGACGCACCTACCGGCGGCTCGTGCAGATGACGCGCGTTCCCAGTACCGAGGAGTTGAAGGGACGGATCCCGCCGATCCCGAGCAGCAATACCAATACTCCCGGTCCGCTGGATCCACGGTGTCGGACCGGAGAGGTGCTGTGTATCGACAAGGCCAGCCGCACCCTGCGCTGGGTGGTGGACGGCCAGGTGAAGCTGACCCTGGACACCCGGTTCGGCGCATCCTCGACACCTACCCGAGAGGGCGTCTTCAGCATCTACCTGAAGTCCCGTAACCATGTGTCGTCGCTCTACGACTCCTCGATGCCGTTCGCGATGTTCTTCGATGGGGGCCAGGCGGTGCACTACTCCAGTGACTTCGCGGCCCGCAGCTATTCAGGTGCCTCCCACGGCTGCGTGAACATCCGTGACTACAACGCGATCTCGGCGCTGTTCGACCAGGTCCAGATCGGCACCAAGGTCGTCGTCTACTGGTCCTAACCCCGCTGAGGAGGCGGTACTGCTTCACCCACGGGTAACAAATGCCGCCCCCTCAGCGGTGAGGGGGCGGTACTGCTTCACCTGCCGGTAACAAGTAGTGCCTCCTCAGCGTTCAAGAACACCGTCTGGCCTTCGGCGAGTCCCAGGGAGCGGGCCTGCGAGCGGGTCACCTGGCCCTGCACCTGCTCACCGTCCAAGGTCAGCACGGTGACCCTGACCTCGAACCCGACCCGGATCAACCGCGAGACCGATCCTTCCACCGCTCCGGCGTTCAGCGGCACGCGCTGGATATCCACGTCGTGCGGGCGCACCTGGACCCCGCCGAGGCTGGTGACCTCCCCCAGAAATGACATCACGAAATCGTTGGCCGGTGCGTCGTAGAGCTCGTCGGGGGTGCCGATCTGCTCGACCCGGCCCGCATTGACCACCACGATCCGGTCCGAGACCTCCAGTGCCTCCTCCTGGTCGTGAGTCACGAAGACGGTGGTCACCGCCACCTCGTCGTGCAGGTTGCGCAGCCAGTCACGCAGTTCTTTACGCACCTTCGCATCCAGCGCTCCGAACGGCTCGTCCAACAACAGCACGCTCGGCTCGGTGGCCAGTGCCCGGGCCAGTGCCATCCGCTGCCGCTGACCGCCCGAGAGTTGGGCCGGGAGCCGATCGGCGAACTGCTCCAGGTGCACCAGTTCGAGCAACTCGTTGACCCGCTTCTTGATCTCGGCCTTGGGCCGCTTGCGAATCTCGAGTCCGAAGGCGACGTTCTTGGCCACGCTCATGTGCTTGAACGCCGCGTAATGCTGGAAGACGAAGCCGACATTGCGCTGTTGCGGAGTGAGCCGGGTGGCATCGCGTCCCTCGATCACCACCGAACCCGAATCCGCACCCTCCAGGCCCGCGATCACCCGTAACAGCGTGGACTTGCCGCCACCGGAGGGACCCAGCAGCGCGGTCAGCTGACCGGTCGGGATGTCGACGCTCACGTCGTCGAGGGCGACAAAGTCGCCGAACCTCTTGTTGATGGAATCGACCTTGATGCTCATCGGGGTCCCCTCGGGGTTGTGGGCTGGAGGAGCGGAGCGGGGGAGGCGCAGAACCTCGTGGGGTGACTCATCGGTTGTCCTTGCTTTCCTTGGGCCGGAGCAGCGCCACCACGACGATGCAGACGACCGAGACCATGGCCAGCAGGAAGGCGACCGTGTAGGCCCCCTGCTGATCGAAGTTCAGGTACTTCTCCTCCACCACGAGGGTCGCGGTCCGCGTCTCCCCCATGACGTTGCCGGAGACCACCTTGACCGCGCCGAATTCCCCCAGCGAGCGGGCCAGCGAGAGCACCACGCCGTAGACGAGCGCCCACTTGATGCCGGGCAGGGTGATCCGCCAGAAGACCTGCCACCCACTGGCGCCCAGACTCCGGGCGGCCTGCTCCTGCTCCACCCCGATCTCACGCAGTACGGGGGTCACCTCGCGGATCACCAGCGGCAGCGCCACGAAGGCGGTGGCCAGCACCAGACCCGGAGTAGCGAAGATGACCTTGAACCCCCAGGACTCCAAGGTCGGCCCGAACCATCCGTCCCGGCCTCCGTAGACCAGCACCAGGGCCAGGCCCACCACGATCGGCGAGACCGACAGCGGCAGGTCCACCAGGGCGTTCAGGATCCGTTTGCCCGGGAACTCATAGCGCACCAGCAGCAGCGACATCCCGATTCCGAACACGGTATTGATCGCCACGGCCAGGACCGCCACCAGCACCGTCAGCTGCAGCGCATGCTGCACATCCGGGTCGCTCAGCACCTGGCCCATCGCGCTGAAGCCCCCTTCGAACGCGTGGGTGACCACCAGCGAGACGGGCCAGGCGACCAGCAGGAACAGGTAGCCGGCGACCAGCAGCCGCAGGAACCAGCGCATCAGCGGCACCCGCCTCCTGCCGGAGGGTGTCGAGACATGCGTAGCGATCTGTGTCTCAGCCATGTCGGGTCACCCGCCTCTGCACCATGTCGAGCATCACGATCACAGCGAGGGAGACCAACAGCAGGACCGTGGCGATGGCGGCCGCCGAGACCAGGTTGTCGTTCTCCACCGCTCCCAGGATCCGTACCGACGTGACCTCGGTCTTGAACGGCAGGTTGCCGCTGAGCAGCACCAGCGACCCGTACTCACTGACCCCTCGGGCGAACGAGAGCGCCGCTCCGGCCGCGATTGCCGGGGTCAGGGCCGGCAGGGTGATCCGCCGGAAGGTGGTGAACCGACTCGCTCCGAGGGAGGCCGCGGCCTCCTCCACGTCGCGCTCCATCTCTTCCAGCACCGGCTGCACCGTGCGGACCACGAAGGGCAACGTCACGAACAGGAAGGCCAGAAAGACGCTGGCCCGGGTGTTGACCACGTCGATGCCCAACGGCGAGTCCTGGCCGTACAGGCTGAGCAGGACCAGACCGGCCACGATGGTGGGCAGAGCGAACGGGATATCGATCAACACGTTGAGGATGCCCCGGCCCCAGAAGTGATCACGGACCAGCACCCAGGCGATCAGGGTGCCCATCACCACGTTGACGAGCGTTACTAGCGCGGCCTGGGTGACCGTCAGCCTGATCGCGGCGAAGGTCTGCTCGTTGGTCACCGCCGTCCAGAATCCGGCCCACCCGCCCTCGGAGGCGGTCACGATGACGGCGCACAGGGGAATCAGCACCAGCAAGCTGAACCACAGCATCGCGATTCCCAGCCCCAACCCCGACCCACGGGTCAGGGTCGAGACGGTGCGGTGCGAGGGAGGAGAAGGGCGTGGGGCACTCACTCCGCCTTCCCGGAGGCCGCGATCGCCTTGCTGATGATGCCGTCGTTCTCGTCGAAGAACGTGGTGTTCGCCTCACCCCAACCACCGAAGTCGTCGGCCACCGTCATCAGATGTGCGACGGCCGGGAACGGGTTGCTCGGGTCGGCAGCACCCTCGACGGTGCCCCCGAAGTCCACGTCATCACGGATCGGGCGGAACCCCTTGAGCGCGAAGTCCTTCTGGCCCTGATCGCTGAGCACGAACTCGAGCCACGGCTTGGCCACCGGAGAGGCCTTCTTCAGGATCGCGCCGGGGTTCTCGATCAGCAGCGTGGTGTCGGGGATGACGTAGTCGAAGCCCTGCCCGTTCTGGTTCGCCAGGATGGCCTCGTTCTCGTAGGCCATCAGCACGTCGCCGGTGCCGCTGAGAAAGGCCTGGGTGGCGTCGCGGCCGCTGCTGGGCATCGAGACCACGTTGCCGAAGAACCTGCCGGTGTAGTCGGTCGCCTCGGCCTCGGTGCCACCGGATTTGATCACTTGTCCGTACGCGGCCAGCGCGTTCCAGCGGGCCGCGCCCGAGGAGGCTGGGTTCGGGGTGACGATCTTGACGCCCGGTTTGACCAGGTCGTCCCAGGTTTTGATGTTCTTGGGGTTGCCCTCACGCACCCCGAAGACCACGATCGAGCGGGACACGATGCCCTTGTTCTCGCCCTGGTCCCAGTTCGGGTCGATCTGACCGTCGTCGACCAGGCGGGTCACGTCGGGGGCGACCGAGAAGTGCACATAGTCGGCCTTCAGGCCGCTCTGGACGGCCCGCGACTGGTCGCCCGAGGCCCCATAGGAGGTCTTCAACCGGACCCCCTTGCCTGCATCGGTCTGGGAGAAGTCCTCGAAGATCGCCTTGTTGGCAGCCTCGGGGACTGCGAAGCCGACGATGCTGAGGGTCTTGTCCGAGTCGGCCGAGGAACTGCCGCCGCAACCGGCCAGCGCCATCGATGCGACGAGTCCGGCGGCGATCACGGCGCCTACTCCGCTCCGGGTACGCAGGCGTTTGCTGAGCTTCATCGGGGTTCCCCTTCCAAGGCGTCACGAACGACACCATTTGAGTAATCTTGAGCAGATTACACGACTTTGGGATCAAAGTGCACCTTCCCTATGAACTTTCTTCAGAGACCCTCTGAGACTCCGTCGCGAATGCCCAATCCTGTCGAGGGCGACCCGGCACCGAGGGTCGCGCAACGCCACCCGCGCGAGAGTTCCGCTCGGGAAAAACTGGACACCTGTCCAGCCAACTCCGCTCGGAGCGTGAGACTGGCATGATCGGAGGGTTATCGTGGGGTGAAGGATTCACCGAGGGCAACGGGTTTCTGATTTCCATACTCACGGTATGTTCCGGATGAGACCCCGTACAGGCGAAAGAGCAGGCACAGCAGTGACGAAGCAGGTCAAGCAGCTGGACCGGGTCATCATCCGGTTCGCAGGCGACTCCGGTGACGGTATGCAGTTGACCGGCGACCGGTTTACCCAGGAGTCCGCCAGCTATGGCAACGACTTGTCGACGCTCCCCAACTTCCCGGCCGAGATCCGGGCGCCACAGGGGACGTTGCCGGGCGTGTCGAGCTTCCAGGTGCACTTCGCGGATCACGACATCCTCACCCCTGGTGACGCGCCGGACATCCTGGTGGCGATGAACCCGGCTGCACTGAAGGCGAACCTCGGCGACCTTCCCCGGGGCGCGGCGATCATCGTGGACACCCACGACTTCACCAAGCGCAACCTCGACAAGGCCGGCTACTCCGCCAACCCGCTCGAAGACTCCTCTCTGGACGAGTTCGCCCTGCATCCCCTCGATCTGACCGGGATGACCGTCGAGGCGGTCAAGGAGTTCGGGCTGTCCCGCAAGGACGCGGCCCGAGCCAAGAACATGTTCGCTCTCGGCCTGGTCTCATGGATGTACGGCCGGCCCACGGAGTCGACCGTCGACTTCCTCACTCGCCGCTTCGCCAAGGTCCCCGACATCCGGGACGCCAACATCACCGCCTTCAAGGCGGGCTGGTACTTCGGCGAGACCACCGAAGCGTTCGTCGTGCAGTACGAGGTGAAGCCGGCCAAGCTCAACCCGGGCACCTACCGCAATATCACCGGCAACCTGGCGCTGGCCTATGGCATCGTCGCCGCCGGCGTGCAGTCCGATCTCCCGATCTTCCTGGGGACCTATCCGATCACCCCGGCCAGCGACATCCTGCACGAGCTGAGCAAGCACAAGTCCTTCGGCGTCACCACCTTCCAGGCCGAGGACGAGATCGCCGGAGTCGGTGCGGCCATCGGCGCCTCGTTCGCCGGACACCTCGGGGTGACCAGCACCTCGGGTCCCGGTGTGGCCCTGAAGTCGGAGGCCATCGGCTTGGCGGTGATGACCGAGCTGCCCCTGCTCGTGGTCGACGTCCAGCGCGGCGGCCCGTCCACCGGACTGCCCACCAAGACCGAGCAGTCCGACCTGTTGCAGGCCATGTTCGGCCGTAACGGCGAGTCGCCGGTACCGGTGGTCGCTCCCCAGTCACCGGGCGACTGCTTCCTGGCCGCGGTCGAGGCCGCCCGGATCGCGATCACCTACCGCACTCCGGTGATGCTGCTCTCCGACGGGATGCTGGCCAACGGCTCCGAGCCGTGGCGGATCCCGGAGGTCTCGGAGCTGCCGGCGATCGACCCGGCCTTCGCTACCGAGACCAACCACGTCGAGTCGGTGGTCGCCAAGGACGGCTCCACCACGGAGAAGCCCGAATTCTGGCCCTACCTGCGCGATGAGGCGACACTGGCCCGGCCCTGGGCGGTCCCCGGCACCGCCGGGCTGGAGCACCGGATCGGTGGCATCGAGAAGGCCGACGGTTCCGGCAACATCTCCTACGACCCGGCCAACCACCAGAAGATGTCCGACATCCGTGCCGCCAAGATCGAGCGCATCGCCGACTCGATCCCGCTCCTGGAGGTCGACGACCCCTCCGGCGAGGCGAGAGTGCTGGTACTGGGCTGGGGCTCCACCTACGGCCCGATCGGAGCCGGCGTTCGCCGGGTCCGCAAGGCCGGGTACAACGTCGCGCAGATCCACCTGCGTCACATCAACCCGTTCCCGAAGAATCTCGGCGAGATCCTGAAGTCCTACGACAAGGTACTGGTTCCCGAGATGAACCTCGGCCAGCTCTCGTTGCTGCTGCGCGCGAAGTACCTGGTCGATGCCATCGGCTACAACCAGATCAATGGAATGCCGCTCAAGGCAGCGGCCCTGGCCCAGGCGATCGGCGACCAGGTCGCGGCCGCCGAGGGCATCACCGTCGATCTTTCGACCACTGCTGCTGAGGAGAACTGATCATGAGTACGACCGACCTCGCCGACCTCGGCCTCCCCACCATGCGCTCGGGCATCGAGTTGGTGCCCACCACCGACGAGAAGCAGACCGGCAAGGACTTCACCAGCG
>CAYNFY010000022.1:0-49255 GCA_964396585.1 uncultured Nocardioides sp.
GATCGAGGACGTGAGGCTGTCGGTCATGGAGCGAGCCGAGGTCCAATTCATCGGCGGTCTGAGTGTCGATTCATCGGGATTCGGGATCGCTCCAGATCTCGACGTGCCCGCCGTTCGCAATCGAATTCGCGAGACCCTGGAGGAACTCCGATGACCAAGACGCAGTTGCCGCTCATCGACACGTCCAGCGCACCCACGCAGGCCGCGAGGCTGGTCGATGACTTCACACCGAAACTGATCAACCAGGGGGCGCATCATCTGTGCCCCGGCTGCGGCGAGCCGATCGCGATGCGGTTGATCATGGAAGCAGTGGACGAACTCGGTCTCGCCGACAAGACCATCGCGGTGTTCGGAATCGGTTGCTACACGGCCTACTCGAACAACCTGGACGTCGAGGTACTCCAGGCCCTGCACGGCCGGGCCCCTTCGCTGGCGACAGGCGCCAAGCGCGCGCTGCCGGACGGACTGATCCTCACCGTCCAAGGTGATGGCGACATGGTCAACGAGGGTCTGCAGGAGGTACTGCACACGGCGGCCCGGGGGGAGTCGGTGACCTGTTTCCTCCTGAACAACGGCGTGTTCGGTGAGACCGGCGGACACATGACCGCTTCGACGGTGCTCGGCCAGCGGACCAAGAACACCCTCACCGGTCGGGACGCGAAGGAGCATGGCTACCCGATCGTGGTCAGTGACCTCCTGGCCCGACTCGATGGCACGGCGTACGTCGCCCGGGGGGCGGTCAACAACCATACGAATGTGGCGCGCACGAAGAAGATGGTCAAGGAGGCGCTCGCGACACAGATGGCCGGGAGCGGGTTCAGTTTCGTCGAGATCCTGACGATGTGTCCCACCGGCTGGTTCGTGGAGACCGCCGAGGCTCCCGACTACCTTCAGGACAAGATCGAGCCGATTCATCGTTTCGGTGTCGTGAAGGCGAATGCGTCGCATCGTCCGGGGAGCGCCGATGCGGATCTGTGAGCCCGGGAGGCTGGAGTTCGGCATTCAGCTACCGGTCCAGGCTCAGTCGAAGACCTTCGTCCAGCCATGGGAGGCGGCCGCCGGCCCCGAGGCCATCGTCTCGGTCGCGAAGACCGCCGATCGGGCCGGCTACTTCTATGTGGGTGTCTGCGACCACCCCGTGATCGCCAAGCGGCGTCGAGGGTGGGAGGGGACGACGTGGTTCGACCCCATCGTCACGCTGTCCTATCTGGCCGCGGAGACGGTTCGGATCAACCTGTTGACCCACATCCTGGTGCTGCCGTTGCGGCATCCGCTGTTGGTGGCCAAGGCCGCCAGTACGCTCGACGCGCTCTCGGGTGGGCGCGTGATCCTGGGCGTCGGGGCCGGGTATGCGCTCGAGGAGTTCGAGGCGCTGGGGGCCGATCATGAGAATCGCCATGCGTTGACCGACGACGCCATCTCGGTACTGAAGGCGTCGTTCGCCCAGGAGTTTCCGACGGTGACGACGCCGAGTCTGACGCTGGATGGCGAGTTGGGTGCTCGTCCCCGGCCGGAACGACCCGGGGGACCGCCGATCTGGGCCGGGGGATCGTCTCCCCGCGCGCTGCGTCGCGCCGCGCAACTCGGCGACGGATGGCTGCCCCAGGGCGAAAGCCTGGAGCAGGCGTTTGCCATGATCGAGAAGGTTCGAGAACTCAGCGACCGGGCGGGCCGAGAGATACCGGATATCGGGGTCTATGCCGACGTGCGGGTCGGCGGGGACGCCGACGAGGCGCCCATCTCGGGAACCCCCGAGCAGGTGGCGCAGGCATTCGAGAAGCATGCGGCAGCGGGTGTCGGGCATGTCCTGCTCCGCTTCGTCAGTCACTCGCAGGCCGACCTCGAGGAACAACTCGAGCTGTTCGCGACCGAGGTCAGGCCCAGGATCGGAGCCGCGGGATGAGCACCGTGGAGCGGCTTTCGATGAGTCCCCGCGGCTGGTTCCAGATCGGCTGGTCGAGCGATTTGGAGCCCGGCCAGGTCCGCCCGCTCAAGTACTTCGGCCAGGAGCTGGTGGCCTATCGAAGCGCTGCGGGGCGGGCCGTCGTGATGGATGCTCATTGCCCGCACCTGGGCGCCCATCTGGGCCATGGCGGCCGGGTGGTCGGGGAGGGACTGGAGTGCCCCTTTCACGGATGGCAATGGGCGCCGGACGGCACGAACGTCTGCATCCCCTATCAGGAACGCGTGAACACAGCCCGCCGGCTTCGGGCCTGGTCCACCGTCGAGTGCAACGGGATTCTCTACCTCTGGCACGACGAGACGGGTGGCGGCCCGGATTGTGCGGTACCCGATATGTTCGGGCTCTTCGAAGGCTCGGGTGGCGTCGAGGAGTATCACGCACCCGGCCCGGCGGGGGTCCTGCATCGCCGGGATATCAACATGCATCCTCAGTTCGTCGTCGAGAACGGCGTCGACTTTGCGCATTTCAAGTTCGTACATCGAGCAGAATCCATGCCGACTGTGGTCGACCGGCAATTCGATGACTGGTCCTTCCGAACCACGATGTCCCTCCGATTCTCGGTGGACGGCCCGGATCGGCAGGAGCCGGAGTCGGTCGAGGGCGGGGTTCGGGCCTGCATTCTCGGTGTCGGGCTCTCCTACGCCCATGCCTGGGGGATCGGCGATGTCTGCAGTCTCACCGCGGCGACTCCCGTGGACGACGAGCGCAGCGAGTTGTTCTTCACCGCCTGGGTCGGGATCGGCGATGGAGAGACCGAGGGCATGGTGGAGCGGCGCCAGCGTAGTGCCGTCAAGCAGGTGCTGGCCGACCTGAACATCTGGGAGCACCAGAAGTACACGGAGCCGCCGGTCTTGGCCTCAGCCGAGGCGGACGGGTTCCGGTCCATGCGTCGTTGGGCACGTCGCTTCTATCCGCCGACCACGGCACCTCAGGTGCCTGTTGGCGGCGATATCGAAGGTGAGGGTCATGAACACTGAGCCGAGGTCAGAAGAAGCATGGCGCCGGGAGGTGCGTGACTTTCTCCGCGACGAATTGCCGGCCGAGCAGGCCTTCAATACCGAGTTCGACGACGCTCCTGAGCAGTGGCAGACCGCCGTGGCGTTCAGTCGCAAGGTTGCCCGGAAGGGGTGGGTCGGCCTGACCTGGCCCACGGAGTACGGCGGTGCCGGCCTCACTGCCCGGGAGCAGCTGGTTCTGCTTGAGGAGTTCGCCGCCGCTGACGCACCGATGCTGAACAGCGTCGGGCAGTTTTTGGTGGCGGGCACTCTGCTGGTGGGGGGATCGGAGGAGCAGAAGAAGAGGCTCCTACCGGGGATCGCGTCGATGGACACCCTGTGGGCGGAGGGGCTGACGGAGCCCGAAGCGGGATCCGACCTGGGATCTCTGCGGACCTCCGCGGTGCGCGAGGGCGATGACTGGGTGATCACCGGTCAGAAGGCATACACCTCCTGGGGCCCGATGTCCGACATGCTGTATGTCGCGGCACGCACCGCCCTCGACTCGGGACCCGGTAGTGCGATCAGCATCTTCTGCGTCGACCTTCGAGCGGCCGGAGTCACGCTTCATCCGATGCGCAACTTCGGTGGGGGAGTCCAGTCGACGACTTATCTGGATCGGGTGCGAGTTCCCGGCGACGCCCTGATCGGGGAGGTCGGTCAGGGGTGGCGATACATCATGGCGGCCTTCTACGCCTCGGGCGGAGTGGAGCCGATCTATGCATCCCAGGAAGCGCGACTGCGGCGACTGATCCAGCACTGCCGTCAGACGGTGGTCGCCGGGCGGCCGCGGATCGAGGACCCGTCGGTGCGGACCAAGCTTGCCGAGTTGGCTCGGATGGTGGAGTCCCAGCGACTACTCGCCTACGAATCGATCGGCAACACGGTCGCGAAACGCAAGCAGCCGTTCGACGGCGGAGTGCTCCAGGTCGTTGCCAAGGAATGGGAGCCGATGTTCGCCCAGATCTTCGACGAGATCCTCGGCGCGGGGAGTCAGCTGACGAAGTCGGGGCGGTGGGCGCCGATGAGCGGCGCGCCCGAAGCCTGGTACCGGCAGTCCTTCGCCAATCACGCGGGCGGCACGCCTCAGGTGAAGCGAATGGTGTTGGCGACACGCGGCCTCGGGTTGCCGCGATGAAGGGGCGGACGATGGATCTGACCTGGGGCCCCGACTTCGAGGCCTTCGCATCCGCCGCGCGCGATATGTGCAGCGGGCACCAGGAGCCGACGATCCCCGGGAGCGAGTCGAGAAGGCACCCGGGGTTGTGGCACACGCTGGTGGAGATGGGCTGGCTGGGGGCGACCGGCCCCGATGACCCCGCGGCCGCCCAATTGGCGAGCATCGCCGGCGTCTTCGTCGAATTGGGCCGAGCGTTGGCGGTGACTCCCTTGCTGGAGGCGCTGTTGGCGCGCGAAGCACTGATGCTGAGCGACTGGTCCGGACGCGAGGCGCTGAGCGATGCCATCGCCGACGGAGGCTCCCTGGTCATCCCGGTCCTCGACTCCGAGCTCGGCGCGGACCCCCTGTGGTCGTCGGGTGGGACTCTGCACGGGACGGCCTTCCTGGTGCCTTTCGGTGAGCAGGCCGATCAGTTTCTGGTGCGCGTGCGACACGGGGGTGAGGACGAGCTCTGGCTGGTCCCGGCCGACGACGGTGCCTTGGAGCTGGAGTTCATGCCGAACCTCGCCGACCGACCGCTGTTCGCAGTGTCGGTCGAAGGAGTCAGCACCCTGTCGTGCGCTCGGGTCGCCACGGGCGAGAGTGCACGTCGCCTGGTGACCAGGGTGAATCAACGCGCGGCGGTGCTGCGGGCGGCCGAGGTCTACGGTGCCGGTTGCTCGCTCCTGGAGAAGACCGTGACCTATGCCCAGGAGCGACACCAGTTCGGTCGCCCCATCGGACAGTTCCAGGCCGTGCAGTACCTATGCACCGATATCGCGATCAATGTGCATCTCATCTCCGTGCTGGCCCGCCAGGCAGCGCGCTGCCTGGACCAAGGGGATCAGGCCGACGAAGCGGTCGCCGTATTGCAGCTGCACACGGCCCGGACGGCTCAGTTGATGGTGCACTGCGCTCATGAGGTTCACGCAGGTATCGGTTTCATGCTGGAGTCCGATCTGCATCTGTACACCCGGGCCGCGAAGTACTGGCAGTTCGTGATGGGTCGTCCCGAGTGCCACGTCGAGACAGTGGCGTCAGCGTTGGTTGATGCTGTGGAAGGGAATCGATCATGAGTAGCGTCGAGTACTCCGTCGAGAACAGAGTCGCCCGGATCACCTTGAACCGCCCCGAGGTACACAATGCTCAGGACGAGACGCTTCTCACGGAGCTGGATCAGGCGTGGAGCCGGGCCGCGGCCGATGACGGTGTCGGCGTGATCCTCATCCGCGCCAACGGTCGAAACTTCTCGGCCGGCCACGACCTGGCTTCTCCCGCCGAGCGATATGTCCGGGAGGGAGTGGGGGCCGTCGAATCCGGATATCGCTGGGAGCAGGAGCACTACCTGGGCTTCAGTCGTCGGTGGCGAGACATTCCGAAGCCTTCGATCGCGGCGGTCCAGGGGGCCTGCATCTCCGGAGCACTCAATGTCATCTGGCCCTGTGACCTGATCATCGCCTCCGAAGACGCCTATTTCAGCGACCCGGTGGTGCTGTTCGGCATCTGTGGCGTCGAATACCACGCGCATACGTGGGAACTCGGAGCGCGCAAGGCGAAGGAGATGCTGTTCACCGGGCGTCGGATCGATGCCGAGGAGGCATTGAGAGCGGGAATGGTCAATGAAGTGACCGCGCTCGACCAGTTGGATCGGCGCAGCATGGAACTGGCGGTCCAGATCGCTGCCATGGACCCGTGGGGACTCGCCCAGGCCAAACGCGCGGTGAACCAGACCTTGGACATCATGGGTCAGTACTCCGCGCTCCAAGCCGGATTCGACATTCATTGGACGGGGCACGCGAATGCCATGGTCCGCACGGGCAGCCCCTTGCTCGGCGATGGGGTGGCCTCGGTCAAGAAGAACGATCGTGGCGCGGGTACCCAGTGACGCTCTGCTGACCATTGCACTTACGGATCAATGAATCTATTATTGAAAACACTGTTTCAACTCCCAGGAGGGTATCGATGGAAAAGGCGCTTGGTGACGTCGGAAGTAACTTGCTGTTCGAGAATGAGCGGGTTGCGGTATGGGATATGCGACTGGCCCCCGGGCAGAAGGAGCCCGTTCACGAACATAAGCGTGACTACCTGATGATCCAGATCCGCGGCGACCGGGTGGCGGCGGACTTCGAGCCCGAATGCAAGGGGGAGTGGGCCGCCTACGCGGGACAGAGGCTCGAGGCAGACGTCGTGCCGGGACAGGTTCTGTATTCCGGGCGTGGTGGCGTGGAGGCCGCGGTCAACGTCGGCCAGGAGGAGTTCTACGAGATCATCGTCGAGCTCAAGGACTGAGCCGCACCCATCTCGCACAGGTGCCCTGCCCCGGTGATCCGGGGCAGGGCACCTGTGGTTTCTACCGCTGCTGCCGGGCAGAGGTCCCACCCAGTGAAAGTGACACTGGCCCGCCGAATGACGCCCATGGGAATGTTCGAGCGCGCTGATCGGACCGACTGCGATGTCTCCAGCGCCACTTCGGTACAAGGCGACGACGCTGGGCCGAGGGAACGAATTGTCGAGGGGTAAGTACCACCCAATGTCTCAGTTTACCAGCTGACTTCCGGAGGAACTGTTGAAGAAGAAGTATCGGATCGGATTGGGGGCAGCCTCGATTCTGACCTTCCTGACTGCCGGGTGCTCCGCAACGAGCGAACCGAATGCAGGTGAGTCCTCCTACGAGGTGACCGGAGAGGCCTGCACAACGGAGCGCAAGGGCGGCACCGTCACCATGGCCACCGGGCAGTCGGCGACCACACTGGACCCGGTCACCCAGAACTCGGGCGGCAACGGCGGCTCGGAACGCGCTGCAATCTACGACACCTTGATGCGCTATGACGAGAAGAAGAACGTCTACGAGCCGCACCTTGCTGAATCTCTCGTCGGCAATGAGGACAGCACCGAATGGACCCTCGTGCTGCGTGACGACATCACCTTCTCGACGGGCGAGGCGCTGACCGCCGAACTTGTCAAGGAGAGCATCGAGCGGCACCTGGTGAAGGACAGTGGGTCGAATCTGATCAACATCCTTGCCTTCGTCGACACGATGGAGATCGTCGACGAGAAGACGCTCGTCTTCCACTTGACGGACTCATTCGGTACCTTCCCCTTCGCCCTGGCCGGCCAGGCGGGAGAGATCACGAACCCGTCGGTGGTCAAGACCCTGGGCGACAAATTCGGGCTCGAGTCCGCACCCGGAATGGGATTGGGACCGTACGAGGTCGAACGCTTTTCGCCTGGTGAGGAGCTCGTTCTCAAGGCCCGAGACGACTACTGGGGCGGTCCGGTCTGTGTGGACAAATTGCGCTTCATCCACATCCCCGGCGGCACGGCGACCTACGAGACCTTCAAGTTGGGCGAGTCTCAGATCGCTTACCTGAGCGACGCTCGGGCCCGGCACGCGGCTATTCAAGACGGTGCCCACGGGTACTCCTCCGAGGCATGGGCCGGCGCGGCGTTCCTGCTCAACAGCGGTGTTCGAGGCAGCAAGCCGGCCACCGCCGACGTGCGGGTTCGCGAAGCGATCACGTTGGCCATCGACCCGGAGATCATGAACCAGCGACGCTGGGAGGGCCAGGGGCAACCGTCCAGCACCTTGCTCTATCCGCCGGAAGACTCCGCAGTGGCGGGTCCGCAGTACGACCCCGAACGGGCTCGCGAGCTGGTCGAGGAGGTCAAGGCCGAAGGCTGGGACGGCACGATCGGCCTGACCTGCCCCAACGACCCGAGCAATATCGAAGCAGCGATCGCAACGAAGGCCCTCTTGTCCGACGTGGGCATCGAAGTCACGGCGGACAACGTGAGTACCGCAGATCTGATCAATGCCGTGATCGTCGATGGCGACTACGACATGGCGTGTTGGGGCGTCGGCGCTCAGAAGGCCAGCCCGTATCTCGGCTTCTCCGGATTCCACTCCGAGTCCGCGTCCAACTACTCGGGTTTTGACAACCCGGCGATGGATGCCGCGATCGACGACCTGCGGCGCGCGGCCACGGACACGGAACTAGGCGCTGCTGTGGAGAGTGTCCAGAAGGTGTGGAACGAGTTCTTCCCCGGTGTCGCCTATGGCGCCTCCGGCACCTTCGTGGCCATCGCACCGGAACTGAAGGGCGTGGCCCAGACCTCCTGGGGAACGCTGCTGTTCCACGACGCCTACGTCGAATGACCGGCTGAGGCATGAGTGGTGGCAGGAAGGTCGCGGGTCGGAGGAGAGTCATGAAGCGTATGAATCATGCCGTGGGGATGGCCCTGGCAAAGAAGATTCTGCACCTGTTCGTTGTGATGTGGCTCGTCTCCTTCGCGACCTTCCTGCTCCTGGAGTTCGTGCCCGGTGACCCGGCGATCGCGGTGCTGGGCACCAACGGCACCCCGGAGCAATATGCGCAGATCCGTGAACAGCTCGGGATGGACCGGAACTTCTTCGATCGCTACTTCGAGTGGATGGGCGGCGTGCTCACCGGAGACTTCGGCCGTTCGCTGACGCCACCCTATGAGAACGTCACGGATCTGCTGCGGGCCAGATTGCCGGTGACCATCGAGATCGCGGTGCTCGGGATGGCCCTGGCGCTACTGCTCGCCATCCCGCTCGGCGTATGGTCCGCACACCGCAAGGGCGAACGCTTCGACCGCTGGACCGCGACCACGCTCTTCGGGCTGATGGCGATGCCCACCTTCTTGATGGGTCTGCTCCTGATCCAGCTCTTCGTGTTCAATCCGGGTCCCGCCCGGATCGGGGTCGGTGTCCTCGGTGCGTTGGTGTTGGCGATCTGGGGCACCGGGCTACTCCGCGAACGGCGGCGGTCGAAAGAATCGATGACCCGCCCCCTCATCGCCATCGCAGCTGCCGCGGTCCTGCTGATCCTGTTGCTCTGGGCCTGGCCCGAGTTCCCGCGTCAGGGCTTTGCCCGGCTGACCGGAGAACAGGGACTGTCGGAGAATCTCCGACACGTCGCCCTCCCCGTGCTCACCGTGGCCCTCGGACAGCTCGCCCTACTGACGCGGGTGCTGCGTGCGGAGATGGTCACGACGCTGGATGCGGACTTCATCCTCGCGGCTCGGGCCAAGGGGATTCCGACCAGGCGGATCCTCACCACGGAAGCGCTGAGACCGGCGTCCTTCTCCCTGGTCACGGTCTCGGGCCTCTCACTCGGAGCGCTGCTGGGCGGGACCTTGATCGTCGAGGTGATCTTCAACCTGCCGGGTATGGGACGGCTTCTGGTCGAGGCCATCGAGGTCAACGACTTCGTCACAGTCCAAGCCGGCGTCCTCGTGTTGGCGTTCGGCTACGTCCTGGTCAACTCCGCCGTCGACCTCTCCTACGCCGTCTTGGATCCGCGGGTGCGCAATGTCAAATGAATCCTCTGTCGTCACCGAGACGGTGCCGTCCCGCCTGGCGCGACGTCTCCCGAACTGGCTCACCCCCGCGGTGTTGCTCCTGCTGTCGCTGCTGGTGGTGATCGGACTGGTCAGCGGTGGCGGCCACCCCGGGATCCTGCTCCTCGAGTTCTTCGTCGCGAACATCTGTGCCGCCGCGTTGATCGCCCGACGCCGGGGGAGTCGGGTGCCACCGTTGTTGCTGTTGGCGATCGGGTGGTTGGCGATGATCGCGTTCATGGCCTTCCTGGCCGACCTGTTGCCCTTCTCGGAATCGCTGGACCCGGGACGTACCTTGCGTGAGCCGGCGATGTCACCCCCCGACCTATCGGTTGCCCACCCGTTGGGCACCGACCGGCACGGGCTGGACCTCCTGGGCGGTCTGGCACACGGTGCGCGAGTGTCGCTGACCGTGGGAATCGGGGCGACCGTCCTCGGCGGCATCGTCGGCGGGGTGGTCGGCATGGCTGCGGGCTTCCTCCGGGGCCGTTTCGACGCGATCATCAGCCTGCTGACCGACTCGATGCTCGCCTTCCCGCCGCTGATCCTGCTGATCGCCGTGGTGGCGGTGATGGATCCCTCGATCACCGTTGTCACCTGCGCCCTGGCGGTGCTCACCGTGCCGAGCTATGTACGTCTGGCACGTGCCTACACGATCACGCTCACACCGCGTGAGTTCGTGCTGGCGGCCCGGGCGATGGGGGCCAGACGCTGGCGGATCGTCGGCTTCGAATTGCTCCCCAACATCTTCTGGCCGTTGATCTCCTTCTCCATGGTGGTGGTGGCCTCGATGATCGCCGCCGAGGCCGCGCTCTCCTACCTGGGCCTCAGCGTGCAACGTCCGACGCCCACCTGGGGAAACATGATCGCGGCGGGCCAAGACACCGTGCAGACGACGCCGCACCTGGTGCTGGTTCCCGCGACGGCGATGTTCCTCACCCTGCTCGCCATGAACGCGATCGGCGAGGCCCTCCAGGACCGCTTCTCGGGTCCCACCCGCAACCAATAGCCGACCGGCGGCCCCCGGCACGACTGCTCACTTCGCCGTCGTGCGTGATCGGCATACCCATTCCCAGACCGAACATCAAGAGAGAGGCTCCATTCACATGACAGACACTGCCGTAGAAGAGTTCACCGCGGTCGACCTGAGCGACGTCCCAGTGCTGCGTGAGGCAGTCAGCATCGACATGTGCGCGATCTCCGCAGGCGCCTGGTCGGAACGACTCGCCTCCTCCGGGGTGACAGCGCTTTTCACCAACGTCACCTGGCCCCGCGACACCCTGGCCGAGGCGATGTTGCGGATCTATCAGTACAAGCGCGCCATCGCCGCCGAAGACCGATTCCGGGTCATCTCGACGGTGGATGACATCCGACGGTGCAAGACCGACGGCAAGGTCGGCCAGATCCTGGGCGCTCACAATGTCGACTGGATCGGCTACAACGTCGAACTCGTCGGGCTGGCTCGCGATGCCGGGCTCCGGTTCGTCCAGCTCAACTACAACGAGCGGAACCTGGCCTCCGACGGCTGCCTCGAGGACACCAACGTCGGGCTGTCCAACCTCGGCCGCGAGATCGTCGCCGCGATGAATGAGAACGGTCTGCTGCTGGACCTTGCCGACGCCGGCATCCAGTCCAGCCTGGATGCCATCGAGGTTTCCACCAAGCCGCTCGTCTTCTCGCACAACAACCCGCGGGCGGTCGCGATCGAGCAGCAGCGCAATGTCTCCGACGAGCAGATCCAAGCCGTCGCCGCCAAGGGAGGCGTGGTCGCACTGGTCCCGCACACCCCACTGGCCGCGACGACTCCGGACGTGTACCCGACCGTCGTCGACGTCATCAGGCACATCGAGTACGTGGTGGATCTGGTGGGCATCGACCACGTCGCGATCGGGTCGGACTCCGAAGCGGCGCCCGGCCGGGTCTCGGCCGAGCTCTCCTTCCAGATGGGCCATGTCGGTCGGCACAACCGCAACAAGCCGAACACCATCGGATCCGTCTCCCGGAGCCTGGGCATCGCCAAGGAGCGCACCTCTCCGATGAGCTACTTCGAGATGGTGCAGGCTCTGCAGCACGGCGCTTGGGGAGTCACGGGCATGGAGCACATCGGCAAGTTGCCGACCCTGGTCGCCGAGCTTCAGCGGCGCGGCTGGTCGGATGAGCACCTGACCAAGCTGCTCGGCGAGAACATGCTCCGCGTCTTCGAGGCGAACTGGACGGTCTGAGGCGGCCTGACGGGCCCCTCCCAAGTCGGAACCGGATGATGAACATGAACCCACTGTTGGAAGTTGAGAACCTCCGCACTCGCTTCGCGACACCACGTGGCGACCTGATGGCCGTTGACGGCGTCTCCTTCTCCATGGAAGAGGGAGAGACCTTGGCGATCGTCGGTGAATCCGGTTCCGGCAAGTCGGTCCTGGTCCGCTCGGTGATGAACATCTTGCCGAGCGTGGCCAGGGTCGACCCGGGGTCCACGATTCGATTGTCGGGACAGGATCTGACGGCCCTTCCTCCCGCCCGGCTACGCCACCTGTACGGCGTGGAGATGGGGATGGTGTTCCAGGACCCGATGACCGCGCTCAACCCCGTCAAGCGGATCGGAGTCCAGCTGACCGATCCGTTGCGGCTCCACCTCGGCATGGGACGTCGGCAGGCCAGGACGCGGGCCATCGAACTGTTGGAGCAGGTGGGTATCCCAGAGCCTGCACGACGCTTCGACCGGTTCCCGCACGAACTCTCCGGCGGCATGTGTCAACGCGTCACGATCGCCATCGCCTTGGCTTGTCGCCCCAGACTCCTGATCGCCGATGAGCCCACCACGGCACTGGACGTGACCGTGCAGAAGCAGATCCTGGATCTGCTGCAGGACCTGCAGCGAGAGACCGGGATGGGGATGATTCTGATCACCCACGACCTGGCGGCAGCGGCGGGCCGTGCGGACCGGATCGGCCTCATGTACGCCGGAAGACTCGTTGAACTCGCCTCCAGCATCGAGTTCTTCGAACAGGCTCGGCACCCCTATGCCGCCGCGCTGATGGCTTCGATCCCGAAGATGGAGAATCCGAGCCATACACCGTTGCGGGCGATCGAGGGCCGACCGCCGGACCTGCTGGTGCCGCCGCCCGGATGCCGCTTCGCGCCCAGGTGCACTCAGGCACAAACCCGATGCCTCGAAGAGGACCCCGGACAGCTCGTCGCCGACCGGGAGCACCGGTGGAGTTGTCATTTCCCGCACGGCTCGCCGGAGGGCCTGGCGGCACTGCGCAGTAACCAAGAAGCGGGGCACACCGTGGCGGGTCTTGCTCTTACCAACGTTGAGGAGCCTTGATGGCCGGCAGTGGAACCGCTCACCTACGCGACGGACAGGACCCGATCGTCTCGGTGCGCAACCTGGTTGTGGAGTATCCAGCGGCACAGGGACAGGTCGTGCACGCGGTGAGCGACATCAGTTTCGACATCCTGCCCGGCGAGACGCTCGGCCTGGTCGGCGAGTCGGGGTGCGGCAAATCCACCACGGGCCGGGCGCTGATGCAACTGCCGGCCCCGACCTCGGGCTCCATTCGGTTCGAGGGCCGGGAGCTGACCGCCCTGGACAGCGAAGAAGTCCGCGATCTTCGCCCCCGAATGCAGATGATCTTCCAGGACGCGATCTCTTCGCTGAACCCGCGTCGCCGTATTCGCGACATCGTGAACGAAGGACTTCGGATCTGGGGGCACGGTTCAGCACGGAAGAACGAACAGCGCATCGCTGAGATTCTTCGCGAGGTCGGCCTGGACCTGGACACGGTCGGCGACCGCCGAGCACACCAGTTCTCCGGCGGCCAATGTCAGAGGATCTGCATCGCCCGAGCGCTGGTCCTGGAGCCCAAGGTGGTGGTCTGCGACGAGCCCGTGTCTGCTCTGGACGTGTCGGTCCAGGCACAGATCATCAACCTGCTCGAACGGATGAAGAAGCGTTACGGGCTCACGCTCCTCTTCATCGCTCACGACCTGGCCGTGGTCAAGAACATCAGCGACCGCATCATCGTCATGTACCTGGGCAAGATCTGCGAGGTCGCGCCGGCGGACGCCCTGCATGCCGCTCCCGCGCACCCCTACACCCGACTCCTCATGGAGTCGGTACCGGTTCCCGATCCACGGGCTCCGATCAGCGGCGATCGTCTTGAGGGCGGACTACCGTCACCGCTCGACCCGCCCAGCGGCTGTCGCTTCCGCACCAGGTGCCCGTGGGCCAGGGAGATCTGTGCCACCGAGGAGCCGATGCTTCGTCCGGTCGGCGAGGATCATTTCGTGGCGTGTCATTTCGATTCAGAACCACCGCGGGCCTGAGCTTCGGCCTGGAGCCGAACCCGCGGTCAACATCCGTCCCCTTTCCGTTGCTATCGTGACGTGGACGCTCACCCTGACGCCACCGGATCGGAGATGCCACGATGTCGCCCGCGAAAGGAACCCTTTCTGCTACACGTCGATCGGGCATGATCGAGCGAGTCACCTCATTGCTCGACGCGGTCCGAGAAGCGGGGGACCCACCGAGTTACACCGAGATCGCGGCGGCGACTTCCCTCCCTCTGTCGACGACCTACCGGCTGCTCTCGACGCTGGTGGCCCAGAGCTGGCTGGCAGTGAATGATAGCGGCGGCTACACACTCGGGCAGCGCTCGATTCGACTCGGTCAGGCAGGGTCCGACCCGGCTGTCGTCCGCAGCGCATCGTCCGAGGAACTGTTGGAGTTGAGCTGGCGGACCGAGGGCGTCGCCCACCTGGCGGTTCTGGATCGGGCTCAGGTCCATTACCTGGACAAGGTCGGTGACAACGGTTTGTATCATCAAGTCGCGTCCGCGGTCGGCGCGAGGGAGCCGGCGTGCTTCACGTCCAGCGGCCAAGTCCTGTTGAATTCGTGTCCACCTACGTGGGTGCTGTGCCCACACGCCGAGGACAGGTACGCCACGGCGCACCAGGACCGACTGCTCCGGGCGATGGACCAGATCCGGGTCAACGAGGGGGTGCGCGTGATCCCGGCTCAACGGCACCCCTTCGGCTATGCGAATGTGGCGGCCCCCATCTCAGGTTCCGATGGGGCGGTCGCGGCCATCTCCGTTGCCACGATGACTGCCGATATCGACCGCATCGTGTCGCTCGTGCAGGAAGCCGCACAGCGCATCTCGTACGCACTCTTCGCGGCCCAGCATCGAGAGTCGATGAAGACTCATCTCGTCAGGTCAGGGTGACCGGTCCGAGGCCTTCCACCCGGACGCGATCGCCCGCGCCGGCCCCGACCGAGCGGTCAGCCGGCGAGATACGACTTGACTACCTCGTCCGATGACAGCAGCTCATCGGTAGGACCCTGCACCATGATCGAACCGCCCCTGAGCACCAGGGCGACAGGGCAGATCTTCGCGGTCACCTGAAGGTTCTGCTCGACCACGATGAGGGCAGTACGCGCCCCGATCTCCACCAGCGCGGCAGTCACGGTCTCTGTCATCAGCGGCGACAGCCCGAGCGAGGGCTCATCGACCATCATCAGTCTCGGTGCGCCGAGTAGCCCCCGGCCGACGGCGATCATCTGGGCCTCCCCGCCCGAGAGCGCATAGCCGAGGCGGCCGATGAGTGGCCGCAAGGGCGGGAACAGGTCGTACACGTCGTCCATGTCGTAGTCGGAGGGCCTGTCGGAACGTGCCGCGAACCCCATCAGGAGGTTTTCGCGTACCGTCAGGTTGGGAAAGACCCGACGGCCCTCGGGGACGTGGATCAGCCCGGCTCTGGCGACCTTGTCCGGCGGCCAGCCACGCATGTCCTTGCCGTCGAACTCGACCCTGCCGGAACTGGGCATCAGGTGACTGAGCGCGCCGAGGATCGAACTCTTGCCCGCGCCGTTGGGACCGATGAGGCCGAGCGGCCGCGATCCCTCGGCGTCGAAACTGACGCCTCGTACGGCGTGGGTGCTCCCGTAATGGACGTGCAGGGCTTCAACTGACAGCACGTGCGGTTCCCCCCAGATAGGCGCGGATCACGTTCGGGTCGCTGAGTACCTGCTGCGGTGCGCCGTCGGCCACCACGGCTCCCATGTCGAGCACCATGACGCGATCGCATAGTTCGGTGATGAGCTGAATCTTGTGGTCGACGATGATCATTGGCACCGTCTGGTTCAGGTCCCGCAGGATCTGAGCTAGTTGTGCCGTCTCCGCGTCGTTGAGACCCGCGCTCGGCTCGTCCAACAAGATGACCCGGGGCGCGGCGATCATGGCGCGAGCCAGGTCGATGAGGCGACGTTGACCGTAACTGAGCGTCTCGGCACTCTCGGATGCGATGTCGTGGATGCCCAGCCGTTCGAGGAGTTCGTAGGCGACCTGGCATCGGGCCCGCTCATAGCGCCACATCAAGGGCCGGAGGAGCCAGGAGCCCGCGATCCCGACCAGCCGTTGGTCGCCCCCGATGAGAACGTTCTCGACGGCGCTCAGACCCGGATAGGACTGCGGGGCCTGGAACACCCGGGCGATGCCGAGCCGGCGAGCCTCGGTGGGCTTGCCCAATCGCATGCGGTGACCCGCGACGCTCACCCTGCCCGATGCGGGCGTGATACCGCACAGCGCGTTGAGGAGAGTGCTCTTTCCGCTTCCGTTGGGGCCGATCAGCCCCAGGAACTCGCCTGGGGCGAGGGTGAGGTCAACCTTCCGTACGGCGTGCACGCCGCCGTACGACACGGAGATCGATTCAGCGCTGAGCATTCGTTGCTCCTTCGGGCCGCGCGCCGCGACTGAACTGAAGACGCGCCCGGTCCGAGAGCTGACGGACAGCGCCCATGATGCCGTGGGGCGCGGCGATGATGCACACCAGCAGGAGGACTCCATAGGTGATCTCGGCGTACTCGTTGAGTACGCTCAGACGAGCCGGCAGGAACACATAGATTCCAGCGCCGACCACCGGCCCCCAGATCGATCCGATGCCGCCGAGCAGCACCATCAGCATGATGCCGATGGACAGGTCGAGACCGAAGCTGCTGATGCTGACGGAGCCTTGCCAATGAGCCATCAGAGCACCGGAGAGCCCCCCGGTCGCGGAGCCGAGCGCCAGAAAGACGAGAGGCACCTGATTGGTCTTGACCCCGGCAAGGACCGAGACCTGACGGTTGGTCTGCGCCGCCACAGCTGAGCGGCGCGCAGGAGAACGCTCGATCAGGGCCGCAGCGATCAGACACACGGTCAGGACGCCCACGAACAGCCAGAACACCTGACGGTTGGTCAAGAAGACGTGGCCGAACAGTTCGGGGGGAGCCAACCCGGTCTGGGTGCCGAATCGACCGCCGATCGATGGATTGCGCTGGATCACGACTATCCCGATCTGGGCGAAGGCGAAGGTGCCCACAGCGAAATAGAAGGAGTCGCAACCGCGAAGAACCCAGCCGAGTCCGGCACCGAGAAGAGCCGTGATCACCACGGCAGCCGCGACACCCGCGGCAAAGGGTCTCTCCCCACCCTGGGTGACGGCGGCGGAGACGAAGCCTCCCGATGCCATGAAGAACGCCTGACAGAAGGCGAAGCGGCCGCCGAGGCAGAACATCCAGTAGAAGCCGAGCGCCGCCAGTGAATAGACGAGCCACAGATTGACGAGGTATTCATCGGACCGGGTGGAGGCGCTGCCCGGAAGCACCATCGCCGCCAAGGCGGCCACCACCAAGACCGTGGCCACGTGACGCCGGGAGTAGCGGGGGATCAGATTCCGAGGATGGCTCGGAGGCAGCTGCCGTGCCCCGACGGTTCGGGTGCTGATCACAACCGGCTCCTCTCCATGGAGATCAGGCCGCTGGGCCGGACCGCGAGCACGACCAACAGCAGGGCAGCGGGCATCGCGGTCGAATAGCTGACCAGGAAGTAGCCCCCCAGGAGCTGTTGCAACAGTCCGATCGCCATGGCGCTGATCGCGACTCCCTTGAGGCTCCCGAAACCGCCGAGAATGGCGGCGGCGAATGCCGTGATCATCAGATTGAAGCCGAAGGTGAGATCCACGGCTCCGACCGGCGCGACCAGCAGACCTGCCAGTCCGGCCAGGGCGGCGGAGAGCATGAAGGTGCCTCGAGCCGCGACCTTGACCCGGACCCCCATCAGACTTGCGGCCGTCGGATCGCTGGACAGCGCCCGGAGTTGGCGACCGAACCGCGATCTGGTGAACATGATGCCGAGCGCGGTCACCGCTACCAGGGAGACGACGAGGATCAGGACGCGCTGCCCCGCGATGGTCGCGCCGCCGATCCGAAGCATCGCGTCCCCGACCGGGCTCGGCAGCAGGCGGGGCGTGGAGCCCTGCCAGATGGTGATCAGACCGCGGATCACGATCGCCGCGGCCAAGGTCGCGATCATCACCACCATGGGTGATCGATGTCGTAGCGGTTCATAGGCCACGAGTTCGAGCAGTAGCCCCACCGCGCACATCAGGGCCAGGGTGACGAGGTATCCGACGAGTAGCGGTAGCCCGAGGTCGATCGTGGTCCAGACTCCGAGGTAGGCGCCCAGTGTGATGAGGTCGCCGTTGGCGAAGTTCACGATTCCGGTGGCGTTGTAGAGAACGAGGAACCCCAGAGCCACGAGGGTCAGAATCGCGCCGTGGGCAAGCCCACTGGCGGTCAGTGCGATGAACTTGTCCATAGTGTCGTCCCAGCGACGCACTCACGCGACGCGAAGGCTTCCGATCATCCACCGGCCTTGGGAAGATCCGGCGTCTCCAGGGTGGCCACGGTCTTCGAGGTTCCGTCCGCCGCGTACTGGGCGATATTGACCTGGTGGTTCAGGACATGTGAGCCGTCTGCCTGGTAGGCACTGGAACAGACGATTCCGTCGCCGGTGTCGACGGCCAGGGTGGAGAGCACCTCGTTGACCTTGACCGGGTCGGTCCCGGCTTCGGCGATGGCGGCCTTCGCCACGTAGACGGCGTCGTAGGCCTGGGCGGACAGGTTGGACGGGGCTTCCCCGAATTTCGCCTCGAACCGCTTGTTGAACTCCAGCAATTCGGCGCTGTCGGTCCCTGCGGGGTTGCAGGGGAGGGCCGTCAGGAAGTTGTTGATCGCCTTCCCGCTGGCCAACTCGTTCGCCACCACGATCGGACCGGACGCGCCGGTCATGGTGGGGATGTTCAACCCGTTCTCCTGGAACTGCTTCAACTGCACGGCCAGGGGATTCGGATATCCCCAGTTGATCACCGCATCGGCACCACGCATCTCAAGAACCTCCTTGGTCAGGTCGGTTGCCGCCGGACTGTAGGTGGCGGTGGCGACCGGGGTGAGGCCCTTGCCGCTCAGGCCTTTCTTGCTGTAGTCGAGTTGGCCGAGTCCGAAGCCCTCATCGGTGCCCATCAGGCCGATGGAGGTCAGCCCGAGGGTGTCGGCGAGGTAGTTGACGGCAGCGTCACTGGTCCCCTGCCCGGAGCCGTTCATCACCCAGAGGAAGTCGCTGCCCTGGTTCCCGTTCCGGACGCTCTCATCGGCTTCGAAGATGCCCAGTAGGGGAATCTGCGTGCGGTCGATGGTGGAGTGAGCTGCCGTCGCCTGTCCCGAGGCGAGGAAACCGATCATGGCCACCGGGTCCGAGTCGGCCGCCTTCAGAAATGCGGCCGTCGATTGCTGCGGGTCGACCGGATCGGCGGCCACCCGGGTGGCCTCCAGTGTCTTTCCGTCGATTCCGCCGTCCTCGTTGATCTCCTGGATCGCCAGTTCCGCACCGTGCTGGAAGTCGGACAGGCCATTCGGTCCCTCACCTGCGATCTCCCACAGCAGGGCGATCTTCACGCTGTCACCGCTGCCGGCCTCCGGGTCCGTCCCGCCGCACGCGACGAGTGAGAGGGCCGTCAGCGCGGCGAGTGATGCTGCCATGAGTTGTCGGGGGCTTCGCATATTGACCTCCTGATAGGACCGACTTCGACTCGCGGTCGGTTCTGAACTGAGTGGTTCTGCTGTCTGGACGGGATCCGAATGTGACGCTCACCACGGAGGCTAGAAGGATAAGCGCGATATGTAAAGCACTGTTTTTGATTGATGTAACGCCGTGCTGATCGCCCTGACGTCGTTGAACCCGAAGGTTGACGAAGCGCGCCGTTCGGCGGGTCCGCCGAGTGGCTCGACGTGATCTGTATCAACCCCAGGCGGCGACACCACCCCGGGATCTACGGCCCGGAATCCCGGGCGTGTTGTGATGGGGGCATGAACGGGAAGTTGATCGAGGACTACGCCCTGATCGGGGACATGCACACCGCGGCACTGGTGGCCCGGGACGGTTCGATCGACTGGTTGTGTCTGCCCCATTTCGATGACCGGGCGTGCTTCGCCGCGCTGCTCCATGATGACTCCGCCGGCCACTGGACGGTGGCCCCCGCAGCCGGTGGCACGGCGACCTCGCGCGAGTACGAGGTGGACACCCTCGTGCTGCACACCATCTGGGAGAGCGAGCAGGGTGCCGTCGAGGTGATCGACTTCATGCCGCCGCGCGGTCATGCCGCCGACGTGGTGCGGACCGTCGTGGGTCTGCGCGGTGCGGTCGAGATGCAGACCACCCTGTGTCTGCGCTTCGACTACGGCCGGATCAAGCCGTGGATCCGGGTCGGCGAGGGGCCGATCGGGATCCCCGGTGGCGAGGGCGTTGGCGAACAGGTGATCACGGCGATCGCCGGCCCGGACGCGGTGTGGCTGCAATCCGACGTCGAGATGCGGCGCGAGGACACGGTGCTGCGGGCCGACTTCACGGTGACCGAGGGGGAGCGGGTGAGCTTCGTGCTGACCCACGAGATGTCGCACCTGCCCCAACCGAAGCCGGCGCACCCCGAGCGGGCCCTGGCCCAGACCCGGTCGTTCTGGTCCGAATGGATCGATCAGTGCACGATCGGGGAGCGATGGGCACCCGAGGTGCGGCGCTCGCTGATCCTGCTGAAGGCGCTCACCTTCGTGCCTACCGGGGCCATCGTCGCGGCTGCCACCACCTCACTGCCCGAAGAGATCGGCGGGGTGCGTAACTGGGACTACCGCTACTGCTGGCTGCGAGACGCTACCTTCACCCTGCAGGCGCTGCTCGGCTCGGGTTTCACCGAGGAGGCGATGGCCTGGGGCGAATGGCTGCTTCGGGCCGCCGCCGGGGATCCCGAGAAGTTGCAGATCATGTACGGACTCGACGGCACCCAGCGACTGCCCGAGATCACCCTGGACTGGCTCGACGGATACGAGGGGTCGCAGCCGGTGCGAGTCGGCAATGCCGCGGCCGAGCAGCTCCAACTGGATGTGTGGGGTGAGACGCTGGACGGCCTCCACCTGGCCCGTGAATCCGATCTGGGCACCAGCGAGTCGGCCTGGGACCTGCAACGGGGGATCCTCAACTGGCTCACCAAGCACTGGGCCGAACCCGACAACGGCCTGTGGGAGATGCGCGGACCACGTCGACAGTTCGTTCACTCCAAGGTGATGGCCTGGGTCGGCTTCGACCGGGCGATCCGTACCGTCAAGGAACATGGCGTCGAGGGAGACGTCGAGGCCTGGCAGGCCGTCGCCGATCAGATCCACGCCGAGGTGTGCGAACTGGGGTACGACGCCACACGCAACACCTTCACCCAGTTCTACGGCTCACGCGGCCTGGACGCCTCGCTGCTGCTGATTCCGCGGGTCGGCTTTCTGCCCTGGGACGACCCACGGGTCGTCGGTACCGTCGAAGCGGTGGCCCGGGAACTCGACCATGAGGGCTTCGTGCTGCGCTATGACACCGAGGCCGACGGCGGGCCCGATGGGCTGCCCGGGCATGAGTCGGCGTTCCTGGCCTGTAGCTTCTGGATGGTCGACGCGCTGCACGGCCTGGGGCAGACCCAGCGCGCCGAGGCTCTCTTCGAGCGACTGCTCTCGCTGCGCAACGACGTGGGGATGCTGCCCGAGGAGTACGACGCGACGACGGGACGGCACCTGGGCAATACGCCGCAGGCGTTCAGTCTGGTCGGGCTGGTCAACAGCGCCCGCCACCTCGGCGGTGACCGCCCCAGCGACTCCCTGCTGCCGGAACTTCCCGAGGTCTGAGCTCAGCGCACCTATTCAGCGACCGGTGTTCACGACCACGCTCAGCAGCACCACGGCGTCCTCGATGGCGGCCAGGTCATGGCGGGCGGGAGGGATCTCCAGATGATCGCCGGCGCCGGCCTCCCAGTGGGAGTCACCGGCGCTGAGGCGCACTCGTCCCACGAGCACCTGGAGCGTCGCCTCGCCCGGACTGTCGTGTTCGCCCAGGGAGTTGCCGGCGCTCAGGGCCATCAGAGTCTGTCGCAGAGTGGCCTCGTGCCCGCCATGGAGGGTGCGGGCGGCCCGGCCGGAGGTGGCGCTGCGAGCGGTGTCGAGCAGTGCGGTGCTGAGCTCGGGCAGTGAGCTGATGGTGGTCATCGGGTTCCTCTTCGAGACAGATGGGTCATGCATAGGTCGGGCTCTACGAAGGGCTCGAGTCGGTCCACGGTGAGCGGGGAGTCCCAGGCCTCCAGGGCGCCTCGCATGACGCCGAGGTGGATCGGGCACACCACCTCGGATCTGAGGACGGCCAGTTCCAGGAAGGGGCAGTGCCGCAGGCCGATCTTGGGCTGCTCGGGGTCGTCGAGCCTCTCCGGTGCGAAGCCCAGGCCGTCGAGCACGTCGACCAGTGCCTCGAGGGAGGTGTCCCCGCCTTCGGCCCGGCTGCTCCCGGCGATCTCGTGTCCCCAGCGCAGACCGGTGTCGAGGGCTCGGTCCGCGGTATCCGGTGCCGCGGCAAGACCGGCGGCGAATGCCTGCGCAAGGAGTTCGTAGTGGCGTGGCCCGGCGGGGTCCATGCCGGGGACCGCGGCGAACAGGGCGGCCGGGCGACCGGGCCCACCCTGATGGACGGTGTCGCGGTGCACCTGTCCGGTGGCCACGAGTCTGTCGAGGTGGAAGCGGACCGTGTTGACGTGGACCCCCAACTCCGAGGCGACCTCGTTGATGCTCATCGGGTCGGCCGATCGGCGCAGCAACCGGAGTATCTCGTCCCGCCGCCTGGTCGCTGTCGGGGTGTTCGAAGGAGCCATGCCTATAGTTTACACAAGTCCATGTTGTATTAATCAGAGGAGTCGCGATGTCGTCCACGCTAGATGAGCCCACCGTGCACGAGCTGGACGTTCGGGGGATGCGGAAGCCGGACAAGCACCCGACCATCTTCAGGACGTACCGGGAGCTTCCGCTCGGGGGAGCGTTCGTGCTGATCAACGACCACGACCCCAAGCACCTTCACGACGAGTTCGAGACGGACTATGCGGGCGGCTTCGGATGGGAGTATCTCAACCGCGAGATCAGGGACTGGCGGATCAGGATCACCAAGCTGTCCAGTGGCCCCCTGCCGCGGGTGCTCGTCGACACCACGGCCGTGCTGGCCGAGTCCGGGGTGGAGGCGCACGGGGCGGTATGGGCGCTGGAACAACGCGAGTGTGACCTCGACTCCAACCTGATCGCGCTACCGCCGGACAAGAAGATCGACGCGCATGTCGGGCCCGACGTCGACGTCTTGATCCTGGTTCTGGCGGGTGCCGGCCTCCTCGTCACCGAATCTGGCGAGGTTCACCTCGCCGAGGGGTCCCTCGCGATCCTGCCGCGCCGCTCGCAGCGCGCCTTCGTGGCCGGACCGGAGGGACTGCGCTATCTGACGGTTCACCAGAAGCGTCAGTCCCTGGAGTTGCAGGTGGCGGGCCTGCCGACGGTGAGGGTCTGATGGTTCGACTGTTCACGATCGGGTCGACCAGGAAGTCTGCCCGGGTGTTCTTCGGTCTGCTGAAGGAGTCCGGCGCTACCGGGGTGGTCGACGTGCGCCTGCACAACCTCTCCCAGCTGGCCGGGTTCGCGAAGCGCGACGACCTGGAGTTCTTTCTGCGCGAGATCTGCCAGATGGAGTACCGCCACCTTCCGCAGCTGGCGCCGTCCGAGTCGATTCTGGAGGAGTACCGCAAGCACGGTGGCGGGTGGGACCGGTTCAGTGCCGAGTTCCTGACGCTGATCCGGGAGCGGCGGATCGACGAGTCGCTCCGGCCCGCGGAGCTCGACAACAGAGTGTTGCTGTGTGGTGAGGAGAAGGCGGAGCACTGTCACCGGAGGGTGGTCGCCGAGTATCTGCGGGAGCGCTGGGGTGATGTCGAGATCACTCATCTGGGCTGAGCGGGCGCCGGGTCCGGCGTGATGGGGAGCCGGGGCGCAGGACGGGTCTCCGGGGATGGAAGTTACCCGACGATAAACATCCCCTCACCGAACTTCGCAGGGGTCAAATGCTGCTCATGCGTTTGCCGGGCCCTGCGTTGACGCCCTCGGCCTCCCCTCCACGTTCCCCAAGGTGACAGGCTCCCGGTCGCCGGTCGAGGGGGATGCGCAAAATATCTCCACGAGGCGGCGTTTCTTGATACCCGCGTAACAACTCTTGCGATCCGGTGACTCGCGCTCGGCGGCGAGGGGGTGTCAGAAAGGCGAGGTGTCCGTGAGTGAGTGGTCCGCGCGGGTCCGGATCCCGATGATCAAGGTTCCGATCATCCGATCGAACTCTGCCGGAGACCCGTATCCGGCCTGGAGGGGCATCAAGCGCGCCATCGTCGGATAGGACGCGGCATCGATCGCGGGCAGGTCGCCGACCTGATCGGGGGTGCCGCTCAGTACGGCGAGCAGGTAGCCGTTGACGAAGCTGAACAGCATCATCGGCGCCTCCGCGACCACCTGATCGGGGAGGCCGGACTCGCGCATCGCGGTGACCAGTCTCTCGAGGGCGGTCAGTGCGACGGCAGAGGTCTGGGCTCGGGTGGTCAGCAGTGGGAAGACCGCCGGGTGTCGGAAGGCCATCTCTCGATAGCTGCACAGGGCCGAATGTGTCATCTCCTCCCAGCTCGAGGAATCGTCTGGGTCGGGGACCATCACCTCGGACAGGACTGCTTCCGAGATGGCGTCCAGCAACGCGGCCTTGCCTTTGATGTGGTGGTAGATCGACATCGCATCGACGCCGAGCTCGTCGGCGAGGCGTCGTACTCCGAAGCGATCCAGGCCGTCCCGGTCGACGAGCGCCACCGCCGTCCTCACGATGTGTTCGCGGCTCAGGCCCGCGGACATGCCACGTGTGCGTCCAGCCATTCGATCCTCCTTGCGAATTCTACGTTGTAGAACCTACCCTGTTCAGATAGTCCTACAGCGTAGAATTACCGAGGGAGTCAGGATGAGCAGCATCAGTCAGACCAGAGCCGGCGACACGGGCACGCTGACGGTGATAGGCCTCGGCCTGGCCTTGACGGTCGCCGCGGCACTTGCGCCGTTCATCGACCGCGTCACCGCACAGGTGCAGGCCGGCCACCTTCGAGCCGGCTACCCCGGGTACACCGTGGAGCGCATCGACACGGCGGTGACCACCTACCTGGTCCTCTCGGCCGTCGTCGGAGTGCTCGGCGTGGTGGGCTGGGTCTGGACGCTCTGGGTCGTGAGGTCGGCCAGGCCCTGGGCGCATTGGTCGGCCCTGGCCGTATTCGTGCTCGGTACCGGCACAGCGCTCACGGCCCTGTTCATCAGAGACACCTCCGGCGACACGGGCCTGGCGCCGGTGTTGGGGTTGATCGGGTTGTTGCCGTGCCTGGCGGGGTTGGCGGTCGTCATCCTCTTGTTGCGGCGACGTTGAGAACCGAGGGACGAGCCATGAGGCGAAGCACGGACGAAGAACGCGCACCACTCGGGGTCAGGATCATGCAGAGGCTCGGCAAGGAACCGGATTGGTCCCGCATCACGGCGGAGGGACTGGCTGCGCTGCAACAGGCGGTGAACCGCAAACGCGCCTCTCGCGCGGCGCGACTCATCATGGGGTCCCCGGAACGGGGTGCCACCGCTTCCTGGCGGGAGCTGGCCCTGCCCGACGGGATGCTCCGGGTCCGAGTGCACCGACCCTCGTCGCCGGGTACCGAGAGTCAGCCAGCGAGCATGTTGCCGTTGATCATTCAGGTCCACGGCGGCGGATTCGTGGGAACCGCGGTGCAGAGTGACTGGTTGAACAGTCATCTGGCCGCCCGACTGCCTGCGGTGGTCCTCTCGGTCGAGCACCGGCTCCTCGATCACGTCACGCCCCTGCCGGCGCCGGTCGACGACGTCTGGGACGTGCTGGAGCAGGCGATCGGTCATGCAGAGGAGTGGGGAGTCGATTCCAGCCGGGTCGCGCTACTGGGGGAGAGCGCCGGGGCGCTGTTCTGCGCTCTGGTGGCGATCCGGGCCAGGGATGCCGGTCTGAGGTTGAGGGCCCAGGTGCTCGTCAACCCCGCCGTCGACCTGACCGAGGCCGGATTCGACCATGACTCGATGCGTCGGCACGCCGACAGCCCGGCCTTGAACCTGGGGCAGATGCGGATGCTGCTGCGCCTCGCCGTCCCACCGCCCCTCGATGCCCGCGCATACTCACCCTTGCTCAGCGCGGACCCGACCGGGCTCGCGCCGGCACTCGTGGTCGTGCCCACCATCGATCCGCTAGCCGATCATGGGCGCTGCTACACGGCCCACCTTCAGGCCGCCGGAACCCCGGCGCGCCTCGCTGAGTACCGGAGAGCCACGCACGGCTTCCTGAGCATGCCGAACCTGGTGCCCCAGGCGAAGGAGGCCCGCAGCGAGATCCTGGAGTTCCTGGCGGCATCCCTGTACTAGCGAAGTCGGGCACCACCGAAATCGGCACTGGAAATGGACTGGTGTCCGTCGCGGCTCAGCCGCCGTCGTAGGCGGCCTGAAGGGTCGCCACGTCGATCTTGCCCATCCGCAGCATCGCCTGACAGGCCCGTTGACTGGCTTCGGTGCCGTAGTCCCCGCAGAGCTCCTCGAGCTCTGTGGGGACGACCTGCCAGGAGACGCCGTATCTGTCCTTGCACCAGCCGCAGGGTCCAGGCTCTCCACCGTCGGAGGTGAGGATCTCCCAGTAGTGGTCGACCTCGCGTTGCCCCTGGACGCGCAGGTAGAAGGAGAACGCCTCGTTGAGATGGAACTCCGGTCCCGCATTGAGCCCGATGACCGGATGTCCGGCCACGGTGAACTCGACGATCTCGCCGACCGATCGGTCGGCGCTCACGCGGGCGGTGGTCACCCGGGTGACGGCCGAGTCAGGAATGTGCTCGGCATAGAAGGTCGCGGCCTCGACGGCCTGGTTGTTCCCGAACCACAGATGAGTCAGTACCGATGCCATAGCATTTCATTCTGCTCCTGAATCTGCTGCGTGGGGAGTGTCGCGACCGACTTTCGTGCGCAGGGGCCCGGTCACCAGCCGGTGCCGTAGCACTGGAACGGAGCACCGCCGACCTCTGCGGAGCCCTGTGCCAGCGCAGTCGCCGGATCCGACCCGGAGGCGAGGCGGGAGTGCACCCGTTGCAGAACCTCGCAGGCCAGGTCGTCGTTCACCGGCGCCGGGGAGGCGATCACGCAGCGGGCCCCGGCATGCAGCCAGACGGTGGTCATGCCCAGGGTCTCTTCGACGGCACGGGCGGTGCTCATCCCCAGTTCGCATGCGGAGAGGAGCACCGCTGCCGGAGTCGAGTCGAGCCGCCCCACGTCGTAGCCGAACCAGGTTCCGTCCATCAGCTCGACGCCACTGAACAGCGGATTGTCCGCGACATGACGCCCATGAGCCGAGACATGCAGCAGATCGACCCCTCGGGCCAGGTCGCTGACCCGCTCGGCGGTGGCCTCGGATCCGGTCAGTATCCGCGCGCCGGGCCAGTGTCGGGCCGAGACGGTCACCTCGTCCATCGCCCGCTCGACGCCGGGACCGGCCACCAGTCCCACCCGAGGGGCATCAGGGGCGCCGCCGGGGTGCGGGACCCCCAGCGCATGGACCCAACGGGTGGCCGAGCGCGGAATCGTGATCGCCTGACCGCGCAGGGACGGCAACATGCCCCAGGGCACCGCGGAGAGCAGCACCGTGGGCGTCAACACCACCCTGCCGGTGCCGACCTCCACACCGCCGAGCAGTTGCTCACCCAGCCGGGCCAGCCGGGCCCCGAGTCCGGCCCGGACCGAGCTGGAGAGCCGTACCGGCAGCCTCCCGGCCACGGTGGCCAGATCGGCACCCAGGCCGGCCAGGGTGTCCGTGATCGGCGCGAAACTCCCCATCGGCATCACTCGGACCCGGTCGGGGGCGACCTCGAGCAGGTGGAGCTGCCCACCCACGACTTGATGGGCCAAGAACGTGGTCTCCTGGCCCAGCATGGTTCGCAGGGTGCCCAGTGAGACCGGTTCGAGTACCGATCCCGATCCCGCACCTGCCCACCCTGTGTGCCTGACCCGATCCCGCAACGCCCGCTCGCGGGCGGCGTCGTGCCGAGAGCCCCGGCCCGCGGCCAGTTCATTACGTAGTCGGCGCAGCTCCCGCAGATCGTCGGCTGACGCCTGGTCTGCGCGGTGCGGATCCGGCGTCGGCAGTGGCAGCACCCGGGAACTGAGCGCCCGGGCCCGCTCGGACCATTCGAAGACCTCGGCCGGGTCGCCGCTGGCGAGCGCCAACCGGATGCCGGTGAGCGCCAGCCGGCGACCGTGACCGATCAGCGAGGACTGCAGGTCGAGGCTGCCGAAGGAGGACTGCCACAGATGCAGTTCGGTGAGGCCTGCGCGTACCTGCTGCCAGGCCCGTCCTCGATGTCCCCGGGCGGCAGCCACCTGAGCCCGGACCTCACGTTCCATGACCCTGATGCCGACCGGTGCCTCAGGGTCGATCCTGATCTGCTTCAGTCGCTCGGCGGCAGCGACCGGTCGTCCCCGAGCCACCTCCGCACGGACAGCCTGGAGCAGTGCCGTGGCCCGTTCACGGGGCAGTTTGGCCTCCTGAAGCCGAGTGGCCAGTGCCTCGGCTCGGCGCACCACGAGCGCGGGTTCTCGGCCCAACGTGACCGAGGCCTCCAACTCGATCAACTCGGCACGGTCCGCCCAGACCGTCAGTCCGAGAGCACGCAGGCGGCGTGCCGCGCGGCGCGCCGTCAGTCGCGCGCGGTCCGGGTGCTCGACCAACAGCAAACGGGCCAAGAGGGCTTCGGCCTCGGCCTGGTTGCGGCGTAGCCGTTGAGCGCCGTAAGCCTCTACGACACCGGCCAGGGCCACCCGTGCCTCTGAGATCAGTCCGGCGGCGAGTAGGACCTCGGCCCGGTCCTGGTCACAGACGGCCCGAAAAGCGGGGGAGAGCGGAGCCAGCACGCTGCGGGCCGCCTCCATCCGGTGGAGAGCGCCCACCAGATCGCCGGTAGGGAGCAGGGCGTACCCGCTGTTGTGTCGGGCCTGGGCCGCCTGGATCGGCTCGTTCAGGGCCTCGAATGAGACGGCCGCGCGATCTAGGTCGCCGGCGGCGGATCTCGCGTGGCCGCGCTGAAGCTGCACCACGCCGCGGTTGATCATGGCCCGAGCGGTACCCAGGTCGTCGAGTCGGCCCGAACGCATGGCCGCGTTGAGATGCCGCAGTGCCTCGGTGCTCTGACCGGCCCGCATGTGCAGCAACCCGAGTTGGCTGTGTGCCAGGGCCGCCACCTGCGGCGAGGCCGTACGAGTGAGCACTCGGGTACACAACGCCAGACCGGTCTCGAGGTCGCCCTGCTCTGCGGTGACATAGGCCAGACTGAGATCGATCCGGTCGCGCAACTCGGTGTCGGGGTCGCGGGCGGCGGCGGTGTTCAGCAGTCGCCGAGCGGCTCCGAAGCGGCCTGAGTTCGCGGCCCCGAGCCCTCGGTCGTGCAACTGCGAGGCAGTGAGCATCTTCCCATCATGGACTCACGGCGCGACCTCTGCCAGAGCCTGCCAGGCACGTGGTACCGAGAGATCCGGCTCCTCGACGCCGGCATGATCCGGCAGGCCTGGGTGGATCGCGTGGGCCAGCAGACCCGCCGCCACCGGGGCCGCGAAAGAGGTACCGCTCCAGACGGCGAATCCACTGCTGAAATCGTCCGGGTCGACCGATGCCCGCAGCCGGCCGGCCGAGGTGGTTCGGGCCATCGGTTCGAGGCCCCCCTGGAAGCAGGGCACGGTCGAGACCAGGGCGGCGCCGGGCAGATACCAGCGCACCCAGGGCCCGGCATTCGAGAAGAGCGCCACCGTCTCCGCGTCCGGATTCAGCGCGCCGACAGCCAGGATGGGCGCACCCTGCGGGGGCGTGAGAGGAGTCAGGTCCGTAGCCCCGAACGCTGCCGGGAACAACGGACGGGTCGTGGCGTCGTTGCCTGCCGAGCAGACCACACTGAGTCCGGACTCGGCCATCGCCGAGAGCACCTCGGCCATGGTCGGGTCGAACAGCAGGTCCTCCGGAGTCTCGTGGTAATAGCCCATCGAGAGGTTCAGTACGTCGATCAGCTGGCCCCCGGCCTCGCCGACCCGAGCGCGCCGGTTCAGTTCGGCGATCTGGACCAGTGCCTCCATCCAGTCCGACTCTGCGATGGGTCCCTCGGAGCCCACGATCCGCCACGCCAGGATGTCGGCATCCGGGCAGGTCTGCCGCACCAGCCCGGCGATGAACGTGCCATGCCCGGACAAGAGGTCGAGAGCGCCGTCCAGCGGACCGACCTGGTCGGGATGGGCCTCGGGTGAGGTGCTCGGGTCGCTGAAACCGATCGGTTCGCCGTCCAGGGTGATATCGGTCCGGACGATTCCGTCCAACCACGGGTGCGGGCCACAGCCGGTGTCGAGTATCCCGACCACGGGCCGACGCTGCCCTAGTGCCTGACCTTCGTGTCGATGAGGTGCCGGGGCCAGATACGCGACCGGTTGCCGGCCACCGGTCCCAGGAAGCGCGTAGGAGGCCACCGGGTTGGAGACACCGAACGGGTTCGAGACACCGAACGGGTTCGAGACACCGAACGGGTTCGAGACACCGAACGGCGACACGGTCATCAGGTGGTCCAATCCGATCCCTTGGACCTTCGGCACGCCGTATTCGGCGCGGGCCTGCTGGAGCAGTACCCAGCCGTCGGGGGCACTCACCGCGGCGGCCTGCGGCACGCTGATGCGCAGTCGGGTGACACCGAGCCGGCCGGTGGCTCAGGGCAGCCGTCGGGCTCGCCGGGCCCGGCTCTGCTCGGACTCCGAGAGCCGGGTACGCGGCCCCTTCTCATCGACCGTCAGTTGCCAGCCGAGTCGTTCGGCGAGCGGATCGAGCTGGGCCAGTACCTCGTCCAGATCACGTAGCGCCGAGACCAGCAGCCGATCGGCCAGATACCCGGTGACCCGGGCCGGTACGCCGGCCACGCTCAGCGAGGTGCCGGGGTCCAGCAGTCTGGCCCCGGAGGGCAGGGGGTCGGCGTCGCCCGGGTTCGATACGGGTATTCCGTCCTTTCGGGGGCGGTGCGGGCGAGCTGCGGGCGGGAAGGGAGGGTTCACGCTGATCTCCTGGATTGGTCTCCTGGCTGGGGGCCGGTGGTGGGGTCTGGGTCACAGGGGGAAGGGCTGGGTGGTCACCGGCCGGGCGCCGGTGCCCAGCGTGATCCGGGTGTTCCCCGGGGGCAGCTCGGGGAACTCGAATCGGCCGAACTCATCCGCCCGGGTGTGCCAGGTTCCGTCCCGCTGGCTCACCACGATGATCCGGCTTCCCGGTGGATCGACCCAGCCGTCGAGGCGGACCACGTCCGCCTGCTGTGGGGTGAGCCGCAGCAGCATGCTCAGCCCGCCCCCGGCGAACTCCATGCTGGTGCCCCGGCTCGTGTCACCGAGGCTCTCTGCGGCGCGGGCCCCTTCAAGTTCATGCCCTGAGGCGATCAGCAGCAGGTCGGAGAGCTCGTCGGTGAGCCCGGCCAGCGCCAGGTGCACCACGATCCGCTCGGGCAGGTCATCGGGCATCGGGTCGACGACCTGCCAGAGCCGGGCGAGAGAGGCGAGCAGCTCTTCGTCGGTGGGCTGTTCGTCGTGATCACCTGCTGGCGTGATGTCCTTCACCGGGCTCCTCCCTGAGCGTCCAGGGCGATCCGCAGTTTGGCCAGACACCGGGATCGGGTCGGGCCGATGCTGCCGATCGGCATCCGGAGATCCTGGGCGATTCCCGCATAGTCGGGACGTTCGCAGAAGGCGACGATCCGGAGCAGACGCCGACAGCGGGCGTCGAGATCGGCCACCGCTCGCCACAGCCTGGTGTGGTTGTCGCCGCTCACCACCGCGTTCTCGGCGGACGCCGTGTCGGGCAATCTGCCGGCCAGGACCTCGTCTCCGACCGGCACGGTGTGTCGCTCGATGCGGAGCACCCGCCAAGCCTCCCGGCGGGTGGCCATGGTGAGCCACGCGGGGACGGCCTGCGGGTCGCGGATGCTCTCGGCGCGGTCCACCAGAGCGACCCAGGTGGCCTGGACGACGTCCTCGGCGCGATGGGTGTCCAGGCCGGAGGCGCGAGCGATCTGCCACAGAACCGGGCTCAGTAGTCGGATCAGGTCATCGAGTCCGGTCGGATCACCGGCTCGCCATCGAGTGAAGTAGGCGCCGGCCGACTGCCATCTGCTCGTGCTGGATCCGCCCGGTGCGCTCGGGCCGGGATCTGGGTGTGGTTCCATCTCGACCCTCGGCATCGTCCTCATACAAGGCAGGAGGCGGCAGGTGCCGTCGTTGATACATCGCGTCCCGGACTCACGTTAACGCCATTCCGGCCGGATCGGGTCCCTTGCGGCCAAAGGCGCGCAGGCCAGACCCAGGCCGGGCATGACTGTGCCCGGGGCCCCCCGTTCCCCGGGCACAGCCGCGGTTGCCCACCGATGAGGTGGGGCCGCGCCTGGATGATCAGCGCCGGACCTTGAACCTGACCTTGGTGGCGGCACCGGAACCGACCGAGTTTCGGGCCGAGACGCTGACCTGGAGGGTGCCCTGACGGAGCTGACGCTTCTTGAGCACGGTGCGGGTACCGGTGACCTTGCGGGTCAGCAGCACCTTGCCGCCCTTGCGGACCGAGACCCGGTAGCCGGTGATCGGGCGACCGCCGTTGCTGGAGGGTGATCGCCAGGTGACCGATCGTCTGGCCGCCCGTTTGCTGCCGTGGACCTTCAGTGAACGGACCTTTCCGGGGGCACGGGCGGCGGGTGGCGGCGTGGGGCCGGCCAGAGGTGCGAAGGTGAGGCAGGCACCGCCGGCATCGGCCACCCGGAGATTCCAGTCGGAGTCGAGATCGATCGAGATCGCCGACGTCAACGTGGTCGCGGTCCCCGCCAGGGTGCGCCGCGGAGCGACGTCCCCGGTGGCGTTGGGCGCGAACATGTCGACCTTGGCGGCGTTGGCCACATAGATATTTCCCCGGGGATCGAGTGCCACGCCCCAGACCGTGGACAGGGTGGTCGCCGGCCCCTTGAGCTGGGACAGCGGCAACATGTTGCCCGTCGCGTCCTTGTCGAAGGCGAGCACCGAGCTATCGCCCAGGTTGGGTACCCAGAGTCGACCCGCCACCAGCCGCAGATGAGTCGGCTGGGAGAGCTTGGTGGCCAGGCCGCCGATCACGCGGACCGGAGTGGCGTTGCCCGAGGCGTTCGGGGCGTAGACGTTGATCTGATTGCTGGAGTAGTTCGCCACGTAGATATTGCCCTGGGCATCCAGGTCGATGCCGGTAGGTCGGGACAACTGAGTGGCGGCCCCGGAGATGACACGGGCGGCGAAGACGTTGCCGCTCGCGTTGGCGGTGAAGATCCGGATGCTGTTGCTGAGGTAGTCGGCTACGTAGAGGTTGTCGGCAGCATCCGTGGTCACGTCCCAGGGATAGGTCAGGCCCGTGTTGGCACCGGCGATCGACCGGATCGGAGCCGCGTTACCGTTTGCGTTGGGTGAGAACAGGCGCAGCGCGGTGGGGCCGCTGTAGCTGACCACCCAGGTTCCCTCGGTGGTGTGTACCGAGGATGAGAGGCTGCCGAGCCCGGTGGTGGGTCCGTTGATGGATCGGATCGGTGGGTCGTTCACCGTGTCGGCCCCGGCCGGCGCGATGGAGACCACGGTGGTCAGTGCTGCCGTCACGGCGATGGCGGCGAGGGCTGCGAAGCCCCGATTGACGAGTCTCATGAGGACCCCTTCTGAGGTGGTTCGGACACTCATCAGGAGCGGCGCAGGGACCCGGTGATACATGCCTGGGCGAAACCCGGCCGGCCGGCCGTGCCGATCTGAGGTAGTCGGCGCGCCGGAATAGGGCAGTCGCCCGATGTGTGCTCCCACCTCAGACGAGGAGGCTCGTCAGTGATGGCCGAGAGGGCCATTCGACAACCGTCACAGAGAGGAGCCCACCATGAGCACCGCCAACCTTCCGGTGGTCAGGGCTGAAGTGGCCTACCGGTCACAGCAGATCCAGGAGAATCTCCGATCGGGCCGTTCCGTACGCCACGATCCCCGCAGTATGTCGTCGGGCCGAGACCTCGGGCCGGCCCGCTGGCTCGGTCAACTGACGCATCTGGTGCGACCGGTCACCGGGGTGCACGGGCGATAATGGCCGATGTGCCCAGCAACAGCAGTGTCCGCACGGTCGGTCGTGACCTCGAGCTTGCGGAACTGTTAGCCCTGATCGGGGCGGCAGATCCGCACCCGGCCGCCTCGGTCCCGGCGATTCCCGGCGAACGGATGAGGTCGGTACTACTCGCCGGGGATGCGGGGGTCGGCAAGACCCGCCTGCTGGCCGAGCTGACCGAGCGGGTCGGCGCCCAGGGACGTCAGGTGTTGACCGGTCACTGCCTGGACTTCGGCAGCAGCGCCCTGCCCTACCTGCCGTTCTCCGAGATGATCGGCCAGCTGGCCGATCGGTCGCCGGAACTGGTCGAACGAGTGATGGCAGGTCGACCGAGTCTGGCCCGACTCCAGCCGGGGCGCCGGATGCTGAGCGGTGAACGTGAGGAGCACGACCAGCCCGGTGCCCTCGATCGGGTGGCTCTCTTCGATGCGCTGCACGTACTGCTGGACGAGGCGGCCGGCTCCACCGGCCTGCTGCTGGTGATCGAGGACCTGCACTGGGCCGATCAGTCGACACGCGACCTGCTCAGCTACCTGTTCACCCGGACGTTCTCGGCATCGGTGGCTCTGGTCGGTTCGTTCCGCACCGACGATCTGCACCGGCGCCATCCGCTGCGCCGGCAGGTGGCGGAGTGGTCGCGGCTCTCTGTGGTGGAGCGGCTCCAACTGGGGCCCTTGCCCGACGAGGCGGTCCGCGAGCTCGTGCTGCTCCTGGTGCCGGACGGACTGGCTGCCGGGGAAGTGCAGGAGATCATCACCCGAGCCGAAGGCAACCCGTTCTTCGTCGAAGAGCTGGCCAGCGCGGCGAGCACCGCGGGCAGTCGGGTGCCGGCCGAACTCGCGGACGTGCTGCTGGTCCGCCTCGATCGCCTCGACGACCTGGCTCGGCAGGTGGTTCGGGCTGCCTGCGTAGCGGGTCGCACGGTGGCTCACGACATGCTGACGGCGGTCTGCGGGCTCACCGAGTCGGCTCTGGACGAAGGACTGCGCAATGCGGTGGAGTCTCACGTCCTGATCGCACACGAGGGCCGATACGCATTCCGTCACGCGCTGCTCGGTGAGGCGGTCTACGACGACCTGCTTCCGGGCGAGCGGGTCCGGCTGCATGCCGCCTATGTGGCGGCCCTGAAACAGGGCCGGGCGAATGGAACGGCCGCCGAACTGGCCCGGCACGCGAGGCTGGCCCACGACGTCGAGACGGGCCTCGAAGCCAGTATCCGGGCCGGACACGAAGCGCTCGCGATCGGCGGCCCGAATGAGGCCGCCCTGCACTATCAGCAGGCGCTGGAACTGGTGGCGAGCAGACCGGCGAGCGCCGTCGAGGTGGACGTCTCGAAGCTCACCGCGGCGGCCTGTGAGGCACTGGTAGCGACCGGGGAGCTCGAGCGCGCGGCGGCCCTGGTCGGCGAGCAACTGGACCGGCTCCCGGCGGACTCCCCGGGCACCGCCCGGGCCCGGATGCTGACCTCCCAGGCGGTGGCGCTGGCGCTCACGGACTTTCCCTCCCAGGACCCGATCGAGGTCTCCGAGAGGGCGCTGATGCTGGCCCCCGAGGGCGACAGTGGACTGCGGGCCCGGATCCTGGCCAACCACGCCAAGGTCTTGTACTGCCTCGGTCACTATCCCCAGGCCGAGGGGCCCGGTATGGAGGCGCTGGCGCTGGCGGAGCGGCTGGGACTGCCCGAGATCGCCTCGGAGGCGGTGACCACGCTGAGCAGCCTCAAGAAGACCGGACCCAAAGAGGGACTGCGCGAGTCGCTGCGCGAGGCGGTACAGCGGGCCGAGGAGTCCGGAGCGCTGGCCGCCGAGGTGCGTGGTCGGTTCCTGATCGCCCGGTCCTATCAGGACTGGGGCGACTTCGACCAGGCGATCGAGTGGTTCGCGTCGGCGGCGCGGCGGGCCGACGCGGCCGGTCAGCAGCGAGCGCCCTACGCGTTCGAGGCACGCTGGCAGCTGGCCTTCATCCGGATGCTCCGCGGCGAGTGGGACCAAGCGCTCCCGATGTGTGAGCTGACCGGTGGGTCGAGCCTGCAGCGGGCCATCCTGGACACCGTCCGGGTACCCATCCTGCAGGCCCGCGGACAGGATGTGACCGGGCTGCTCGGATCGCTCAAGAAGCACTGGGGCCGAGACGGTGTGGTGGCGGTCTGGGGCGTGGAGCCCGCGATGCGCGCGGCCGCTGAGGTCGGTGACGTGGAGCGGGTGATGGCCCTGCACGACGAGGCCGTCGACCTACTCGCCACCCTGTGGACCAGGCAGTTCGGCGGGCGGGTCCGGTTGGCAGCGGTCGCGATCGGATGGGTGGGCGAGGCACTGTCGGCTGCCTCCGACACCCAGCGCGACCGGTACCTCGACTGGGTGGGTCGGCTTCATCGTCAGGTCTCGGTCGTGCTGGAGCGCTTCGCCTCGGGCCCCGGCCACTGGGGTCCGGAGGGGAGAGCCTGGCAGGCTCGGTTCGAGGCCGAGGTGCTGCGCTGGCGCTGGCGACTGGACGAAGAGTCGGTCACCGGGGAGTCGCTGGTCGCGGCCTGGTGGGAGGCGGAGCGGGCCTTCGACGAGTTCGGTCACGTGCTAGAGCTCGCCCGGGTCCGCCTGGAACTGGCCGGAGTGCTGCAGAGCACCGGGGACGCGACGGCCGCGAGGACGCTGGGCCGGCAGGTACGCGAGGCCGCCACCGGTCTCGGCGCCGAATCGCTGCTGCGCCGGCTGGGGGACCGTCCGGTCACCGTGCGGCGGAAGGCATCGGCCACCACCCTCACCGCCCGGGAGAGCGAGATTCTGGCCCTGGTCGCTGAGGGCAGATCGAACGGTGAGATCGGCGGTCAACTGTTCATCAGCACCAAGACGGTATCGGTGCACGTCTCCAACATCCTCGGCAAGCTGGGCGCCTCGGGACGGACCGAGGCAGCCGCGATCGCCCGCCGACGAGGGTTGCTCCCGACCACCTGAGATGCGACCGAACCCGGTTCAGCGACGAGTCACGGGCCTTCTCTCGGCGGCTCTGACCCCGGCCTTCACCAACAGGAGCGGCACACAGAGAGTGGCGACGGCGGTGACCAGCCAGACGATCACGGTGGCCGCGATCCAGGTGGTGACGCCGCCGTCGATGGTGAGTGCGTCCCCGAACAGCTTGGCCAGCAACAGCGCGACGAAGGTGGCCGCCAGGCCGGTGCCGCCCAGGAACGCGGACGCATGCAACGCCGCCATCTTGGCGATGAAGGGGCTGATCACCGACTGGATCACGGTGTAGATGATGACCACGAAGAGGAATCCAGAGGCGCTGATCCGCACGTCGTCCAGAACGGCGGCGGCGACCAGGATGCCGACGGCCGCCGAGACGAGGAAGACCAGGACTCTGACCAGGATGCGAACCATTGCTCTCCTCAAGGACGGTGACTCGGCCGGACTTCGCCGTGTACGGAGGCTATCGCGTCCGGATCCAGCAGTCGGGTGAACGGCCGTTCGAGACTCGTGCTGGCCGCGAACCGTATTCACGTGCGAGCATCCGCTGCATGCAGGTGGGAATGACGATGCCGGTGATGGAGCCCGATCTCGATGCCGGGGTGCTGCACGCCTGGGCCCGGGCGATCGATGAGGGCCCCTTCTCGTCGCTCTGTTTCGGCGAGCGGGTGGCCTTCGACAACCCCGATGCCCTGACCTTCCTGGGCGCGGTGGCGGCCTGGACCACGAGGGTCCGGCTGGTGACCACCGTCATCGTGCCCCAGTTGCATGAGCCCGTGCCGCTGGCCAAGGCGCTGGCCACCGGTGACCTGCTCAGCAACGGTCGGCTCACGGTGGGGGTGGGCGTCGGGGGTCGCGAGGAGGACTATCGAGCGGCCGGTGCCGATCCCGCCACCCAGACTCGCGGCGAGCTCGCCGAGCGGGTGGCCATCATGAAGCGGGTCTGGGTGGTGGAGAACCTGACCGGCTCCGTGCGCCCGGTCGGGCCACCCCCGGTGCAGGTCGGTGGTCCGCCGATCCTGGTCGGCACGATGGGCCCTCGCACGCTCTCCGACGCGGCCCAGTGGGCCGACGGTCTCGCCGGAGTGACCCTGGACCTGGATCTGGACTCGGTGGCGGGCCTGTTTCGACGGGCCGAGCAGGCCTGGGCCGCCGCCGAGCGCTCACGCCCACGGTTGACCACCTCGTTCTGGTTCGCTCTGGCCGATGACGAGCACGACCCGCGAGCCCGCGAGCAGGTGCACCGGCACCTGCGGCACTACATGAACTGGATCCCGAGCGGCTACGTCGACGCGATGGCCCCCAGCACCGGATTCGCGGGCACCGAGGAGCAGCTACGCCGGGTGCTGCACGGCTTCGCCGAGATCGGGGCCGACGAGGTTCAGCTCATCCCGACCGGCTCCGATGTCGATCAGGTGCACCGGGTGGCGCGCCTGGTGGCCGACGAGTTCGGTAGCCGCTGAGCGGGTACCGAGGCGCGGGCCGGGACTCGCGCGCGCGGTAATGAAATCGACCGCATAGGTTCCTCCCATGGCCGAGATGATCACCGAGGACGTCACCCGCGTCGCTCGCGCGATGCTCAGGGAGTTCGACGACCTGATGACGAGGATCGTCAACGAGGTCTGGTCGTCGGTTCCCGCCTACGCCGAATTGGTGCTCCAGCGCAGTGAACTGCGTGAGCGGATCCGCGAGAACGTGCACAACGTGATCATCTGCCTGTTGGAGGACCGCGAGCCGACCTCGGAGGAGCTCGTGCGCGCGGCCGCCACCGGCGAGCGGCGGGCCATTCAGGGAGTCTCCGCCTCCGCGGTGATCCAGTCCTTCCGTACCGCCGAGCGCGCGCTCAACGACGAGTACGTCGACTGGTGCGCTCGAATGCAGGTGCGGCGGGTCAATATCGGCAACGGCCGGGCCGCGATGATCCGGTCCCTGGACGCTCTTGAGCACGCCATGCTCGAGGCGCACATGGAGATCGAGCGACAGATCGAGGAGGACCTGCGGCTGAGCGAGCCCGCGCTGTTCCAGCAACTGGCCAGCGGTGCCAGCGTCGAACTGGCAGAGCTGCAGCGGCTGGCGGTGACGCTGGGGATCGACGACCATGAGCAGGGCACCTTCGTCCTCGTGGCCCTGACCTCACGGGGCCCGGCCGACCAGGCTCGGGCAGAAGGCCACCGACATCGCTTCGTGACCCGGCTACGACAGATGTTCGCCACTCCGGTGCTCTCGGGGACGGTGGAATCGGAGTCGCTGGGTTGGCTGACCCTGTTCGCGATGCCCTGGCAGGACGAGCTGCAGACCCTGGCCGGCCGGATCAGCGACTCCCTGGGTGTTGACTCGATGGGCGACGCGCTGGTGGCGATCAGCGACACCTGCGTCGGCATGTCGGGGCTGGGCGTGTCCGCCAAGCAGGCGATCACGGTGCTCGAGTCGGACTCGATGCGCGACCCCGGCACGGCGGTGCGTCTGTTCCGAGACTGCCTGCTGGAGGTGCTGGTCCATCGAGACCCCTCGATGGGCCGACATCTGGCCCGTCGCTACCTCGACCCGCTGGAGGGCGGGGACCTGCTGGTCACCTTGCGCACCCATCTGACCCAGGACCTCTCGGTCCAGGCCACGGCCCAGGCCCTGCACGTGCACAAGAACACCGTGGTCTACCGGCTCCGGCGGATTGAGGAGCTCACCGGACTGACCACCCGCAAGCCGCGGGATCTGGCCAAGTTCGTGCTGGCGGTCGAGGCCCGGGAGGCCGGGGCCGGTCCGTAGCCGGGCACTCAGCCGAGCAGCCCGGCCTCCCCGGCGACCCGGACCAGGGCGCCGACCAGTTCCTCCGGAGCCGCGGTGCCGTCGTCGATGACGACCAGTGAGTCGACGCCCGCAGCTTGCATCGCCAGCAGACTCCCGGCGGCCTCCGGCACGGTTCCGGATACGGTCACCGCGCCCACCGTGGCATCGTCGAGCAACTCGGCGGCAGACTCCCCGGTACGTAGCCGACGCTGCAACTCTGCGGCCAGATCCTGATCGATCCCGGCGTATTCCGTGATCGCGGAGGCTCCGTGCATGCCCAGGTAACGCGCGGTGTGAGCCCGCAGCCGCTCCCGCGCCGTGGTCGTGTCGTCGGCGATGGTGAAGGAGGCATAGGCGGTCACTTCACTGGGCGAGTAGGTCTCGCGCACCCAGCGCACGTAGCCGGGGGAGGAGAGTACCGAGAGCATCAGACCGTCGGCCAGCTCGGCTCCCCGGGCCAGGGCCAAGGGACCCTTGACGCCCCAGACGACGGGCACCTGCTGGACCGGCGTGGCATCCAGGGCGCAGTCCATCTCGGTGCCCAGCACCTGACCGGTCAGCCGGCCACCGGCGAGCAGTACCCGCAGCGCGGAGGTGTACTCGGCGAGTACCCCGATCGGTCGCTTGAAGTCGATGCCCAGTTGCTCCTGCATCCAGCGCGCGTTGGAGGCGCCCAGCCCGAGTACGCTGCGTCCCCCGGATACCTCGGCCAGGGCATGCGCCTCCATCGCCATCAGGGCCACGTGCCGGGTCCAGGGGTTCACCACTCCCAGCCCGACCCGGACCCGCTCGGTGGCCGCGGCGATCGCGCCGGCCACTGCGAAGGCGCCCCGTTCCAGGTAGTCCTCACTGATCCAGACATCGTGCAGTCCGGCCCGCTCGGCGCGCCGGGCCAGATCGACCGCATCGGCGGCGCTGCGCCGACCGGAGGGTGCCACCCCGAGCCTCATTGCTCCTCCTGCCGTGCGATCGCGGTGTCCAGCGCGGCCAGGGTCGGATCGATCACCGGCACCTCGGGCAGAGCTGCTGCGGTTGTCGGGATGTCCTTCAGCCCGGTAGAGGTGGCCAGCAGCACGACCCGGTCGTCTGCACCCACCACACCGCGCTCGATCAGTTCCGGCAATCCCGCCACCGTGGTGGCCGAGGAGGCCTCCACGAAGAGCCCGTCACTGGCAGCGAGTCGACGCTGCGCGGCCAGAGTCTGGGCGTCGTTCACGGTGACCGCTGAACCGTTGGTGCGGACCAAGGCGTCCCAGCCCTGCCAGGTCGCCATCGGGGTCGCGATCGAGAACGAGACGGTGTCGCCGACCGGCACGCTCGCACCGGCCCGGTAGCCCTCGGCCAGGGCTCGGCCGTAGGGCCCGAAGGGCTCGCTGGCGACCAACCGGGGGACGGTACTGCTCAGCCCCAGTGCCACCAGGTCCTCGAAGCCGCGGGCCAGCCCGGCCAGGGCATCTCCGTAGGCGACCGGGGTGATCAGCACATCGGGGACGTCCCCGAGCTGGGCATGGAGCTCGTAAGCGATCGTCTTGTAGCCCTCGCAGCCGAACGGGTTGGACCCCGAGGGCGGGCCGACGAAGCCCGACATCGGTACCCAGCCCCGTTCCTCGACCGCCTGGCGCATGATCTTCCAGCGGTCGCTGGGCGTCTCCACCGCCACCGTCTGGGCGCCGTAGGCCTGCATCATCGTCTTCATCGCAAGCGGTACCGAGGCCAGGGTCAGCACGACGCAGCGGATCCCGGCCCGGGCCGCGTAGGCGGCCACCGCGGCACCGTGGTTACCGGTACTGGAGACCACCACGGTGTCCCGGCCCTGCTGGACCGCCTTGGTGACGGCCACGGCAGCCAGCCGGTCCTTGTAGGACCAGGTCGGGTTGCGGGACTCGTCCTTGACGAAGAGCTGCGGCAACCCCAGCTCGGCGCCGAGGTTGCTGGTGGCCACCAGCGGAGTGTCACCTTCGCCGAGGCTCACCACCGGTCCCTCGCCGACCGGCAGCAGCGGCCGATAGCGGAACAGTCCCGGATCCTCGGTGGTCTCCAGGCCACGCAGCCGGGTGAGGTCGTAACTCGGCACGGGGTAGACGTTCCCGCCGTCGATCGGGGTCGGCAGATAGGACTCCGACTCCGAGACGGTGGCACCGGTGATCGGGTGGATGAGATGACCCAGGTAGGCACTCACAGCGGGACCACCTGAAGTTCGCGGCGTCGGTCGCTGAGCAGCCGGATGCCGTCCTCGGTGACCACCAGGGTGTCCTCGACCATCATCCCGCCCCAACCCAGTTCGTAGTACGGAGTCTCGAAGCAGAAGGTCATCCCGGGTTCGAGCAGCCGGTCATGTCCCGGTGCCACGATCGGGGCCTCGTAGACCTCCAGACCGATCCCGTGACCGCAGTGCTGTCGGCGGTAGGGAGCCGGTCCGCCATTGGCCTCGACCGAGCGGACCGCCAGGTCGAAGAGCTCCGAGGCCGGGACCCCGGGCCGGGCATGCGCGAACTGGTCCTCCTCGGCCGCCAGGATGGCGTCGTAGAAACGCTGCTGCCGGTCGCTGGGAGCACCCAGTACCGCGGTCCGGCCCAGATCGGCCCAGTAGCCCTCCCGGGTGCCGCCGACGTCGAAGCGCAACAGGTCTCCGGCCTCCAGGGCCCGGTGCGTGGCCGAGGCATCGGCCAGCGCCGAGCGGGGTCCCGAGGTGACCACCACGAACCGGGGCTCGAAGTCCTCGGCCACCAGGGCGGTCGAGACCACCCGGGCGATCTCGGCCTCGGTGACCCCGACACCGGCGGCGTCGATCCCGGCCAGGATGGCCGACTCGACCACCCGGGCGGAGCGTTCGAGCAGGTCCACCTCACCCGGGAGCTTCACGGAGCGCACGGCCGAGAACCAGTCACTCACCTCGACGAACTCGACGTGCGGGAGCAGCTCGTGCAGCCGCCGCCGAAGTGGCTCCGGGCAGGCTCGCTGGTCGAGCCCGACCCGATGCGGGTCACCCACGGCGCGGACCGCCGCAGCGATCGCGTGCGCATAGTCGTCGTGCTGTTCGACCAGCTGGCTGGCCCGGGCAGATCCGCCCGGGGACTCGAAGAAGAACCGGCCATAGGCGAAGTAGTCCTCCTCCACCAGTCCGGCATCGAAACCGGGGGCGCTGTCGGCCACCGGCCCGGCCACCGTCAGCCGGTCCTCGCCGAGCACGACGGCCAACGGAGAGGTGCCGTGCACGATCGCGGAGACACTGCGGTAGCCGGAGGCGTAGTCGACGTTGGCCGCGCTGAGCGCGATCACCACCGTGACACCGGTGTCGGGAAGGGCTGCCCGGAGCCGGTTCTGCCTGCTCTGGATCAGCACCGGATCGATGGCGCGAGCGCTCATCGGGCGTCCCCGCCCGCCTCGCGACGGTAGGGCAGGATCACGTTCTCGGAGAACCAGGCCATGTTGTCCAGGGTCTCTTCGACGGTGTTGCAGGCGAAGAGCAGCGCGGACAGGGTGGTCACCCCGGCGGCGGAGTAGGCGTGCACCTGCTCCAGCATCTGCTCGGCATTGCCGATCAGGTTGCGGCGTACGAAGTCGGAGGTGTCCTGGTCCTTCAGGGTGCTCTTCGAGAGCGACTGCATGTGCGCGTAGAGCTGGGACTCCTCGAAGCGGTTGATCGCGTCCTTGGTGTCCTTGCCGATGGACACGGAGAGCTGCGGAGCCACATCGAAGTCGGCGGGCAGTTCCCGACCGTTGGCCTCGGCGATGTTGCGGATCGCGGACAGCCCCTCGGTCACCTCTTCGGGGGTGAGGACCGCCGGGATCCAGCCCTGGCAGTACTTGGCGGCCCGTTCCCGGGATCCTTCGGAGTTACCGCCGGAGAGGATCGGAAGTACTTCCTGGCGTGGCCGCGGGAAGCTCTCGACGTCGCGGAACTTGACGAACTCGCCCTCGAAGGAGGCGCTGCGCTCGCTGAAGATCACCTGCATCGCCTGCAGGTACTCGTCGGCCTGGCGGCCACGGTGCAGTTTGACGTCGGGCCAGATCGCCTCCGCCTCTTCGCGGTAGGCGCCGATGCCGACGCCCATCTTGAACCGGCCACCCGAGAGCTGGTCCAGGGTCGCGGCCTGCTTGGCCAACACGGCTGGGTTACGGAAGGAGAGCACCGTGATCGCCGTGCACAGGTGCAGGGTGGTGGTCTCCGCGGCCACGTAGGCCAGGTAGAGGTAGGGGTCGTAGTAGCGCGGCGGCTCGGGGAACTCCTGGCGCACGTACTGCTGGGTGGTGACGTGGTCGTTGCCCCAGACGCCGTCGAATCCGAGGCGCTCTGCCTCCACCGCGAGTTGCACGGCCTGCTCGGGGCTCGCGTAGGGGACGGGGTACATCAGTCCTTCGGTTCCGGTGGGAACGCCGAGTCCGAAACGCATCACGGTGCTGTCTCCTCATCAAGGGGGTTGGGGGTCAGGGGTTTGAGTCGCAGGGTGCGTCTGCGACGGGCAGGGTCCAGCGTGGGCACGGCATCGAGGAGCCGTCGGGTGTACGGATCCTGAGGTGCCCGCAGCACCTCCCGATCGCCCTCTTCGACGATCCGGCCGTGCTGCATCACGATCACCTGGTGTGCGATCGCCTGGGCGACGTCGATGTCGTGGGTGATGAAGACGTAACTCAGGCCACGCTCGGCCTGGAGTTCGCGGAGCAGATTGACGATCCGCCCGCGGATGGACTGGTCGAGCCCGCTGGTGGGTTCGTCCAGTACCACCAGATCGGGTTCGGGAGCCAGCGCCCGGGCGATCGCCACCCGCTGCTGCTGGCCGCCGGAGAGTTCGGCCGGACGCCGGTGTCGCAGCTCCCGGGGGAGGTGTACCGCGTCCAGCAGTTGATCGACCCGGGCCGAGGCCTGGGTGTGGTTCATGCCCAACAGCAACCGCAGCGGTTCGGCCAGGGTGGTCTCCACCCGGAACTTGGCGTTGAGCGATTGCAGCGGGCTCTGGAAGACGGTCTGTACCCGGCGCCGGAGCGGGCCACGGTAGGCCCGTCGGTCGACGGTGATCCCGTCGACCAGCACGGTTCCCGAGGTGGCGGTCTCCAGCCCGGCCACGATCGAGCCCAGGGTGGACTTGCCCGACCCCGACTCCCCGACCACGGCCAGGGTGCGGCCGGCGGCCAGTGAGGTGCTCACCCCGTCGAGTGCGTGCAGGGTGCTACCGCCGGTGCGGTATTCCTTGCGCAGGTCTTTGATCTCGAGCATGGTCACGGGTCGACCTCCAGTTCGCGGGCCGAGTCGAGGAGGTAGCGGGTGTACTCGTGGGTGGGGTTGCCGAGCAGGTGATGGGTCTCGCCGGACTCGACCAACCGGCCGTCGTGGAGCACATTGACCCGGTCGCAGGTCTCCGCCACCACGCCCAGGTCGTGGGTGACCAGCAGTACCCCGCACCGGATCTCCTCGGTCAATGCCATCACCAGGTCGAGGATCTGGGCCTGCACGGTGACATCGAGAGCGGTGGTGGGCTCGTCGGCCAGCAGCAGTTGCGGGCGACAGGCGAGCGCCATCGCGATCATCACCCGCTGGCACATGCCGCCGGAGAGTTGGTGCGGGTACTTGCGGGCGGCCTGGGCGGGGGAGACGATCTGGACCTGGTCCAGCAGGTCCACGGCGGCACTGCGAGCGGCGCGTCGGTCGAGTCCCTGGTGCAGTGCGACCATCCGGGCGACCTGGTCCCCGATCCGCATCAGCGGGTTCAGCGAATCGCGAGGGTTCTGGAAGATCATGGCGAAGCGGTGCACGACCGAACGGCGCTCCACGTCGCTGACGTCGACGCCGTCGACGAGGATCCGGCCGGCGCTCTGCCGTACCCCACGGGGCAGGATGCCCATCACCGCCAGCGAGGTCATCGACTTGCCGGAGCCGGACTCGCCGACCAGACCGACGATCTCGCCCGGGGCGATGTCGAAGCTGACGTCGTCGAGGATCGTGACCCCGCCGGGTGCCTCGACCCGGAGGTTCTCCACTGCGAGCCGAGTCATTGCCGGTCCCCTCCGAGGTCGTCGCCGATGAAGTGCAGGGCCATCACGGTGACCGCGATCATCAGGCCGGGGAAGAAGGCGGTCCACCACTGGCCGGTCAGCATGTTCGCGGCACCCTCGGCAACCATCACGCCCCACTCCGCGGTGGGCGGATGGATGCCGACGCCCAGGTAGGCAAGTCCGGAGACGTTGAGGATCGAGTAGCCGCAGACCAGGGTGAGCTGGACCGCAGCCGGTCGGATCGAGTTGGGCAGCAGATGCCGGAAGGCCACCCGCGGCCAGCGGGCGCCGGAGACCCGAGCCGCAGCTACGTATTCGAGTTCCCGCTCGCTGAGCACCTTGGAGCGCACCAGCCGGACGAACGGTGCGACCTGAGCGATCGCCAGGGCGATGGCCAGTTTCGGTAGTGACTCGCCCATCGAGACCAGGATGATCATGGCCAGGACGAAGCCGGGGAAGGCCATCAGGATGTCGACGACTCGCATGATCACGTCATCGACGATCCCGCCGAGATAGCCGGCGACCACACCGATCGCCGAACCGATCAGCATCGCCAGCACGGCCACGCTCACCCCGATCGCGAGGTCCAGCCAGATCGCGTTCACCGAGCGGGAGAAGATGTCCCGTCCGAAACTGTCGGTGCCGAACCAGTGGGAGGCCGACGGGGAGAGGAACGGGTCGGCGACCCTGGCGCTGGGGTCGGCCAGGACGAAGGGACCGATGCTGCCGAGCAGCACCAGCACGGAGATCACCGCGATCCCGATCAGCAGGAACGGTCGCTTCCGCACTACGGAGAGCCGGGCCGGGAACATGGTGCTCATGAGTTGCTCCCTCCCAGGCGGACACGGGGGTCGATCAGCCCGTAGACGAGGTCGACCACGAGGTTGAGCAGGATGTAGAGAGTGCCGATGATCAGCGCGTAGCCCTGGAGCAGGCCGAGGTCGTTGCTGCCCAGTGCGTCATAGGCGACCCGGCCCATCCCCGGCCAGTTGAAGAGGTGCTCGACGATGATGTTGCCGCCCAGCAGGAAGCCGAAGACCAGGCCGATCGCGGTCAGGACCTGCAGCATCGCGTTGCGCAGTTGATCACGCATCAGAACTTCCCGCTCCGGGACGCCGTAGGCCCGGGCGGTGCGGACGAAGCCGGAGTCGGCGGTCTGCAGCACCGCGGAGCGGACCATCTTGAGCACCGCCGCCGACGCGCCGAGGCCGAGGGTCAGGGCGGGGAGAGCGAGGAACTGGATGGACTGCCAGGCCAGCGAGAGGTTGCCGGCCAACAGGCTGTCCACCACATAGAGACCGGTCACCTCGGGTGGCGGCAATGTGCCGATGGGCAGTCGACCGACCGGTCCCGGGAAAAGATGCCAGGTCGAGTAGAGACCGAAGATCAACAGCAGACCGAGCCAGATCGGTGCCATCGAGGAGCCGAGCACCGCGAAGAGCCGGGCGAGCACGTCGCTCAGCCGCCCAGGTCGGGCCGCGGCGAGCAGGCCGAGCGGGAAACCCAGTAACAGGGCGATCACCAGGCCGGCAATGGCCAGTTCGATGGTCGCGGGCAGCCGGTCCATGAGCTCATCGCTCACCGGCCGACCGGTCGAGACAGCCGGTCCCATGTCGCCGTGCAGCAGGCCGACGGTGTAGTCGAGGAACTGCTTGGGCAGCGGGTCGTCGAGGCCCAGCTCCGCGCGTAGGGCCGAGACATCGGCGGCACTCGCCTCGGGGCCCAGCCGGGCCGCGGCGGCGTCACCGGGCAGCACCCGGACGACGAGGAAGGTGACCAGGACGAGGCCGACGACGGTGACGGCCGAGATCAGCAGACGGCGCAGGATGTAGCGCAGCACGGTGGGTCACCTCCTGGGGTGTCGGGTCGGGGGAAGGTTGGTGCCGGGATGGTCGGGGAGGCACATCCCGACCCCAAGATCAGTTCTTGGACAGGTACTGCAGCCGGAGCTGCTCGGTGTTGTCCTTGGTGAGTCCGCTGATTCCGTCGCGCACCACATAGGTCCACTTCGGGTTCCAGAGCGGGATGGTCGGCATCTCCTCGATCAGCAGGGCCTGTGCCTGGGCGGAGATCGAGTCCCGGGCCTTGGCGTCGACACTGCGGAAACCCTGTTGCAGGAGGGTGTCCAAGGCGGGGTTGGAGTAGTTGGTGAAGTTCGTCCCGGCATCGCTGCCGGCCAGGGATGCCATCTGGTAGAACGGGTCGGCTCCCCAGGCGAGGAAGTTGTTCAGGTACATCTCCAGGTCGCGGGCGATCGTGCGCTGGGTGAACTCGGCATCGGGCAGCGGTTTGACCTGCACGTCGATATCAAGTTCCTTGAGCGCCGACTGGATGTACACCGCTGCCCGGGCCTCCACGGCCGAGGACTGCTTGAAGGCCAGCGTGGTGCGCACGTCCTTCACTCCGGCCTCGGACATCAGTGACCTGGCCTCGGTGAGATCGGTGCTGAACGCCTTGGCCGAGTCGGGGGAGTGGGTCTCCATATTCGCCGAGACCAGACCCGAGGCGGGATCGGCGTAGCCGTAGAGCACCTCGTCGACGAAGGTCTGGTAGGGCAGCGCCAACGAGATCGCCCGACGGACCCGCTTGTCGTCGAAGGGAGCCTTGGCGGTGTTCATGCCTAGGTATTCCAGCCGGTTGGAGGCAGCCGAGACCGCGGACAGCCCGTCGGTCTTGCTGAGCTCTGCCACCTGGTCGAGCGGGAGGCCGCCGGCCAGGTCGAGTTCTCCGTTGCGCAGCAGCAGGGCCCGCTGGGAGGGGTCGGAGATGAACTGCACGGTCACGCCGCCGTTGGCGATCTTGGACTGGTCGTAGTACTTCGGGTTCGGGGTCAGCCGGACGCTGGTGGTCTTGTCGTAGGCCCCGACGGTGTAGGGGCCGGAGGGGTTGCTGTTCTCGCGGAACCAGGCACCGGCCCACGGGTCGTCGCCGGTCGCGTTCGCCTCGCCGGTCTTCTTCGACATGATGCCGAAGGGCTGCATGGCCAGCATCTTGTCCATCAGCGGGGTGCCGAACTCGGAGGTCACCTGGACGGTGCGCTCATCGAGTGCGGTGAAGCTGTTCTTGTCGAGGCCGACCATCGGGTACAGCACCTTGGTGTAGGCGGTGGCCATCTCCAGGCCGCGCTGGTAGGACCAGACGACGTCGTCCGCGCCCAGCGGGGTGCCGTCGGCGAAGGTGAGGCCCTCGCGCAGCACGATCGTCAGGGTCTTGCCGTCCTTGGTGTACTCCCAGGAGTCGGCCAGTGCCTTGCTGAAGTCGGTGCCGCCGACCTGGACCCCGTCGGTTTCGGTGTAGGCCTGCTCGATGACCTGCTCGACCAGTGCGCCCGAGGTCACCATCGAGGCGGGGGTGCGCCACTGCTGCGGGTCCATCACGTCGACCGCGCTGTCCAGGCTGATCACAAGCGGCTTCTTGCCGTTGCTCTCGGTGCCGGAGTCGCTCGTACCGCAGGCGCTGAGCGCAAGCAGGGCGGTGATGGAGAGTGCCGTGGCGGTGCCGATCAGGCGGGAACGACGCGAATGCACTTTCATGAAGCCTCCTCAGGACGGGCGGCAAGCCCGTCATCCGAAAATTCATGGGCACAGGCGTATCCGGCTATGTGATTAAAGACAGAG
>CAYNFY010000023.1:0-47717 GCA_964396585.1 uncultured Nocardioides sp.
GTCCAGGTCACGGACCCCACCCGGCAATTTCGCAACAGGCTCTATAGCCCTGCTCGCGACGTGACAGAGCCCCAGCCGCGACGTTACAAAGAGCCACGGCACGACCCACTCGGGTACCGAGCGGGCTGACGCGCGCGGCTCCAAGGCCGAGGAGCGAAGCCGGCCTGTAAGCGAAGCGGCCGGCGAGCGAGGAGAACGCAGGAGACGCGCCGTCACGCCCGCTCGGTCAGCGGTCGACGTAGGCGAGGGAGCGTAACCCCCGCTCCACATGCCAAGCCAGATAGGCGGCCACCAGGCTGCTGGCCTCCCGGCTGGTGCGGGCATCGGCGGCGTCCACTACCGACCAGTCGCCGGCCAGCAGCGCACCCAGCAACCTGAATGTCTCGGGCGTCGGGGAGGCCGATCCGGCCACCCGGCACATCGAGCACAATGCACCGCCCGCCGAAGGATTGAACCAGCGTTGCGGTCCCTCGTCTCCGCAGCGCACGCACCGATCGAAGCTGGGGGCGTAGCCGGCCACCGCCAGTGAGCGCAGCAGATAGGAGTCGAGCACGTGGCTCGCGGAATGCTCCCCGGCCACCATCGCCCGCAGGCCACCCCACAACAGCAGGAACTGCTGGGTGGCGGGCTGCTTCTCTTCGGTGACGAGTCGTTCGGCCGTCTCCAGCATCACGGTGCCGGCGGTATACCGCTCGTAGTCCATCCCGAGGTTGGCGTGGAACGGTGACAGGGTCTCGGCCTGGGTGATCGTGTCCAGGGTCCGGCCCTCGGCGAACTGCAGGTCCACGTGGTTGAACGGCTCCACCCGAGAGCCCCAACGCGAGGTTGTCTTGCGCACTCCCTTGGCAACCGCCCGGATCCGACCGTGGTGCCTGCTCAGCAGGGTGATGATGCGGTCGGCCTCGCCCAGCTTGTGGGTACGCAGCACGATCGCTTCGTCACGGTAGAGAGGCACGGGACCATTCTCGCCCATCCCACCTGCTTCGGGCCCCCTGGCGCGCTGATGAGGCACTTTCCTGCCTCATCAGCGCGCGGTGAGGAGGCAGGAAAGTGCCTCATCAGCGGAGGACAGGGCCAGCTCAGGCGCGATTGACGGCGCTGATCACGGCCTTCAGGCTGGCGGTCAAGATGTTGGCGTCGATTCCGATGCCCCACAGCACCTGATCCCGCACAGCGCACTCGACGTACGCCGCAGCCACGGCATCTCCCCCGGCACTCAAGGCATGCTCGGCGTAGTCCAGAACCCGGATGTCCCCACGCTCGGCGTAGACCGGATTGCCGGCCGCCTGCTCATCGGCGACCAACTGGGTCAGCGCGGCGACGAAGGCCGACACCGGCCCGTTGCCGGCACCGGTCAGCGTGCGCGACTCCCCGTCCACATTGATCTCAACCGTGATCTCGTCCTTGCCACCGGACGAGGAAGCGGTGTGCACACTGGTCAGCTCCAACGGGGAGTTCTTCTCCAGGTATTCGCCCCGGAAGACGTCCCAGATCTGTTGGGGGGTGATCTCGCCACCCTCTTCGTCGGTATGCGACTGGATCACCCGACTGAACTCGATCTGGGCACGCCGGGGCAGGTCCAGGTTGTGCTCGGCCTTCAGCACATAGGCCACGCCACCCTTACCGGACTGGCTGTTGACCCGGATCACGGCCTCGTAGCTGCGTCCGACGTCCTTCGGGTCGATCGGCAGATAGGGAGCCTCCCAGCCGATCTCCCCCACCGGACGCCCGGCCTCGGCGGCCCGACGATCCAGGTCCTCCAGACCCTTCTTGATGGCGTCCTGGTGCGAGCCCGAGAAGGCGGTGTAGACCAGGTCGCCCGCATAGGGGTGACGCGGGTGGACCGGCAGTTGGGTGCAGTACTCGACGGTGCGCCGGACCTCATCGATGTCGGAGAAGTCCACCATCGGGTCGACACCCTGGCTGAACAGGTTCATGGCCAGAGTGACCAGATCGACGTTGCCGGTCCGCTCGCCGTGTCCGAACAGGCAGCCCTCGACCCGGTCCGCACCGGCCATCTGACCCAGCTCCGCGGCGGCGACAGCGGTCCCGCGGTCGTTGTGCGGGTGCAGGCTGATCGCCGAGTGCTCGCGGCGGGTCAGTCCCCGACCGAAGTACTCGATCTGGTCGGCATAGGTGTTGGGGGTGGACATCTCCACGGTGGCGGGCAGGTTCAGGATGATCTCGCGACCGGCCTCGGGCTGCCACACATCGCTCACCGCCTCACACACCCGCAGCGCGAAGTCGGTGTCGGACTGGGTGAAGATCTCGGGGCTGTACTGGTAGCCGAAGTCCTGGCTTCCGACCAGTCCGGGAACCAGCTGCTCGGCGTACTTCATCACCATCTCGGTGCCACGTACGGCGATCCCGACACACTCATCAGGGGTGACATTGAAGACCACCCGCTGGAACAGCGGTGCGGTCGCGTTGTACAGGTGCACGGTGGCGCGGTCGGCACCGACCAGCGACTCCACGGTGCGCTCGATCAGATCCTCACGTGCCTGGGTCAGGACCGAGATCTGCACGTCCTCGGGGATCTTGTCGCCCTCGATCAGCTGGCGTACGAAGTCGAAATCGGTCTGGCTCGCGGAGGGGAAACCGACCTCGATCTCCTTGTAGCCCATGCCCACCAGCAGTTCGAACATCTTCATCTTGCGGACCGGGCTCATCGGATCGATCAGCGCCTGGTTGCCGTCGCGCAGGTCGGTTGAGAGCCAGCGCGGTGCCTGGGTGATCTTCTTGGTAGGCCAGGTGCGATCCGGGACGTCGACCGGCACGAAGGCGGTGTAGCGCCCGAAGGGCATTCCCGAGGTCTTCTGGTTGTTCGCGGTGTTACTCAGGTTCGTCATGATTCTTCCTTCGTTGCTGACGATGGGGCGCCGGGCGCACGCACGAACTCCGCAACGAGGAGGCCGGCTGGGTCAGGCCTCGTTGCGGCAACGAAGGAGGAGCTGGTGCGTCATGGTTCGTCCAGTGTAGACCCGAACCCGGGACGGGTCTCAACCAGCACGCTGGTCCACCCACTCGCGGGCCCACCGAATACCCTCCACCCGACGGCTGCCTAGGATGAGACATGGACCTGCAGCGATTCGCCTCCCAGGCACCCGACGAGGCGACAGCACACCAGCTGGCGGAGATCAGAAACGCAGCCAATGCCGCTGTCGCGATGCCTCGGATGACGGCCCCCGACGTACGGAAACTCTTCGCTTCTCCCGACGAGCGCAGCGTCGGGCTGTGGCTTGCCTATGACGACGAGGTCCTGGTCGGCTGGGTGCACCTGGCCGAGACGATTCACGACTACCTCTCCTGGGCCTGCCTGCGCGGGGCCGTCCATCCAGACCGGCAACGTCACGGAATCGGCCGCGAGCTTCTGACGGTCGCGACCGGGGCCACTCGACGACCCGTGCTGCGTACCCGGTCCTGGCAGAACAGCGCCGGGACGCTCGCCCTCCCCCGGCTCGGGTTCGCCCCGCGCAACACGATGGTGGTCAGCGAGCTGACCCTGGCGGGTACCGACTGGGCCGTGATGGCCCAGCCCCCGGAGGGGTACGTCTTCGAGCGTTGGATCGGGCCCACCCCGGCGCGACTGCTGGAGGACATGGTGGTGCTGCGAGAGGCGATCAACGACGCACCGGACGCCACCGAGAATGAGAGCTACCCGGTACAGCGGATCGTCGACTACGAGCACTCGCTCGCCGATCAGGGGCAGACCCAGTACACCGTCGTGGCACGACATCAGGCCAGCGGCGAACCCGCCGGCATCACGTTCATCACGGTCAATGAGTCCGAGCCCGCGCTGGCCCAGCAGGAGGACACCTCGGTACTGCCGAGCCACCGAGGTCATCGGCTCGGGGTCCGGCTGAAGGCCGACATGGCCGCCTGGCTGCGCAGTCAACGCCCCGATGTGCGCACGGCCCATACCTGGAACGATCTGTCCAACTCCCACATGCTGGCGGTCAACGCCCAGCTCGGCGCCCGCCAGGTGGCTCGCAGCACAGCCTGGGAGCTGGAACGGTGAGCCGCCTGCTGGTCGTCCAGCACACCCCGACCCCCACGGTGCAGCGACTGGCCGAGGCGGTCCTCGCGGGCACTCGCGATCCACAGATCGGCGGGGTCCAGGTCACGGTCCGCCCAGCCTTGGAGGCGAGCGCCGAGGACGTATTGGCGGCCGATGGGTACCTGCTCGGGACTCCAGCCAACTTCGGGTACATGTCGGGTGCGCTGAAGCACTTCTTCGACAGCCTCTTCCTACAGATCGGCGGCTCCCTGGCCGCCGACGGCGGCGCCGCCGAGGGTGCGCCCGCGCCGGTCAAGCCCTTCGGATTGTGGGTGCACGGCAGATATGACACGACCGGGGCCGAGCGATCGGTGCTCGCCATCACCCAGGCGCTGCGCTGGCGACAGGCCGCGCCCACCCTGGCGATCCTCGGGGATGTGGGCGACGAGCAGGAGGCGGCCGGCTACGAACTCGGAGCCACTCTGGCCGCGACGCTCAGCACGTAGCCGATTCGATGCATCGGACCCCTCGGCTACGCTGCCTGCGCACGGGCGACAGGAAGAGGAGTGACATGACCGGCAGGGCACGGCACGGTATCGGTGCGATGGTGGCGGTGCTGCTCGCTCTGGCCTTGAGCGCCTGCAGTTCCGGCGGTGACCCCGCGGCCGTTCCGGACTCCACGTCGGGCACCTCGAGCACGTCGAGCCCCTCCGCGACGCCCTCGACCACCCCGTCCGTGGAATTACCGAAGCCGCCGGTCCGGGGGGCCTGCTACCAACTCGATCACGCCGCCGCGCTGGCCCCGACCGTCACAGCAGCCACCGTGGCCTGTACGAAGAAGCACACCGCCCAGACCTATTTCGTGGGGCGGCTGGAACTGGTCGCCGACGGCCACCTGCTGACGGTGGACTCGGATCGTGCCGAAGCACAGGTCGCCACCGCCTGCCGCGACCGTTTCGCCGATCACGTGGGCGGCGACCCTCGGCTCTCGGTACTCAACCCGGTGTGGTTCACCGCCACGGTGGAACAGTCCGATGCGGGGGCCGATTGGTTCCGTTGCGATGTGGTGGCCCTGGGTGGGTCCGACACCCTGGCACCACTCCCGCCGAAGACCAAGAAGCTGCTGGACTCGTCCGAGGGTCGTGCCCGGTTCGGACTGTGCAGCGATGCCTCCCCGACCACCCGCGGCACTCAGCAGGTCCCGTGCGCCGATCCGCATCAGTGGCGCGCCATCTTGGCCGTGGACCTGCCCGGCCCCGGCTACCCGACCCAGGTCCGGGCCAGTGACGTGATGCGGACCCCCTGTGCCGACGCGGCCAGAGACGTGGCCGCGGACCAGCTTAACGTGAAGTGGTCCGAAGCGCGCCCGACCAAGGCACAGTGGAAAGCGGGCCGGCGCTACGGCCTGTGCTGGGTTCCCGCCTAGGGCGGCCTACCCCCTAGTGGATCGGCGTATTCCACTGGATGGAGCTCAGGAACCCGGCTAGAACCCCAGCTTGCGCAGTTGTCTCGGGTCCCGCTGCCAGTCCTTGGCGATCTTGACCCGCAGATCCAGGTAGACCGGGGTACCCAGCAGCGCCTCGATCTGCTGACGGGCCACCGAGCCGACCTGACGCAGTCGGGCGCCCTTGTGCCCGATCACGATCCCCTTCTGGGAGTCACGCTCGACGTACAGATTCGCATGGATGTCCAGCAGCGGCTTGTCTTCGTCGCGGCCCGCTCGAAGCCCCATCTCCTCGACCACCACGGCGATCGAGTGCGGCAGTTCGTCACGTACTCCGTCCAGCGCGGCCTCTCGGATCAGCTCGGCCACCAGCGTCTCCTCGGGCGCGTCGGTGAGCTCACCGTCGGGGTACAGCTGCGGCCCCTCCGGTAGCTGGGCCAGCAGGAGATCGGCCAGCAGGTCCACCTGTTCACCGGCCACGGCCGAGACCGGGACGATCTCGGCCCAATCGGTGTTCGTCTCACGGCCCAGCTCGGCGATGGCCAGCAGGTGGGCACCGATCTGCTCGGCAGTGGCCAGGTCGGTCTTGGTGGCCACCGCGATCTTGGTGGTTCGCCGTACCTTGGCCAGCTCGTCCACGATGAACCGATCACCGGGACCGATCTTCTCGTTCGCGGGGAAGCAGACCGCTACCACGTCCACCTCGGCCCAGGTGGTCTTCACCAGGTCGTTGAGTCGTTCACCCAGCAGCGTGCGGGGCTTGTGCAGACCAGGGGTGTCGACCAGCACCAGTTGCCCGTCCGTACGGTGCACGATGCCGCGCACGGCCGAGCGAGTGGTCTGCGGCTTGTCCGAGGTGATCGCGATCTTCTGCCCCACCAGTGCGTTGGTCAGGGTCGATTTGCCGGCGTTGGGTCGCCCCACGAAGCAGGCGAACCCGCTGCGGTAGACCGGCTTATCGGTGGGTGCGGGTCGTTTCTTCTCGCGGCTCATTCGGGGTCCCCTCGGTGTTGTTCGGTGGAGCGGAGCGGGGGAGAAGAACACCGTGGGGTGATCATTCGGGGTCCCCTCGGTGTTGTTCGGTGGAGCGGAGCGGGGGAGAAGAACACCGTGGGGTGATCATTCGTTGGCCTCCCGGGCTGCGTCGTAGTCGGCCCAGATCTCGGCGTCGCTCTTGCCTGCCGCCTTGCCTGCGGCGTGGATCGGGCCGGGATCCACGGCACGTGGCTGCCGCTTGGCGACGCCACGCCAGTAGCCCATCACGTCATAGTGGTCCGAGGCGAGTTTGACCTCGCGCATCAGGTGTTTGCGGATCGCGCGCATCTGCGCCGATTCCCCGCCCATCCAGAAGTAGCCGGGGGTGCTGGGGAACTCCAGCGACTCCACCAGGGCCGCCAGGGCACTGCTCCCGGGCGCCGGTGGCTGCACCCAGGTGAGCCGGTCGGAGGCGGGCAGATAGTCGCTCAGGTCGTCGGGGACCTCGGCCCACACGTGCACGGCGACCGACTCATCGGCCAGGTGTTCGGCGATCCGGGCCATCGCCGGCATCGCGGTCAGATCCCCCACCAGCATCACCCACTCGGCGTCCTCGGGGAGCGCGAAGGAGGACTTGGGCTCGGTGATGGTGACCGTGTCCCCGATGCAGGGACCCTTGGCCCATTCGGTCACCAATCCGACCTCGTGCACCACGACGTCGAGCACCAGCTGACCGGCCGACCATGAACGCACCGTGTAGTAGCGCGACTGGAACTGACCCGGAACCACCAGCCCGATCCATTCGTCGGGCACCCCGGTACTGGCGAAGTCGGCGAGCCCGTCGCCGCCCAGCGTCAACCGGACCAGGTGCTCGCTGAGTTGTTCGCGGCCTAGGACGACGGCGGAGTACTGCTGGGCTCGGGTGCTCACCGGCCCAGGTTAGGCGATTCTCTGGGACGTCCTACGCTCGGGCACTGTCTGTGACCGCAATCCTCCTATGACGTCCCAGAGGAGACGCGGGCTCAGTCCATCCAGTCCGGCTGTAGCGGGAACGGCGCCGGGAGGCCGTCCAGGTCCTTGGTGGCCAACACGTGGTGCAGCTCGATCTCACCGCGTTCGAAGCCCAGCCGAGAACCCGCGATATAGAGCCCCCAGACCCGTGCGGTGCCGATCCCGACCTCCCGCACGCACTCCTCCCAGTTCGCCTTGAGGTTCTCGTTCCAGCCCTTGAGGGTCAGCGCATAGTGCTGGCGCAGGTTCTCCTCGTGTTGCACCTCCAGCCCGGTGTCCTGGATCGCCGCGACGATGGTTCCCGAACCGATCAGCTCGCCGTCGGGGAAGACGTACCGGTCGATGAACTGCCCGGCTGTGGCCCGCTGATTGTTGTTGTCACGGGTGATGCAGTGATTGAGCAGGCGGCCGCCGGGCTTGAGCCGGTCCCGCAGATGGCCGAAGTAGGCCGGGTAGTTCTTGACCCCGATGTGCTCGGTCAGACCGATCGAGCTGACCGCGTCGAAGTCGGAGTCGACGACATCGCGATAGTCGCAGTGCCGGACCTCGGCCAGGTCGGCGAGCCCCTCGCGGTCGATCGCCTCCTTAGCCCATTGGGACTGTTCCAGGGAGAGGGTGACGCCCAGGGCCCGCACGCCGTAGTGCTTGGCGGCGTGCCGCACCATTCCGCCCCAACCACAGCCGACGTCGAGCAGCTTGTCGCCGGGCTTGAGCCCCAGCTTGCGGCAGATCAGGTCGTACTTCGCGAACTGGGCGTCCTCCAGTGAGGCTTCCTGGGTCGGGAAGACCGCACAGGTGTAGGTCATCGATGGACCGAGCACCATCTCGTAGAAGCGGTTCGACACGTCGTAGTGGTGGTGAATCGCCTCCGCGTCGCGGCCTCGCGAGTGCCGGAACCCCTCCACCACTCGGCGCCAACGCGGCAGGTGCTCCTGCGGCGGGATCGGCGGCACCTTGAGCTTGTCGAGCCCGAGGCCGCGCAGCAGGGTGAGCACCTCACCGGGCGAGGGCCGCTTGAACCGGGTGTGCTTGAGAATCAGCGACAGCGGTTCATAGGGGTCGCCCCCGGTGGCCCCGTTGATCTCCAGGTCGCCGCTCACATAGGCGCGGGCGAAACCGAGGTCACCGGGAGCGGTCACGATATAGCGCAGACCCCGCTCGTTGGCCAGGTGCAAGGAGTACGCCGAATCCCCGGACCCGGTAGCGCTACCGTCGTAGGCGGTCATCCTGATCGGCAGCGGATCGCGCAACAGGCTCTCGATCGCGCCGCAGATGGTGATGGTGGGTGTCATGCTCGTCGCACCGCCTTGTCGTAGAGACTCGTCAGTCTGTTGTGGGGGTCATATTGCTTCTTGATCCGGGCCAGGTGCGGCCCGTTGTACAACGCATCGAAGGTCTCCCGGTCATAGAAGGCCTCTGAATACAAAGACTTGTGCCCGCCCAGCTCGTGCACCTTCGCCTCGATGGCTCGGTTGCGGGGCCCCTCGGCGGCCTCCGGGCCGACCGGGACGGTGCCCCAGAAGCCGGCGTTCAGGTAGAGACGACCCGGATCGAGCGGGTAGAGCGGCCACGTCTTCTCGCCGCGCAACCGGAGCGGGCACAGCCACACCGGGCGCATCCCGATCTCGGGGTCGAACCAGTCGAGGAACTCTCCGAGCCGATCCAGCGGCACCTCGATGTCCTGGATGACGCGCTCGCGCTTCGGCAGCCCCTTGCGGGCGTCGAGCCGCTCGACGATGCGGTACTTGAGGTCCAGGCCGACCAGCTTGTGGTAGACGTCGGAACGCCGCCAGCGGCGCGGCCAGGCGCGGCGGATCCGCGGGTTGTGCAGCCCGAAGGCCCCAGAGCACCAGAACCAGTCGGTGTCCCAGCGCCACAGGTAATCGTAGGCACTCAGCAGGTCGGTGGAGCGGTGCTCCACCGAGCGGTAATAGATCTCCGCCCCGGTGTAGTCCGAGGTGGGCCCCGGATCCGCGTTGAACCGGGCCAGGGTCAGTCGAAGATCGTCGGGCCCGAAGGCGACGCCGTCGACCGCGTCGACCCGTTCCCCGTCGAATGACTCGGTCTCGGCGATCTGGCGCACCACGTCGGCCAGCTCGTCGGCCTCGGTGAAGCGCAGGTGCCGTAGCGCCACGAATCTGCCGATCGGCTCGAGCTCGATCACCAGTCGAGTGGCATAGCCCAGCGAGCCATAGGAATTCGGGAACGCATCGAAGAGCTCGTCGCCCGGTTTGGTCGTGATCACCTGCCCGTCGCCGGTGAGCACATCCATCTCGAGCACCGACTCGTGCGGCAGGCCGTTACGCAGACTGGTCGACTCGATGCCCAGCCCGGTGACCGCACCGCCCAGCGTGATGGTGCGCAACTGGGGCACCACCAAAGGCATCAGCCCGTAGGGCAACGTGGCGTCCACCAGATGCTCGTAGGTGCACATTCCCTGGACCACCGCGGTCCGACCTTCAGGATCCACCGACAGCACTCGGTCCAGGCCCGAGACGTCCAAGCCTGCGCTCTGAGCGCCGGCGCGCGGCCGGAACAGGTTGGATGTTCGTTTGGCCAGGCGAACTGGCACACCCGGCGGGATGGCTGCATGCGAGGCTCTGAGACGGGCCACGGCAGCAACGTGTTCGGTCTCGTCCACCAACTGACTCACGCCACTCAACGTAACGCACCGCCTGCCGACGCGGGAGAGGCACCCCGTTGACTGAATCAACCTTCTGCGCGCTATCACGCCGAACGATGTCCCCAGTGAGGTGGGCTGCCACTATAACGCCGATGTGTGTCGAGATGTGACCCGAATCGGCGTTACAGACGCTAGTCGGACCCGAGAGTGACCAGTGACTTCCCCCGGGCATCACCCAGATGAACCACCACATCCGGGCCACCGAACTCGGCCAGGAGGGCGGCATCGGAGGGGTCCAAAGACGTCGGGGCCGGGTGAGCCAGCAGCACGGCAGCCTCCAGCCCCCGAGAACCGGAGGCGTGCGCCATCGCGACGGCGACCTGGATCGCACTGAGTTCCAGGGTCTCCAGCGCCACCGAGGCGGCCGCATAGGTACGGCCGTCTCGATCTCGGACCGCGGCCCCCTGGTGAGCCTCGACCCGGGCCCGGGTCCCTTTGGCGAGGGTCACCAGCTTGGTGTCCTCAGCGGACAGGGTGGTTCCATCAGTCATGGGCAGTGCCCTCCTCAGCACCAGGGGTGTCGACATCGCGGGGTTCGGGTCGAGTGACCCGGCTGACCAGGACGGTACCGATCTTCTTACGCCGGCCCGAAGCCCGTTCGGCCTCGAACCGCAATCCATTGACCTCGACGCTGGAACCGGGCAGCGGGACCCGGCCCAGGTACTTGGCCATCAGTCCGCCGACGCTGTCGACGTCATCGTCGGAAACATCGATGTCGAAGATCTCATCCAGGTCGTCGACCGGGTACCTGCTGGAGATCCGTACCTGCCCGTCCTCGAGCTCCACGACCTCGTCGATGTCGGTGTCGTACTCGTCGGTGATCTCACCGACGATCTCCTCCAGCACATCCTCGATGGTGACCAGACCGGCCGTGCCCCCGTACTCGTCGACCACCACCGCGATGTGCTGTCGGTTGGCCTGCATCTCGGCGAGCAGCGAGTCGATCGGCTTGGACTCCGGTACGTAATGGGCCGGACGCATCACCGCGTCGATGTGCTCGGTGAACTCGACGTCGGGCGCCTCGAAGTCCCGGCGCACGATGTCCTTCAGATAGGCGAACCCGACGATGTCGTCGAGGTTCTCCCCCACCACGGGGACCCGCGAGAAGCCGCTACGCAGGAACAGCGACATCGTCTGGCGCAGGTTCTTGTGCCGCTCGACATAGACCAGGTCGGTACGGGGGACCATCACCTCACGCACGATCGTGTCCCCCAGTTCGAAGACGCTGTGCACCATCCGGCGCTCGCTGTCCTCGATCACGTCGGACGCCCCCGCCAGGTCCACGAGCTCGCGCAGCTCGGTCTCGGAACTGAACGGGCCATGACTGAATCCCCGACCGGGAGTGATCGCGTTACCCAACAGGATCAGCAACCGCGGCAACGGGCCCAGTACCGCGGTGATCGCTCGTAAGGGTCCGGCGGCCAGCCGAGCCACCGTCTCCGAATGCTGGCGACCCAGCGTGCGCGGTGCCACCCCGATCACCACGAAGGAGACCACCAACATCACGCCCAGTGCGGTCCCGAAGGTCGACCACCAGGCGCCGTGATACTCGTCGTGCAACCAGAGGGTGACGATCACGATCGCGGCGATCTCGAACAGCATCCGCAGCAGCAACGCGGTATTCAGATACTTGGCTCGCTCGTCGAGCAATTTGACCAGCGCGGCGCCTCCGGCCCGGCCCTCCTCGGCGACCTCGTTGGCCCGTGCCCGAGAGAAGCCGACCAGCGCCGCGTCGACCGCCGAGAAGATCCCGGCCACGAAGACCAGTGCTACGGCGACCACCAGGCCCCAGACATCGCCGGAGTTCATCGATGTGCGTCCGGGTCGTCCGGATCGACGATGCCGGGAGTGGGCGTGATGGCTGCCGAACCCCACTTGGTCAGCAGGTCACGCTGCAGCCCGAACATCTCGGCATGCTCGCCGGGTTCTCCGTGGTCGTGTCCCAAGAGGTGCAGGATCCCGTGGGTGGTCAGCAGCTCGACCTCGGCCCAGGTGCCGTGGCCGGCGCCCTCGCCCTGTCGTTCGGCCATGCTCAGGCACAGCACCAGATCTCCGAGCACACCTTCCTCGGGCTCGGAGTTGACCAGCCCGGGGCGCAGCTCGTCCATCGGGAAGGCCAGGACGTCGGTCGGCCCCTGCTTACCCATCCAGTGCTCGTTGAGCTCGGCGATGGTCTCCTCATCGACGATCTTGATGCACAACTCGGCCTGCGGGTGCACTCGCAGCTCGTCGAGGACGAAGCGACACAGAGCCGTCAACCGGTCCGCGTCCAGGTCACGGCCGGACTCGTTGAGGATCTCGATGCTCATCGCACGCTCGTTTCGGGGCTGTTCCCGGGCTTCGTCGCGCGCCGGGTGGGCTGGACGGTGGCCTCGTGTTCGTCATAGGCGGCGACGATCGCCCCGACCAGGCGATGACGAACCACGTCGGTGGCGGTCAGGTGGTTGAAGGAGATGTCCTCCACGTCGTCCAGAATCGCCTGGATGACCCGCAGACCCGAGCGGACCCCGCCCGGCAGATCGACCTGGGTGGTATCCCCGGTGACCACCATCTTGGAGTTGAACCCGAGCCGGGTCAGAAACATCTTCATCTGCTCCGGCGAGGTGTTCTGCGCCTCGTCCAGGATGATGAACGCGTCGTTCAGGGTGCGTCCCCGCATGTAGGCCAGCGGCGCCACCTCGACGGTTCCGGCGGCCAGCAACTTGGGGATGGTGTCCGGGTCGACCATGTCGTGCAGTGCGTCGTAGAGGGGCCGCAGATACGGGTCGATCTTCTCGCTCAGGGTGCCGGGCAGAAAGCCCAGTCGCTCGCCCGCCTCCACCGCCGGGCGGGTCAGGATGATCCGGGTGACCTGCTTGTTCTGCAGGGCCTGGACCGCCTTGGCCATGGCGAGATAGGTCTTGCCGGTACCGGCCGGACCGATCCCGAAGGTGATCGTGTGCTCGTCGATCGCATCGACATAACGCTTCTGATTCACCGTCTTGGGGCGGATGTTGCGGCCCCGGTTCGACAGGATGTTGAGGCTCAGCACATCCGAGGGACTCTCCGGTGTCTCGGCGCGCAGCATGGAGGCGATCCGTTCGACGGTCTCCTCGCTGACACCCTGACCGGTACGGATCAGCGTGATCAACTCGTCCAGCAGCCGTTCGACCAGCGGCACCTCGACCGGATCACCCGAGATGGTGATCCGGTTGCCACGTACGTGCAGCTGCACGGCGAAGCCCCGCTCCAGGTTGCGCAGATGTGCGTCACCCGGCCCCAGGACGCTGACCATGTCGATGCTGTTGGGAACGACGACGGTATGGGTTCCGACAGGTTGGTCGGTAAGGGTTCGTGGGTCAGTCATTCCAGCCCGACGGGCGCCTCTCGTGGCTCGGTGGTGATGCCGCACATGCTACGCGTCCGCCCCCGCGCTCACCCAACGACTTCCCACAGCCCGGCCACCACCCCGCCACGGCCCGGGCACGAGGCTGACCGGATCAGCCGGGCGGCCACCCGAAGGAACGTCCTCCGAGGACATGCAGATGAGCGTGGAAGACGCTCTGGCCGGCGCCGGCACCGGTGTTGAAGACCGTGCGGTAGTTCCCGTCCAGTCCAGCGGTCCGGGCCACGGCCGCGGCGACGCCGAACATCTCGGCCAGCACCTCCGGCTCCTCGGCGGCCACCTCTTCGGCATTCGCATGATGTCCGCGCGGCACCACCAGTACATGGGTCGGCGCCTGGGGCATCACGTCCCGAAAGGCGACGACCGTCTCGGTGCTGTGCACCACGTCGCCGGGGATCTCGCCCGCGATGATCTTGCAGAAGATGCAGTCGGCTGCGCTCATGGCGGACACCCTAATCCCGGACCCGCCAGCGGACCGGCTAGGGCCCGGCTCCGGCCACCGGTTCCAAATTGGACACAACTCACGCTCCCGGCGCGTCAACCCCGGGACCCGGTTGCGCGTGCCTCTAACGTGACGACCTGTGCGAACCAACCTCTGCTGCTTCCCAGCCCTCGGGCGGGTGTATCAGTGAGCCGTCACGAGTCTCCCCACGATTCGCAGGTGCTTCGTTGGACCGCCGACGAGGCCCTGGAGCACCTGTATGCCGATTGCTGGGTCTCGCTGGTGCGTACCGCATGGCTGTTGCTGCGCGATGAGGGCCGGGCCGAGGAGGTGGTCCAGGACGCATTCGTGGCCACCCATGCCGCCTGGGACCGGCTGCGCGACCCGGATCGGGCCCTGCCCTACCTCCGGCGGGCCGTGGTCAACCGGGCCCGCTCGGTGCTGCGACACCGAGCGGTGGCCGACAAGCACCTGAAGCGTGGGCTGGGCGAACGCCACCTGGACGCGCCGCCGGCCACGGACCAGGTCCTGGCCGACGAACGCCGGGCCACGGTGATGACCGCTCTGGCCGCCCTGCCTCGTCGACAACGTGAGGTGCTTGTGCTGAGGTACTACCTGGAACTCTCCGAGGCGGAGATCGCCGAGACCCTCGAGATCAGCCGAGGGGCCGTCAAGAGTCACGCTTCCCGAGGATCTGCGGCCCTCAGGCAGCAACTGAGCCGCGACGGGGCGGGTGAGGAGCAGCGATGAACAGCCCCGAGGCATGGGAACGTCATCTCGGTGAGACCCTGCACCACGCCGCCGACACGATCTCGCCACCGGACCGGTTGAGCCAGATCCGGGCCGCGGTCCATCCCGGTACGCCGGCCGTCCGGGTCCGGCGATCCTTGCGGTGGCGCTCCACCGCGCTGGTGGCCGGTGCCGTGGCCGCCACCATCGTGGCGGCGGCGCTGGGCGGCCGGCATCTGGTGTCGGGACCCAACCACCCCCCGCTACCGGTCGCCTCACACTCGACCGAGGCCTTCGGCGACATCGCGTTGCCGGTGTACTACGCGGCACGCACCGACGTGGGCCCCCAGCTGGCGCGGGAGTTCCACCACGGCCCCGACACCGGACGCCTCCAAGCCGCCCTGCAGCAGTTGATGGCCGACCCCCAAGACGGCGACTACGACACCTGGGTCCCCCAGGACATGGTGGCCTCGGCCCAGAGCACCGACGGCCGGATCACGGTCGAGTTGACGGATCAGCGTTGGACCGAACGACCAACCTCGATGTCGCTGCCCGAGGCCCGGGTGGCCGGTCTCCAGATCGTCTACACCGTGCGTGCCGTGGAGGAGCGGGGCAAGCTTCCGGTCGCCTTCACCGTCGACGGGGCGCCGGTATCGACGGTGCTCGGAGTCAGCGTCACCGACCTGACCGGAACCGCCGACCGGGAGGCCCTCGTGCCGATCAACCTCACCCTGCCCGAGACCGGGGACAGCGTCGACGCCCGGGTCGTCGTGCGAGGTCGCGGCCTGGACCTGGAGCGCGGATGGGCTTGGACCATCACCGACGCCGCCCACCGCGAGGTCCTGGCGGACACCGTGGCCGTCCCGGACGCGCCCAGCGGCTTCTCGGAGTTCGACACGGACGTCGACGTGTCACGCTTGGCCCCTGGTGACTACGAGATCGCGGTCCGGATCACGACACAATCCACCGGTGAAGGCCTCGAGCACTATGCGGATACCAAGCAGTTCCAGATCAGATGAGGAGCCCCTGATGCGCACCACAAGCCCCCGACACGTCGTCGCCCTGAGCACCGCGGCAGCAGCGCTGCTCGTCCTCACGGCCTGCGGCCGCGAGGACAGCGGCGCTGGGGTCGACCCGGAGTCCACGGCCAGCGACACCGCGAGCCAGTCCAGTACCCCACCCGAGGCGTCTCAGAGCTCCCCGGGAGCCGGCGAGACCAGCCAGGAACCGGCGTCCGGCGAACCGACCGCGGTCCGATTCCTCGGCACCGGTCCGCGCGGACCGGTGCTCTACACCGAGACCGTGCTACCCGACGGTGACAGCCCGCTCGATGTGCTCGACACGCTCACCCGCACCCCGACCGACCCCGACTACGGCACGTACTGGGTCCCCGGGTCGTTCACCTCTGCCGAGATCAGCGACGGGGTGGCCACCGTCGGCATCGCCCCCGAGGCCGTCGACGCGCCTGCGGGGGCCTCAGAGGCCACGCTGAAGGCGAGCCTGCAGCAGGTGGCCTGGACCCTGAAGTCGACCGCCGACGCGGGCACGGTGCACTTCACTCTGGACGGGGATCCGGCGACGACGGTGCTGGGTGTCCAGGTGCCCGACGGCAAGGTGAAGGCCGGCGGCGCCATGAAGTGGTTGACCAAGATGCAGATCGACTCCCCCACCGAGGGCCAGGAGGTGCCCGCCCGGTTCACCGCCACCGGGACCAACAACGGCTTCGAGGCCTGGGTGGGGTGGCAGCTGCTCAAGGACGGCACCTCGGTCAAGGACGGCTTCGGGACCGCCGAGGGCTGGATGGACAAGAACTACCCGTGGCGCGTCGACATCGATCTGAGCGGGGTACCGGCCGGAACGTACACGCTCCGCTTCCACAACGAGGACGCCTCTGACGGTGAGGGCGTGGCCCCGGACGAGGACACCAAGACCATCACCCTGAAGTGAGCCACCGCAACCGATGACACTGGCCGGGACACCTGAGGTGTCCCGGCCAGTGCTCTGTTCAGATCATCTGACGAGCCCGCTCAGGCGGCCCCGTGCGGGCGTACCAGCACCCGGTCCACTCCGAACACGATGGACTCGGCCCGGAACCCGAAGTCCTGTCCCTCGACCAGTTCCATCTCCGGAAAGCGCGTGGCCAGCGCGGTGAACGCCGCCCGCAGCTCCATCCGAGCCAACTCCGCGCCGACACACCGGTGGATCCCGTGACCGAAGGCCAGGTGTGATCTGACCGCCCGGTTCGGGTCGAAGCCGTCGGGGCCGGATCCGAACGCCTCCGGGTCTCGGTTGCTGCCCGGTAGCGAGACCAGCAGCACGTCACCCTTGCGCACCTGGACGCCGCCGACCACCAGATCCTCCTTGGCGAACCGGGGGAAGGCCACCTGTACGACCGAGAGGTAGCGCAACAGCTCCTCGACGATGGCACCGACCTGATCCGGCTGCTCACGCATGGCGCGGTACGCCTCAGGGTGCTGCAGCAACACCGCGGACCCCATCGCCAACATGCTGGCCGAGGTCTCCATGCCGCCGTTGAAGACTCCGTCGGCCAGTCCGGCCAGGTCGAAGTCGTTGATCTCGTCGCCGTGATCGCGCAGGATCTGGCCGATCAGTCCCGGGCCCGGAGCGAGACGCTGCTTGGCGGTGGCCTCCTTGAGGAACTCCCGGGACTCCGAGATGGCACCCAGGGCTCCGACGCCCCCGGCGCTGATGTCGAATCGGGCCTCGGAGATCCGTCGGAAGTCGGCCCGCTCATCGACCGAGAGGCCCAGCAGCTCACAGATCATCTGAAAAGGCACCTGGAAGGCGAAGAGCTCGGCCAGATCGACCACCCCGTCAGCGTCCACGGCAGCATCGACCGCGTCGAGCCGACCAGCGATGATCCGGTCCAGCTCAGGCTGGATGCGCTGGAGTCGCCGCATCGTGAACTCGGGCGTGATCAGCTTGCGCAGCCGAGTGTGTTCCGGAGGATCGGTGAAGCCGAGTCCTCCGATGTCCCCGTCCGCCCGGCCTCGGTGGCCGACATAAGGTCGGATGTCGGTGCTGTAGGCCTTCGGCTCGGTGAGCACCTCACGGCCGGGCTCCTCACCGAGGACCAGCAGGATCCGCACCCCGAGCAGACTGCCCAGCTGATGGACCGCTCCGACGGTGCGGGTCTCGGCCATCTTCGGCACCGGGTCGAACCCGTCACGCTCCAGGGGCCAGCGCAGACCGGCCGGGATCTTGTCCAGTTTGGACAGGTCCACCTCAGGCTTCGGAAGTACCTTGAGCGCGACCTTGCGCACAGCGTCCAAGATCAGACGTTTCATGTCTGGCTGGTTCTCCCGGTTTCTGGTTCGGTCAGTCGGCCGCGGCACGCTGCGGCCCTCAGCATTGCTGTCAGAAACAAGTCACTGAGCGCAGCACACTGTGCCATTGCGCTCACGAGGATGGGGAATCGCCCCCATTCCACCGACCGGTGCGTGACATCAACGCGCTGACCGCGGCCAGTCCGGCGGTAGAGGTCCGCAACACCTCGCTACCGAGTCGGACCGGGCGGGCACCCGCCGCGGTGAACCGCTCGACCTCTTCCGGCGACAGGCCCCCCTCCGGCCCGACCACCAGCAGTACGTGCTCGGCTCCCACCGACGCCGGAAGCGCCTCGTCGGCCTCCTCATGCAGGACCAGGGCCAGGTCCGCCTCGGCGATACGCCGCAGCACCTCGGCGGTATCGGCCAACTCGGTCACCTCGGGGAACCAGGACCGACGCGCTTGCTTGGCGGCCTCCCGAGCCGTGGCCCGCCACTTGGCCAGAGACTTGTCGGCTCGTTCTCCGCGCCACACCGCGACGCTACGACTCGCCGCCCAGGGCACCACGGCGCCGACCCCGATCTCGGTGAGCACCTCGACGGCCAACTCCCCGCGATCTCCCTTCGGCAACGCCTGAATGACGGTGAAGTGCGGGGTGGGCCGGGGCTCGTCGCCGATCTGGTCCACCCGTACCACCATCCGACGCTTACCGGTCTCCACGATCTCGCCGGTAGCGCGGCGTCCTGCACCGTCGCAGAGCATCAACTGCTCCCCCACCCCGAGTCGACGCACCGCGACCGCATGGTGTGCCTCGGGGCCGGTCACCTCGACCCGGTCCCCGAGAAGGACGACGTCCAGGGTGTCGACCTGGTGCACGGGCAGGGTCATGAGACTGGCTCCTCAGTGCCCGAAGGCATCCCGCAGACGCCCGAAGACGCCCTTGCTGGTGCTCGCCTTCACGGTGGCCTCCGGGTGCTCCTCCTCGCGCAGTGCGGCGAGCTCGCGCAGCAACTCGGTCTGCCGGGCGTCCAGCCGGGCGGGAGTATCCACGACCATGGTGACGACCAGGTCACCGCGGCCTCCTCGCAAACCGGGCACACCCTTGCCGCGCAGCACCTGCTGGGTGTGTGACTGGGTTCCGGGACGGATCTCGAGATCCATCTCGGTGATCAGGTCCTCGGGCAAGTCGGGGCGCGACGATCCCTCACCGGCGACCAGGTCCGCCTCGAGCAGCGGCAGGCTCACCTGGGTCCCCAGGGCGGCCGCGGTCATCGGCAACGTGACGGTGCACAGCAGATCGTTGCCGCTGCGGGTGAAGATGGGGTGATCGGCCACCCGGATCTCGACGTACAGGTCCCCTGCCGGCCCGCCCCCGGGGCCGATCTCACCCTGTTCGGTCAGCTGCACCCGGGTACCGGTGTCCACGCCACCGGGGATCTTGACGTTGAGGGTGCGACGCGAGCGCACCCGGCCCTCACCCGCGCACTCGCGGCACGGGTCCGGGATGATCTCACCGAACCCGCGACAGGCCGGACAGGCACGCAGGGTGCGGATCTCTCCCAGGAAGGAGCGCTGCACCTGTGCCACCTCACCGGCTCCGTGGCAGGTCTCACAGAGAACCGGCTTACTACCCTCGGCCGCTCCGTCCCCGTGGCAGGTTCCACAGAGGACCGCGGTATCGACCTTCAGCTCCTTGGTGACGCCGAACGCCGCCTCTGCCAGATCGACGTCGAGCTGCACCAGGGCGTCGTTGCCCCGCTGCACGCGAGAGCGCGGGCCACGGCCCTGACCTCCCCCCTGGGCGCCACCGAAGAAGGCGTCCATGATGTCGGTGAACGAGAACCCGGGGCCCTGGCCGAACCCGCCGGCACCGCCGAACGGATCGCCGCCGCGATCGTAGGCGGCCCGCTTCTGCGGGTCGGAGAGCACCTCGTAGGCAGCGGTGACCTGTTTGAACTTCTCCTGGGCCGCCGGTTCGGGATTGACGTCCGGGTGCAGTTGCCGGGCAAGTCGGCGGTAGGCCTTCTTGATCGCATCGGCATCCGCGTTCTGGGAGACGCCGAGCAATTCGTAGAGGTCCTGGCTCACGTGGGTCCTTCTCACAGCTTGTGAATCAACTTTGTCAATGGTTCGGGGCCGGATCGGTCATCGACCGATCCGGCCTCAGGTCTCGTCGAGGATGCGCGACAGATAACGGGCGACCGCCCGAACCGCCGCCATCGTTCCGGGGTAGTCCATCCGGGTCGGGCCGACCACGCCGAGGCTGGCCAGCCCGGCTCCGCCGGGACCATAGGACGAGGTCACGATACTGGTGGACGCGAGTTCCTGGACCGGCCCCTCGTGTCCGATCCGCACCGTGACCAGTCCCTCGACGGTGGCTTCGCCGAGTAACTTCAGGAGCACCACGTCCTCCTCCAGTGCTTCCAGAAGCGGACCCAGCGAGGTGGTGAACCCCTCCCCGAATCGGGCCAGGTTAGAGGCTCCACCGACCGCGACCCGTTCGTCGGACCGGTGGTCGCTCATCGCCTCGACCAGGGTCCCGGCCACCAGTCGCACCGCCTCGGTGGGCGCTCGGTGCGGGTCCTCAGCGACGTCGGGCTCGGATTCGGACAGCATCGCCGACAGCGCCGCGACGGCCTCCGCGATCCGCTCTCCGGTGGCGGCCCGGCTGATCCGGGTCCGTAGATCGGCCAGTTGCTGCTCACTCAGCCCCTCGGGACCGAGATCGAACTCGACGGTGCGCTGCTCCACTCGGCCGGTGGACAAGATCAGCACCACCAACAACCGCCCGGGGGCCAGCAGGACCAGCTCGACGTGGCGCACGGTGCTGCCCGAGAGCACGGGGTACTGCACGACCGCCACGTGATGGGTGAGTTGGGACAGGGTGCGCACCGAGCGCTGCACCACGTCCTCCAGGTCGACAGCACCGTCCAGAAAGTGCGAGATCGCCCGTCGCTCCGCAGTGGACATCGGCTTGAGCGTCGCCAGTTTGTCGACGAAGAGCCGGTAGCCCTTGTCGGTGGGCACTCGACCGGCGCTGGTGTGCGGCTGGTGGATGAACCCCTCGTCCTCCAGCACCGCCATGTCGTTGCGCACGGTGGCCGGCGAGACCCCCAACCGGTGTCGATCGACCAGGGACTTGGAGCCGACCGGCTCCTCGGTCTCGACGTAGTCCTGGACGATCGCCCTGAGTACGGCCAGCCTGCGGTCCTCGACCATCCACCGACCTCCTTCGCGACCGGGTGCCGGGGGTCCGTCCCTGGCACTCACCAACTTCGAGTGCCAATGCTACTAGCCGGGACCCGGCACCGCCGCTCACCACCCTCCTGCGGCCACCACCAACACGCCACACCAATACGGGAACGTGCCGTGTCAACAGTGGCCTAGGCTCGGCGGATGTGAGCGAATTCATCGAGTGCGCGGACCGGGTATGGGTGGCCAGACAGGACTGGTTCGATGTGAACGTGGTCGCCGTGGGCGGCGAGCACGGATTGCTGGTGATCGACTCGCACGCCTCGCTCGAGGCGGGTAGGCAGGTGCTGGCGGATCTGGCGCGGCTGGGAGTCGGCGAGGTGCTCGGGTTGGTCAACACCCACGCGCACTTCGATCACTGCTTCGGCAACGCCGCCTTCCGAGCCGCGCACCCGGATCTGCCGATCTACGCCCACGAGGATGCCGATTATCCCGCGGCCGCGACCCGGGTCCGCGATGACTACGAGGGCGATCCGTCCGACCCCCGGCGCGATGAGGTACTCGCCAGTCCGCTGGTCACCGCCGACCACACCTTCTCCTCCGTAGCGATGCTCGACCTGGGTGGCCGACTGGTGGAGCTGGTACATCCCGGCCGGGGACATACCGCCGGCGACCTGGTTGCGGTCGTGCGTGACGCCGGAGTCGTCGTGGCCGGGGACGTGGTCGAAGAGTCCGGCCCGCCGGACTACGGACCCGACTGCTACCCACACGACTGGGTCGGCGCCCTGGATCTGGTGCTCGGACTGACCGATTCCGACAGCACGATCATCCCCGGCCATGGGACTCCGGTCGGCCGGGACTTCGTCGAGGAGCAGCGCGCCCAGGTGGCCATCCTGTCGGCCACGATCACCGAGCTCGCCGGTTCGGGCGTATCCGCGGCCGCGGCACTGACTGCGACCGAATGGCCCTATCCCACCGAGGGCCTGTTACATGCGGTGGCCCGGGGGTACGCCCAACTGCCGCGTGCCTCCCGGCGACTGCCGCTGCTCTGACATAGCGTTGAGCGGTGTCCTCCCCCACCGACCGCTACGGGTCCGACGTGCTCGCCGGTGACTGGCGCGCCCCCAAGCGTGGCCGCGCCGCCGAGCTGGAGGCCGATCTGGGCCTGGTCGTCGAGGAGGTGACCACCGACTGGTGCGGCGAGATCGTCTTCGTGGATCGCGACATCGACACTCTCACCCTCGAGGACCGGCACGGTACCCGCCGGACCTTCCCGCTGGGCCCCGGCTTCATGCTGGAGGGCAAGCCGGTGATCCTGACCCGTCCCACCCGACTGATCGCTCCGGCGAAACCCACCCGCACCGCTTCCGGCTCCCTAGCGGTCCACGACGCCCCGGCCCGAGTGGCCCGGGCGAGCCGGATCTTCGTGGAGGGGCGCCACGACGCCGAACTGGTCGAGAAGGTCTGGGGCGACGATCTGCGCGTGGAGGGAGTCGTCGTCGAGTACCTCGGTGGAGTGGACGATCTGGCCGACCACCTCAAAGACTTCGGGCCCGGTCCGGGACGGCGGGTAGGGGTACTGGTCGACCACCTGGTGAGGGGCTCCAAGGAGTCCCGGATCGCCAGTGCTATCGCCCATTCGGCGATCGGCCCCGATGTGCTGATCGTCGGGCATCCGTTCATCGACATCTGGCAGGCCGTCAAACCCGAGCGGCTCGGCTTCACCCGATGGCCCGACGTCCCTCGCGGCATCGATTGGAAGACCGGCACCTGCCAACAGTTGGGCTGGCCCCATCGAAACCAGGCCGATCTCGCCCGGGCGTGGAAGCACATTCTCGGCGGGGTTCGCGGCTTCCAGGACCTTGATCCGGCGCTCCTGGGCCGAGTCGAGGAACTCATCGACTTCGTTACCGCCGTCTGAGGCCGGACTCACCGGCCCCGACGGTGGCTGCAAGGTCACCACGCGCCCTCCCGGCTGCTCAGCCGAGCAGGTCTCGGACGACCCCGTCCGCCAGCAGCCGACCTCGCTGAGTGAGCACCAGACGACCTCCGCCGGGCGCCGTCCGGAGTTCGCCCAGCCCGTCGGAGACCACCTGCGCCACCGCCCGACGTCCCGTGTCGTCGAGCACGCTCAGATCCAAGCCTCGATCCAACCGCAGCTCGAGCAGTACCCGCTCCACTCGCCGGGTCTCGTCATCGAGTACCTCGCGCCCGTGTGCCGGACTCTGCCCCGCCGCCATCCGGTCCGCGTAGGCCGCCGGGTGCTTCACATTCCACCAACGCACCCCGCCCACATGTGAGTGTGCTCCGGGGCCGATCCCCCACCAGTCTGCGCCGGTCCAGTAGAGCTCGTTGTGATGACAGCGCGCGGCGGAGTCCTCGGCCCAGTTCGATACCTCATACCAGCGCAGACCGGCATCCGCGAGCCTCTCGTCGGCCATCAGGTATTTGTCGGCCAGATCGTCTTCGTCAGGCATCCGGACCTCGCCCCGACGTACCTGCCGGGCCAGCGCGGTGCCATCCTCGACGATCAGCGAGTAGGCCGACAGGTGGTTGGGGCGACACGCGAGGGCGGTGTCCAGGGACTGCTCCCAGTCGGCCAACGACTCGCCCGGGGTCCCGTAGATCAGGTCCAGGCTGAGCTGCTGGAATCCCGCCTCCCGCGCCCATTCGACCACTTGGGGCACCCGCTCAGGGTCGTGAGTGCGATCCAGCACCTGCAGCACATGTGGCACCGACGATTGCATGCCCAGGCTGATCCGGGTGAAGCCTCCCTCACGGAGCTGACTCAGGTAGGCCAGGTCGACGCTGTCCGGATTGGCCTCGGTGGTGACCTCGACACCGTCGGCCAGGCCGAACTCGTCGGCCATGACGCCCAGCACGCCGACCAGGTCCGCGGCGGGCAACAGCGTCGGCGTACCCCCGCCCAAGAACACCGTGGAGATCGGCACGTCACGTGACCCCAGCACCCGCCGGGCCAGCCGGATCTCGTCGGCAGCGGCCTGCATGTACGAGGCTCGCGAGGCGCCTGGGGTAGTACCCAGTTCCTCGGCGGTGTAGGTGTTGAAGTCGCAGTACCCGCAGCGCACCCGACAGAACGGGACGTGTAGATAGATCCCGAACTCGCGTTCGCCGAAGGCATTCAGTGCGGCTTCGGGCAATGAGCCATCGCGCGGGGCAGGATCACCGTCGGGGAGGATTGAGGGCACCGGAGAATCCTCCCACCTCACCGAAGGCCACCACCCCCTGGTCAGACCGGGGTCGCCAGCTTGGTGGACTTCCTCATCGCCACCCCAGCTGATCAGGCGGCGTACATCTCGTCGATCAGTGCCTGGTAATTGGCTTCCACCACACTGCGCTTGACCTTCATCGAGGGAGTCAGCTCGCCGCTCTCGACGGTGAGGTCCACATCGAGCAGGCGCCACTTCTTGATCGTTTCCCACCGGTTCAGGTGCGAGTTCAGCTCGGCGACATATCCCTCCACCAGTTGCCGCATCGGCTCGGATCGCACCACGGTGGTGTAGTCGGCGCTGGCCATGCCGTTCTTCTCGGCCCAGTCGGCGACCGCGTCGGGGTCGAGGGTGATCAACGCGACGCAGTAGTTGCGCTCGCTGCCATAGACCAAGAACTGGCTCGCATAGGGGCAGACCGCCTTGAACTTGGACTCGATCATCGGTGGTGCGATGTACTTGCCACCCGAGGTCTTGAACATCTCCTTGATCCGACCGGTGATCCGCAGGTACCCGTCAGAGTCCAGCGAGCCCTGGTCCCCGGTCCGGAACCAGCCGTCGGCGGTGAAAGACTCCTGGGTTGTCTCCGGCAGGTTGTGATACCCCTCGGTGACCCCCGGGCCACGCAATTGGACCTCGTCGTTCTCGCCGATCCGCACCTCGGATCCTGGGAAGACCGGGCCGACCGACCCGATCCGATTGTCCCAGGGCAGGTTGACGAACGTTCCGGCAGAGGTTTCGGTGAGCCCGTAGCCCTCCAGAATCTGAATGTTCGCAGCACCGAACCATTCCGCGATATCAGGATTGAGTGCGGCCGATCCCGAGATGAAGAACCGGACTCGGTTCCCGAAGCGGGCCCTGATCTTGCTGAAGACGATCTTGTCGAACAGGGAGTGTTTGAGGCCCATCAGCGGCGGAACCTTCTTACCCTCGGCCTGCAGCCGCTTGACGGCGAGGCCATTCTGGAAGGCCGCGTTGAAGAGCTTCTCCTTGATGCCCCCTTCAGCCTGCTGCATCGTGATGATCCTGCCGTACGCCTTCTCGAAGATCCGCGGAGCGGCTCCCATGAAGGTCGGCTTCACGATGCTGAGGTTGTCGATGATCCGGTCCAGCCGACCGTCGACCGCAGCGGCATACCCACACGCCATCTGGGTCGCCATCAGGACCTTGCCGAAGACATGGCTGAGCGGGAGCCAACGGAACTCCAGGTCGTCCTCACCCAAGATGCCCTGGGCCCTGATCGCCTCGCCCTCGTACACCCAGGCCGAGTGGTTGAGGCGGACTCCCTTGGGCCGCCCGGTGGTGCCCGAGGTGTAGACCAGCGTGGCCAGCTGGTCGGGCGCGATCGCCTGAGCGTGCTCCTGGATCGCAGCCGGGTTGCCGGCTAGATAGCCCCGACCGAGGTCGGCCAGGTCGTCGGCGCTGATCACCCACTCACCGTCACAGGTGCCGTCGAAGGTGATCACCTTCATCACGTGGGGCAGGTCGGCTTTGCCGGCCTTGAGCTTGTCGATCTGCTCATCGTCTTCGGCGAACACCACCCGACACTCGGAATCGGCCAGGATGTAGGCGGTGTCCTCAGTATTGGTGCTCGGGTAGACGGTGGTCGTGGCCGCACCCGCGCACATCACCGCGAGGTCGGCCAGGATCCAGTCCACCCGCGTGGTACTGGCGATGCCGACCCGCTGTTCGGGTTCCAGCCCCAGAGCGATCAGCCCGGCCGCCCAGGAGGTGACCACCTCGCCGGCCTCGGCCCACGTCATCGACTGCCATTCCTCGTCCTTGGGGAAGCGGAAGGCCTCACGGGGGCCTGACTTCTCCACCCGGTCGAGGAATTGCACGGCGACATTGGCCGGCATCGTCTCTAGGAAGGAGGTGTCAACATCTCGGTTCACTTCTGGCTCCTCGGGCAGGCGTGCGGGGTCCTCGCAAGTAACCTAGATCACTTGGTGACTCTCCGGTAGCAACGCCACCGCTGATGGGGGCCAGTCCCCACTACCGCACGGGCCGAATCTCGTTCGACGCTCCAGGCGACCGGCCCGCGCAGAATCACTACTTCTTTGACTTCTCGGTGCTCTCGGTGGTGGAGAGCGCAGCCACGAAGGCCTCTTGGGGGACCTCGACGCGGCCGACCATCTTCATCCGCTTCTTGCCCTCCTTCTGCTTCTCCAGCAGCTTGCGCTTACGGCTGATGTCGCCGCCGTAGCACTTGGCGAGCACGTCCTTGCGGATCGCGCGGATGTTCTCGCGAGCAATCACCCGGGCGCCGATGGCTGCCTGGATCGGCACCTCGAACTGCTGCCTGGGGATCAGGTCCTTGAGCTTTCCGGCCATCATCACGCCGTAGGCATAGGAGGAGTCACGGTGCACGATGGCGCTGAACGCGTCCACCGGCTCGCCCTGCAACAGGATGTCGACCTTGACCAGGTCGGCGGCCTGCTCACCGGAGCGCTCGTAGTCGAGTGAGGCATAGCCCTTGGTCTTCGACTTCAGCTGGTCGAAGAAGTCGAAGACGATCTCGCCCATCGGCAGGGAGTAGCGCATCTCGACCCGGTCCTCGGAGAGGTAGTCCATGCCCAGCAGATTGCCGCGCTTGGACTGGCACAGCTCCATGATCACACCGATGAACTCGGACGGGGCCAGGATCGTGGCCCGGGTGATCGGCTCCAGCACCTCGTGGATCTTGCCGTCGGGGAACTCACTGGGGTTGGTCACCTCGATCCGGGTGCCGTCCTCCATCTGCACGTGGTAGACCACGTTCGGCGCCGTGGAGATCAGGTCCAGCCCGAACTCGCGCTCCAACCGGTCCCGGGTGATCTCCATGTGCAACAACCCCAGGAAGCCGCAGCGGAAGCCGAAGCCCAGGGCGCCGGAGGTCTCCGGCTCGTAGGTGAGCGCCGCATCGTTGAGCTGCAGCTTCTCGAGTGCCTCGCGCAGGTCACCGAACTGGTCGCCGTCGATCGGGTAGAGCCCCGCGTAGACCATCGGGTTCGGTAATTTATAGCCGCCCAGCGACTCGGTGGCCCCGCCGTGCTGGGTGGTGATGGTGTCACCGACCCGGGATTGTCGAACATCCTTGACCCCGGTGATCAGGTAGCCGACCTCGCCGACGCCGATCTTGTCGGCCTTGACCTGCTCGGGGCTGATCACTCCGAGTTCGAGGAGTTCATGGGTGGCGTTGGTGGACATCATTCTGATCCGGTCGCGGTGCGTGAGTTCACCGTCCATCACCCGCACATAGGTGACCACGCCGCGATAGGTGTCGTAGACGGAGTCGAAGATCAGCGCCCGGGCTGGGGCATCGGCCACGCCCACCGGAGGCGGAGTCTGCTTGACGATCTCGTTGAGCAGTTCTTCGACGCCGAGACCCGACTTGGCCGAGACCCGCAGCACGTCGGAGGGGTCGCAGCCGACCAGACCGGCCAGCTCGGCTGCGTACTTCTCCGGGTTGGCGCTGGGCAGGTCGATCTTGTTCAGTACCGGGATGATGTGCAGATCGGCGGCCATCGCCAGGTACAGGTTCGCCAGCGTCTGGGCCTCGATGCCCTGCGCTGCGTCGACCAGCAAGATCGCAGCCTCGCAGGCCTCCAACGAGCGGGAGACCTCGTAGGTGAAGTCCACGTGACCGGGAGTGTCGATCATGTTGAACACGTAGCTGCCCGGCCCCGACTCGATGCCGTGCTCCGCTGCGGCCTCCTCGGTCACGGTCCACGGCATCCGGACGGCCTGGGACTTGATCGTGATACCGCGCTCGCGCTCGATGTCCATCCGGTCCAGGTACTGCGCCCGAGCGGCCCGTGCGTCGACCACTCCGGTCAGTTGGAGCATCCGGTCGGCAAGGGTCGACTTGCCGTGGTCGATGTGCGCGATGATGCAGAAGTTGCGAAGCATCGCGGGATCGGTGTGGCCGGGCTTCGGCGCAGCGTTCAGGGGCACGTCGTACTTCCAGCTCGGATGGTCAGGGGCACTCTTCTCATTGTCCCACGCAGGGCCCTCGGGCGGAGAACTGCCAGGATCCTCCAAGGTCTCATTGCACCGCCTTCGCGACGCTGAGACAGCGGGTGATCCAGTCTCGATCCGTCGCATCGGGCGATCTCATCCCGAGATCCTGCACGGTCCAGGAGACGTTGAGCAGCATCCGCACGATCACCCAGTCTCGAGCCCGATCCTCTTCCAGCATCGCTGCGTCGATCGCCGCCTCGAAGCGACGCCGCACCCCCCGACGTACGTCCCCGGCCAGCTCGGCGAACCGATTGACCAGCAGCGGCGCCACCTCGACATGCGGGTCACCGCTCAGAGGTTTGGGGTCGATCACCAGCCATTCCTCCCCGGCGGAGCGTCGCGATCCGAGCACATTGGCGTAATGCAGATCGAAGTGAACCAACACCCCGTCGGTGGCCTCGTCGGTTACGAAGGCCCGAGCCAACGACAGTGCGTGCTCGACCATCCGACGAGGTACCGGGGCCCCGTGCAGTAACGACTCCAGAGCGGGCATCCAGCGCCGGAGCCGGTCGCTCAACCGGTCGAATGGGGGGGAGGCGGCCACATGCAGTGCGGAATACCGAGCGGCGATCAGCTCGCAGGCTTCGACATCCCACAGTTCGGAGAGGTCCCGGGGCTCGCAGCGTTCCAACAGCAGCGCCCTGCGATGCGGATCGGCCCGGAGTAGCTCGACGACTCCGGTGCCACCCCACCGGGTCAACGCCAGATGCTCCAGTGCCGCGTCCTCGTCACCCTCGAACCCGAGCTTGAGCGCCGCAGGTGCCCCGGTAGCGGTTCGTACCGGCAACACCAGAGCTGAGTGCCCGTGCTGGGCCACGCCATCGGGCCGCAGTTCCCACTCCGCGCATACCCGGGCGGCGCGCTCCGGGAGCAGGTCCAGCCAGGTCGCCCAATCCGCGCCCCAGCGCCGGTGCGCCTCGAGGCCCGCCGGGACCTCAACGAACGACATCCGCCCTGCCATCCGCGAGGGGCTGCTTCACGACCGGGTCGGGAGAGATCAGGTCTGGCACGGTGCCATCCTCCCACCCTGTCGCTCGCGGGGAGCCCGGCGCGAGCGAACTCCGCATGCAGGTAGCGCGTGTCGCTCGCTCCGGAACCGGGGATCCGGCAGGCATCATGCCCGCATGAGTCACCTCCCTCACGGGGACACCGCGCTGCGACTCGGTTGGCGCTTCCTGCCACCGCATATCCGGTCCGCGGTGGAGCAGCGGCTCGGATCTCCCGTAGTGGAGGCTCGGTCCTGTGATGCCGGCTTCACCCCCGGTCTCGCCTCCGTACTGACCTGCGCCGATGGCAGCCGACACTTCGTCAAGGCGGCCTCGGCCAAGGCCCAACGCCAGTTCGTCGACCACTACCGCACCGAGGCGAGGATTCTGGCCCGGTTGCCGCCCGGAACCCCGGCCGCACGATTGTTGTGGACTCTCGATGCGGACTGGTTCGTCTTCTCCACGGAGTACGTGACGGGGGCGTCTCCGCGCCGCCCTTGGCGACGTGGCGACGTGGAGGCATGCCTGGACGCCTGCGAAACGCTGGCCGAGGTCGGCACCCCGATCACCGGGATTCCGCTGCGTCCCCAGGCCGAGGCGGTGGCGAGCGACCCGGCCCTCTGGGACCTGCTTCCCGCCGGATCGGTCCCCAGCGACCAACTCGCGGTGGCCCGCGGACTGGCCGAGCGCCATGCTGAGGTGCTCGTCGGGGACACCCTGGTTCACCATGATCTGCGCGACGACAACGTGCTGATCGGTGCCGGTGGTGCCGCAGTCTTCGTGGACTGGAACTGGCCGGTTCGGGGCCCCGCCTGGTTCGACAGCCTCTCGGTGCTGATCGGGCCGCGGGGCGACGGTCTCGACATCTCCCGGCACCTTGCCGAACGCCCGCTGCTGCGCGACGTGCCCGATGAGGCGATCGACATCGCGCTGGCCCTGCTGGCGGGGTATTTCCTGGGCAGCGCATCGCAGCCCGTTCCGACCAACTCCCCCTACCTGCGCGATGCCCAGTGGTGGCAGGGCGAGACGTGCTGGAACTGGCTGGCCGAACGACGGGGCTGGGAGCTCACGTGAGATGGTGGTGACCACGTGCCGACGCGATTACGGGGCGATTTCTGTCCTGCGGGTTGGCACTGGTATCGTTCCGTGCTGAATGTCCGGCACCCGACCCAGATCATGGGTTGCCTGGCAGCCGACACCAATTCATACTTTTCCTGCCGAGCACAGATCAAGCGAAGGTTCAACGTGGCGAACATCAAGTCCCAGATCAAGCGGAACAAGCAGAACGAGAAGCGTGCCGAGCGCAACAAGGCCGTCAAGTCCGGCCTGAAGACCGCCGTGCGCAAGTTCCGCGAGGCCGCCGCTGCGGGCGACAAGGAGAACGCTGTCGTCCTCGGTCGCGACGCTGCCAAGAAGTTGGACAAGGCGGCCTCCAAGGGCGTCATCCACCAGAACCAGGCCGCGAACCGCAAGTCTGCGATCGCCAAGAAGGCCGCCGCTCTCTGAGCCACGCACTTCTCGACAGGCGCCGCGCCCCGCAAGGGGTGTCGGCGCCTGTCCCCATTTCGCGCTGAGACGGCACTTCTGCATGCCCCACCGGTAACTTGTACCGCCCGGTCACCGCTGACCGGGCGGTACAAGTTGTCGTGCTGGTAACTAATACTGACGTCTCAGCGGGATGAACGGGATGCTGCGACCGTGAGCACGAGTCGCTCCAGGGTGTAGTTGGCATCGTGCGCCGCACCCTTGACGTCGGCGTCGGCCCGGGCGATCGCCTGCAGGACGTGGCTCACGCCCTCCTCCTGCCAGGATCGCGCTTGATCGCGGATAGTGCGCACCTTCCAGGGCGGTACTCCGAGCTCGCGGGCCAGGTCCGGATCACGCATCCCCCGGGGAGCGGCCAGGTAGCGGGCGATGGCCCGGGCACTACCCGCGAAGGCCGAGGTGACCAGCACCGGTGGGGTGCCGCCGTCCAGAGCCCAGCGCAGGTCTTCGAGAGCCTGCGCCCGCCGTCCGTTGAATGCCGCGTCGGCCACCGCGAAGGACTTGGCCTCGGCCCGCCCGCCGAAGTACCGGTTGACCTTCTCTTGGCTGAGCGTCTCACCGGGAAAGTCGTTGACCAACTGATGACTGGCCGCGGACAGAGCACGCAGGTCGTGACCGACCGCCTGGACCAGCAGATCGGCGGCGTCGGGGGCGATCCTGCCTCCGAAGACGGTCACCTCACTGCGCACGAAGTCGGGCAGCCTACTGGGCTTGACCTCTTCGGACTTGAGCTCGGTGACCGGCTTCAGCTTGCGCAGGCGGGTGAGGACGCCGCTGCCCTTCTGTCCTCCCGAGTGCACCAGCACCAGGCCGATGTCCTCACTCGGCGCCGAGGCATAGTCGAGGATTCCGGCCACCGACTCGTCGGGTAGGTCCTCGAGCTTGCGGACCACCACACAACGGGTGGTCGAGAAGAGCGAGGGCGCCGCCAACTCGCCCAGGGTGGCCAGGCTCAGGGTGGCTGCCTCGGTCTCGGAGAACTCCGCTTCGGCATCGTGACCGCGGACCGCTGCCCGGGCCGCGGTCACCGCACGTTCGTTGAGGAACTCCTCCTTGCCGGTGACCAGCAGCACATGGCCGAGCACATCGCGTGCGGGGACGTCGGAACGGGGACTGGAAGCCTGGCCTGCCATGGTGCCGCAAGCCTGCCACACCCCACCGACGCCGGAGCCGACGGCTCAACGTGAGGTATGCAGAGTCAGCCCCCCGTCCGAGCCCTCAACCACTGCCAGATCCCCCTGTCGGTCGGTACGCCCCAGCTGCATCCCGGCCGCGGCGAGCGCGTCGAGCAGATCAGGGGCAGGATGTCCGTAGGTGTTGTCCGCCCCCACCGAGACCAGCGCCAGGCGGGCCCCGATCCCGGTCAGCAACCGGGTGTCCTGATCCCGGCTGCCATGGTGCGGAACCTTGAGCACATCGACGACCGTGTCACCCAACAGCGGCCACAGCCGGCGCTCGGACTCGGCGCCCACGTCGCCGGTGAGCAGGATCAGGGTCCCCCGGATCGTGGCCAGGACCAGCACCGAGGCATCGTTGGGATCGGTACTGACCGGGTCGCTGCCGTCGTCGAGAACCTGCCAGGTGAGCTCCCCGATCTGCCGGGTCCCTACCGGAGCGGTTCGGACCGGCACCCCGGCGGCGCGCGAGAGCCGGAGCACCTGCGCGGCACCATCAGCCGGGTTCGGGACCGCAGAGGTCTCCACCACACCGATGTGATGCGAGAGTGCCCCGGAGAGTCCGGCTACATGGTCGGCGTGGAAGTGGGTCAGCAGTGCCACGGGCACCTGACGCACACCCAGATCGTTCAGACACCTGTCCATCGCCCGCGGATCAGGACCGACATCCACCACGACCGCGCTCCCCGGACCGGCCCGCAGTACCAAGGCGTCGCCCTGACCCACATCGCAGGCGACCAGAATCCAACCCGAAGGCGGCCACCCGAAGCGCACTTGGGGCACCAGCATCCAGGCCACCACCACCAGGGCGACTCCCACGCACAGCCATCGCTGCGACAGCACCCGTGGCGCCCACCACATCAAGGCCAGGCAGACCAGGACCAGGAGCGACAGGGCCAGCGCACCCGTCCCCCACTGCTGAGCCGGGCGGGGCAGAGCGGCGCCCTGCTCCGCCACGGCGATCACCCAGCGCACACACCAGGTCGCCGGCCAGGCCAGGATCTGCCCCACCCGAGGGGACAGACAACAGACCAGACCGCCGACCAGACCCAGTACGGTGGCCGGCCCGACGACCGGCGCGGCCAGCAGGTTGGCCACCACGGCCACCACCGAGACCTGGCCCGAGATCGCAGCGACCACCGGGGTGCAGGCCAGTTGCGCGGCCGCCGGGATCGCGATCACCTCAGCCAGCCACCGTGGCAACCAGGTCGCCAACGCGTCTCGCCAGCCCGGAGCCAGCAGCAGGATCCCGGCGGTGGCCAGCACCGAGAGCGCGAACCCGGCCCGGGGCGCCAGCGTGGGGTCGAGCAGGAGCAACAGCACCACGCTCGCTCCCAGTGCCCGCAGCCCCCGTTCCCGGCCCCGATGTCCCATCCCGAGCAGGGCCACCGTGCCCATCACCGCGGCCCGTAGGACCGAAGGCTCGGTGCGGGCCAACAGCACGAACCCGACGACACCCAACAGCCCCACGGCCACCAGCCAACGCCCTCGAACGCCCAGCAGGCGCGCCGCCGCCAAGAGGAAGCCCACTACCAGGGTCAGGTTGGTACCGCTGACAGCCAGCAGATGAGTCAGCCCGGTGACCTGGAAGTCCGCGCGCATCGTGTCGCTGAGTCCCGACTCGTCTCCATCCACCAGCGCCGGGAGCAGTCCACGTGGCCCGACCGGCGCCGGCGCTGCCGCGACCCGGATCCCGTGACGCACCTGATCGGCGGCGCGCCAGGCCCAGCCCGCGGGCGCGACTCGGTGTGGAACGTCCAGAGGATCGAGCAGGATCGTGCCGTCTTCGCCGACCGCGAGCCGGGCACGCACCTGCCATCGTTCGCCCAAGCGAGCCGGGGACCAGCTCTGGTCCCCGAAGACCAGCGCCCGGCTCCGGCCGGTGATCGCGAGGCCGTTCCGTTCGGCTCGCTGCACGTTGACCGGCACCAGCCAGCCGGGCCCCTGCAGCGAACGGAAGGGGCGAGGGTCCCCGGTCACCTGGACCACGAGCGACGCCGCCACTCGTTGCTCAGCCCATGCTCGAACCGGTGCGCGATATTGAGCCTCTTGGCGCAGGGCAGCTGTGGCCAGTACCCCGATCGTCACCAGCAGGATGCCTGCGGCGGTGCGCCATACCGTGCGCCGGAGCGGACCCGCGACCCCGTGCCCGACCTGCTGTCGGGCCGAGCACCCCAGAAGTACGAGAACGGGTGCCACGGTCAGTGTGCCCAGCCACGGATGTCCCGTGCCGAATAGGCCACCGGCCCAGGCTCCACCTCCGCACAGAAGCAGCACCAGGTCACGGGGACGGCGCGGAGGTCTCGGAGGGCGCGCAGGCGTCGACACCGTCTGAGTCCGCGGCGTTCAGATGGTGACCAGGGGCCTCAACCTGCTCAGGGTCGCCTCCCCGATGCCGTCCACGTCGATCAGTTCGTCCACCGAACCGAACCCACCGTGCTCGCTGCGGTAGCCGAGGATCGCATTCGCGGTCACGGGTCCCACCCCTGGAAGAGTGTCCAAGGTCGCTTCGTCGGCGGTGTTCAGGTTGACCAGTGCCCCCGGAGTGAGCGCCCCCGACCCGGATGGTCCACCGGGCGACGACCCCGGTGCGGCGCCGGCCTGCCCGGGGGCGCCGACCACGATCTGTTCACCGTCCACCAACGTCCGGGCCAGGTTCACGCTGCTCAGATCCACCCGCGCCCTGGCTCCCCCCGCAGCCTTGATCGCATCCACCACCCGAGCGCCTGAGACCAGAACCTGGACACCCGGATGCCGGACCCTGCCGGAGACGTCCACGATCACCTCGCCGGGCGAAGCCGGTGCGGGCGTCGGGAGCGATGCTCCGGTCTGATCGTTCGGCGGCGGTGTCGGGGTGGAGTCCGGGTCCGGGCGAGACGGGGTCGCCACGATCGAAGCCTCGACGGGAGTGATCGGAGCGGCGGTACCGCTCCCCTGCCCCTGCAACAACCACCAACACGAGCCGCCCAACACCACCGCGACCAGGACCGCCACAAGACTGAGATGCACCGGGGCCACCGCGACCCGGTCCCGCAGCCCGGCCCAATTGCCCAGGGGTGGCCGGATTGCCGACCCGATCGCACCCGCCACCGATGGCTGCGGTCGCCGCGCCGCATGCCGCCCCGGGATCGCCAGCCGGACCGGGTCAGGCAGGGGTTCGGGAACGGGCTCGGACTCGGACAGTTCATCGGGCCACCAGCGCGCCCACCGGTCGGCCCGGACATGGGTATGGCTCAGCGCCGCGTCTACCGATTCGGGGTCGTCGGCCGTGTCCTCGGGCCAAGTCGGCGAGTCAGTCACCGGGCCGATCACCGCGGTGTCATCGGGTTGCTCTCGCAATACCGCCAGTTCAGCACTGAGCAGGGCCATCCGCTGGGCAACTGCGGCTGCATGGTCATCGGGTGTCGGTCGGCGGCGCATGGATCGACGCTAGGTCGCTGCAACCACCGGCTACCGGCTCCAACGGAACCTGTGGACGACTCAGAGCGGGAGGGCCCCTGTGTGCGGCGCGACACATGCCGCCACCATTCCGGGTCCGACGTGGGCACCCAGGACCGCCCCGATCTCCACACAGCCGACCGTCCGGCCGCCGAGTTGCGCAGTCAACCGCTCGGCCAGCTTCCCGGCCAGGCTCGCGGCCCGTTCGGGACTGGCCAGATGACACACGGTTACGTCCACCTGGGTGGACCCAGCCGCCTCGACCACCAGGTTCTCAAGCCGGGTCAGGGCACGGGTCGCGGTGCGGACCTTCTCCAGACTCCCGACCCGGCCGTCCTCGACCCGTAGCAGTGGTTTGACCGCCAGCGCACCACCCAGCAGGGCAGCGGCGGTACCGATCCGTCCGCCCCGACGCAGGTACTCCAGCGTGTCGACATAGAAGAGCGAGGTGGCCGCCGCCGCGCATTCGGCGGCGGCCTCGGCCATCTGTTCCGGGGCGGCTCCCTGACGACCTGCCAGAGCCGCGGCCAGAGCCGCGAACCCTACTGCCGGGCCGACCTGTCGAGTGTCCAGCGCGAGCACCGGGATCGGGGCCTGCGCCGCCGCCGAATGGGCCGACTCCCAGGTGCCGCTCATCTGAGCCGAGAGGTGTACCGAGACCACCGCCTCGAAGCCCTTCTCGGCGGCCCGTTGGTAGACCTCCAGCATCCGCGCCGGGTTCGGTCGTGAGGTGGTCACCGGCATGAACTCGCGCAGCGCGGCGGCCACCATGTCGGGGGTGGCACCGGCACCGCCCTCATCGAACTCATCGGCCCCGATCACCACCTGCAGCGGTACCACCTCGATACCGTGCTCCGCCGCGAGCTCGGTGCTGAGACTGGCGGTGGAGTCGGTGACGACCAGAGTGCCCGGCATGCGGGGAAGGGTAGCCGACAGATCCGTGAGGTCCGTCACAGCCTTCCCCGTATTCACCGGGTGCGCACTGCGGTCGACCGCCTCTGCCCGCACGCTCATATGACGATATTGACCAGCTTCGGGGCCCGCACGATCACCTTGCGGATCTGGGCGTCCGCGATCGCCTGCTGCACGTCGACGTCGGCCAGCGCTGCCGCCTCGAGGTCGGCCTCGGAGATGTCCGGAGCCACCTCCAGACGAGCTTTGACCTTGCCCTTCACCTGGACGACAGCGGTGACCGAGTCGGCCACCAAAAGTGCCTCATCGACCTGCGGCCAGCCGACTCGGGCCACGGTTGGGGCATGCCCCAACCGCTCCCACATGTCCTCGGCGGTGTACGGAGCGACCAACGACAACATGATGGCCACCGCCTCGGTGGCCTCGCGCACGGCCGGGTCACTGGGACCACAGCCGTTGTCGATCGCCTTGCGGACCGCGTTCACCAGCTCCATGATCTTGGCAACCATCACGTTGAAGCGGTGCGAGGTCACCAGTGCGGCCGAGTCATGCAGCGCATGTGCGGTGGCCCGGCGTAGCGCCAGGTCACCCCCCGTGAAGTCCGCCCCGGGCTCGCTGGACACGTCCCCGGCCAGGCGCCAGGCCCGCTGCAGGAAACGCAGCGAACCGGCCGGTGACACATCGGCCCAGTCGATATTGTCCTCCGGCGGGCTGGCGAAGACCAGGGTCAGCCGGACCGCGTCGACCCCGAACGCGTCGAGCTGCTCGCCCAGGTTGACCCCGTTGCCCAGGGACTTGCTCATCTTGCGGCCCTGATTCAAGACCTTGCCCTGACTCAGGTAGGCCGAGAACGGCTCATCCCAGGTCAACAGACCCATATCGCGCAGTGCCTTGGTGAAGAATCGCGAGTACAGCAGGTGCAGCACCGCATGCTCGTCGCCACCCACGTACAGGTCCACCGGGCCCCATCGGGCGGCCAGCTTCGGATCGAACGCCTGGCTCTCATCATGCGGCGAGAGGAACCGCAGGAAGTACCAGGACGAGTCCACGAAGGTGTCCATGGTGTCGGTGTCCCGGGTGGCCGGGCCCCCACAGGTCGGGCAGGTGGTGTTCACCCAGTCGGTGGCACCGCCCAGCGGCGAGGTTCCCTTGGGCTTCAGGTCGGCGCCCTTCAGCTCCGGCAGCAGCACCGGCAACTGATCGTCCGGCACCGCTACTTCACCGTGGCTCGGGCAGTGCACGATCGGGATCGGCGCACCCCAGTAGCGCTGGCGGCTCAACAACCAGTCGCGCAGCCTGAAGTTGACGGTGCCGGAGCCAGCCTCCTGCTCGGCCAGGAACTCGATCGTGCGGGTCTTGGCTTCCTCGACCGACAGTCCGTTGATGTCGAGCGTCGAATCGACCCCGGGCGCGGGCGAGTTGATCGTCGCCCCGGCGCCCGCATAGGCCTCGCCCTCGAAGTCCGCCGGCGGTTCGGTGGTCCGCACGATCGGCAGCCCCATCTCGGTAGCGAACTCCCAGTCCCGCTGGTCGCCGCCGGGAACCCCCATCACGGCGCCGGTACCGTAATCGGCCAGCACATAGTCGGTGGCCCAGACCGGGATCTGGGCCCCGGTCACCGGGTTGGTCGCGGTGACGCCCAAGTCGACTCCGGTCTTGGGCCGATCGGTAGCCAACCGGTCGATGTCGGAGGCCTTGCGGATCTCGTCGCGGTAGGCCTCGAAGGCGGCCCGGTGCTCGTCGGTGACCAGCTCATCGGCCAGGGCGGCGTCCACCGCCACCACCATGAAGGTGGTCCCGAAGATGGTGTCGGGGCGGGTGGTGAACACGGTGACGGGCTCGTCCCGACCAGCGATCCGGAAGTCGACGTGAGCGCCCTCGGAGCGACCGATCCAATTGCGCTGGGCGTTGACGACCTTGCTGGGCCAGGTGGGCGCCAGGTCGTCCAGGGAGTCCAGCAGTTCCTGGGCGTAGGCGGTGGTACGGAAGTACCACTGGGTCAGCTCTCGCTTGGTGACCTCGGCACCGCAGCGCTCACAATGACCGTCGACCACCTGCTCATTGGCCAGTACCGTCTGGTCGACCGGGCACCAGTTGACCGGGGACTTCTTGCGGTAGGCCAGGCCCTTCTCATGGAACTTGGTGAACAACCACTGGGTCCAGCGGTAGTACTCCGGGTCCGAGGTGTTGAAGCGACGGGTCCAGTCGAAACTGGTGGCGTAGCGCTTGAAGGACTCCAGCTGGGTCTCGATATTGCCGTAGGTATAGGTCGCCGGGTGCTCGTTGTTCTTGATCGCGGCGTTCTCGGCGGGCAGGCCGAAGGAGTCCCAACCCATCGGGTTCAGCACCTCGTACCCCTGCTGCCACCAGAACCTGGCCACCACGTCATGCAGGGCCATCACCTCGGCATGGCCCATGTGCAGGTCACCCGAGGGGTAGGGGAACATCGTCAACGCATACCGCTTCGTACGGGTGGAGTCGTCGTGCGCCACGAAAGGCTCGAGTCCGTCCCAGACCGCACGCCACTTGGCCTGCATCGCCGCGGTGTCGTACTCGACTTCGGTCCCGGCAACGGCACCGTCGTGCTCACTCATTCCTACTCCTCCACCTGGTCCCTCGGCTGACCTGTTGCACCCCGCGTCTTGGTGACACGAGCCCTGACACAGAAAAACCCTCCGCTCGGGAGGGCACCGCGCTGGTGGGCCGTTGCCGGCCCGGCCTCAGCGCAGCCGGTCACGAAGGATGCTGCCCATGAGGGCAGTATAGGTTCTCTCTCTCACGTCACGGGCAGGGCCATATCAACCACTCAGGACGTGACAGCGCCCGATGCGTGACGTGACTGATAGCAACACCACTCACGGTTCGATCAGGCCCACCCGTACCGCATAGCGGGTGAGCTCGGTACGGTCCCGCATCCCGAGCTTCTGCAGCACGTTCTCACGGTGCCGCTCGACGGTCCGCACACTGATGCTCAGCTCACCGGCGATATCGCGGGAGGAATAGCCTTCCGCGATCAGCTTGACCACCTCGTCCTCGCGGGGGGTGAGCACCGCACGGGGCAGCTTCTCGCCGCGGCGCAACCGCTCCAGGTAGTCGCGCACCAGCCCGGACTCCTGCCCGGGGTAGAGGAACGGCTCGCCACGCAGGGCGGCCCGGCAGGCCTCGACCAGGTCCCGATCAGCCACCGACTTGAGCACGTAACCCGAGGCGCCGACCCGCAACGACTCGAAGAAGTACTGCTCGTTGTCGTGCATCGACATCATCAGCATCACCGGCGGATTGCGCCGCCGGGAGATCTCCCGGGCCGCCTGCAAGCCGGTCATCCGCGGCATCGCCACATCCAGGATCGCCAGGTCGACCTCGACGCTGCGCAACAGATCGACCGCCTCGGCCCCGTCCGCCGCCTCGGCCACTACCTGAAGATCGGGCTGGGCGTCCAGGATCATCCGGACCCCTCGCCGGACCAACCCGTGGTCATCGGCCAACAGGATTCTCGTCCGCCCTGGCCCGGCGTCGCCCCTATCGCGGTCCCGACTCTCCTCAGCCGACCCGGCCTGGTTCATTCCCATCCTCGCTCCCATGTCCCGCCTGGATACTCGCGGCACCGCTCAGGGGTACCACCAACTCGACTCGAGTACCACCCTCGGGGCGCCGCGCGACCTCGGCCCGGCCACCGACCAGCGCGGCGCGTTCGGCGATGCCACGCAATCCGGTCCCCTGGGCTCCCGCTGGCAGCCCGCGACCGTCATCGCTCACCGTCAGTCTCAACTCCGTCGCCGTGCGGGTCAGCTCCACCTCCACGGTACGGGCATCGGCGTGCCGGGCGACATTGGTCAACGCCTCCTGAGCCACCCGGAAGACCACCACCTCGATCCCCTCATCGAGTCCGTCCAACCCCAGCTCGCCGGCGTCGATCCGGCGCACCGCGTGGGTGGGGCCACGAGAGAACAGATCCTGAGTGAGCGCGGCCAGCGCGCTACGCAGCCCCAGATCCTCCAGCACGTGCGGGCGCAGCCGCCGAGCCACCGAGCGCACCTCGGTCAATGCGTCCCGGGTGATGTCACGGATTCTGGCCACGTCCTCGCCGCTGACCCGATCCGAGTCGGCCAGCCGACCCGCCTCGAGCAGGATCGCGGTGAGGGACTGACCCACGCCGTCATGCAGCTCCTGCGCGATCCGCGCCCGCTCGGACTCCTGGGCGGCCAGCGCCGCGGCACCCGCCTCCAGCTGACCCGCCTCGATCCTGGCCAGCAGTCCGTTCACCGACTCGGTCAACCTGGCCGCCACCTGATCCGAGGGCAGCGGCAGCCGTTGGCTCGGATCAGCGGCCCATTCACGTCCCAGACGATCCACCAACCGGTCGAGCGGGCGCAGCATCGAGCGCACCACGAGTGCATTGGCCACCGCCATCAACACCAGACCGATGGCCAGCACCGCCCCTTCCGAGAGGAGGGGCTCCCGATCGATCACCTGAGGACCGAAGGCCAGCACCGCGGTCCCGCCGATGAAGACGAGCACATTGACGACCACGATGCGCCACCACAGCGGGCGATCGAGCGCGTTCGGACCGGTGAGTCTCACCTCGTCAGTCTCCCATCCACGGGTCTCACCGGGCATAGACGCCGGGCGTGCGGGCGGGGAAGTGGGTACCGATCCCCATGTTCTCGGGTGACCGGATCCGGAACCATGGAGCGTGCGGTGACCCGGACCAGCCTGAGGGTTCGGGTCGCCGCACCATGCCCGATCCTGCGGCGGGGCGATACCGCCCGAATCCGAGGAGGCTCCATGAGGCCCGCGACCGGTGTCGTGGCCGCACTCCTCGTGGCGAGTTGGTGGCCCGGTAGAAGACGCAAACAGCCGATCGGGCCCGCGGCGCCCCGCCACCTGAGCATCGCTACCCGCGCTCGCAGCGCCGACGGCGCCACCGTCCGCCTCGTGGTTCGGGTGGATTACCTTCTCGAGGCCGATGCCGCACCCCGGACCGTGCACGCTCTGGCGGATGCGGCCGAGCGAGAGGTCCGCGAATCCGTTCAGACCCGACGAGTGCTCAGCCTGCCCGGGGTGGGCGACTCCTTCGACCTTCCTGACCCACAGCAGGTGCCCGGCGTCCGGGTGCAGCACATGGAGGTGATCACGGCAGACGTGGAGATCACCCGAGAACTACGTCGGTTGGTCGGCGGCCCCTGACCGCACTCCCACGGGAGCGCCGTTCGCGTGAGATCGCCGGGTCAGCGGACTGCTCGGGCTCCCCAGCGACCTCGATCGTGGGTGACCTCGATCGGATGATGGAACGCCTTCGAGACCGCCTCGCTGGTGAGTGTGTCGGTCACCGGACCGCTCACCACACCCGCTCCGTCACTGATCAGCAGGGCGTGACTGGTGGTCGGCGGCAGCTCTTCGAGGTGATGGGTGACCAGGACCGAGGCGAGCTCGGGGTCGGCGGCGGGCAGGTTGCTGATGGTCTCCAGCAGTTGCTCACGCGCGGCTACGTCGAGACCGGTGGTCGGCTCATCCAGCAGCAGCAACCGCGGCCCCGACACCAGGGCCCGCGCGATCAGGGCCCGGCCCCGCTCGCCCTGCGACATCGTGGTCCAACGGGCCTCCCGGTGCCCGCCCAGGCCCACCTCGACGAGCCACTGATCGGCCAGCTCGACCTGACCGGGGGTCGGGATGAATCTCATCGGCAGCTCGATGGTCCCGGTCAGACCGGTCAGCACCACGTCCCGGGCCGTGAGGGGCGAGTCCAGCGGATGCCGGGGGTTGACGTGACCGATATGACGACGCAGCGCAGCCAACTCCACCCGGCCCAACTGCTGCCCGAGTACCCGCACGGTGCCGGAGGTCGGAAAGGTCTGCGCGGCACAGAAACCCAGGATCGTGCTCTTGCCGGCCCCGTTGGGACCGAGCAGGGCCCAGTGCTCCCCGGCCCGAACACTCAGGTCGATGCCGTGCAGGATCATTCGGCCGTTGCGCCGGAAGACGACCTGGTCCAATTCCAGGTAGGCGGCGGGATCGCTCATGATTGGTTCGCCTTCAGTTCCTCCAGGTGAGCCCGACTCAGGAGCCCGGCCCGTGGTGCGTCACCAGCCTCGATGGCCTCGGTGAGCAGCACGTGAGCGTCATGGTCGCTGTCCTCGGTAGTCTCGCGGACCTGCGGGGTACGGCTCAGCATCGTGACCATCGCCTCCCGCAGTCGCGGCACGAAGCCGTCGAACAACTCGATCAGGATCGCGTTGTGCCCCGCCGCTACCACGGCCCGATGGAAGGCCAGATCGGCATCGACCAACGCCTCCAGGTCGTCGCCGTGTCCCAGCCGTCCGGCCAACGCGGAGCGGATCTCCTGGAGATCGGTGCGGGTCCGGCGAGCCGCAGCCAGTGCCGCACCCTCACTCTCGATGGCGACGCGGGCCTCGATCACCTCGATGATGTCGGCGCGCCGCAACACGTCATCCCAGTCCTCGGCGAGCTCCAATGCAGCCAGAAAGACACCCGCACCCTGCCGAGTGATCAGCACTCCGCGGGCCGCGAGGTGCCGGATCGCCTCACGGATCGTGGAACGGCCGACTCCGAGTTGGGGAGCCAGGGTCGTCTCCCCCGGCAACTTCTCCCCCAGGGCCCACTCACCGGCCCGGATCCGCTCCAGTAACAGGCCCGCGGCCTGCTCGGCCAGGGACGAACGTTGTACCTGCATCCGCGCTACCCACCTCACTACTTGTCTGACAAGCAGACTACTCGACGGGGCCCAGGTCTCCCTAGCGGGTCCACTCCGGCGTCGGCTGCGAGAGCGGCCGTTCCTCAGATCCCTGTCACCCGACGGGCAGCGCCACTAGACTTCTCACGCCCGCCAGAATTCTGCGAAGGAGCCTTCATGAACGACGTCGTCCTCGGTCTGCTGGCGCTGTTGATCGGGCTCTTCCTGTGCTTGCGCGGTCAATGGGCACTCCGCATCCTGCTGGCCATCTGGGGAGCATTCATCGGCTTGGCCACCGGCGCCGGACTGGTCAGCGCCGTCGGTGGCGACGGATTCCTGAGCACCGCTCTGAGCTGGATCGTCGGGGTCGTGCTGGCGATCGTGTTCTCGGCCCTGGCCTACCTGTACTACGCCATCGGCATCGTGCTGGCGATGGCGGCCATGGGATTCGTCCTGGGCGGGACCCTGGCCTCGGCCCTCGGAGCTACCCAGAACTGGCTGATCACGCTCGTCGGGGTGGTCCTCGGAGTGCTGCTGGCGATCCTGGCGATCGTCGGAGACCTCCCCCAGATCTTGCTGATCGTCCTCAGCGCACTGACCGGCGCCAGCCTGGTGGTCGGCGGCCTGATGCTACTGACCGGAACCACCGACACCGATGAGCTGACCTCGGCCGAGACCAGCGCCGCCGATCACCCGTTGTGGTATCTCACCTTCGTGCTCGTGGCGGTGGTCGGCATGGCGACCCAGTTCCGTCAGCCCACCGTGCTGCGGGGCCCGGTCCGCGACTCCTGGAATGGCACCCCGGCCCGCCACTGAGTGGGCGTACCGAGCGCGGATTGAGCGCTCCCGACAGCCCTCGCTCCCCGGAACCATTCGAGCCTATTTCGTAAGACGCGATTGACCCGACGTCCGACGCCCGACGATAATTCCGACGTTGTTCGCGCCCGTCCAGGGTGCGACCCCCCGACGTAGGGATAGACGTGGACAGCTTCTGGGAATTCTTCTGGCTCACCATCACGGTGTTCTTCCTGCTCGCCTACCTGATGGTGCTGTTCAACGTCATCACCGACCTCTTCCGTGACCGGGAAAGCTCCGGCTGGATCAAGGCGATCTGGGTGATCTTCCTGCTCGTCATCCCCGCGCTGACCGCACTCGTCTACCTGATCGTGCGCGGCCCCGGCATGGCCGAGCGTTCCCACGCGGCTCACGCTCGGGCCAAGTCCAACGCGGACGCCTACATCCGTGAAGTGGCTTCCACGTCTCCGGCCGACCAGATCGCGAGCGCGAAGCAATTGCTGGACGCCGGCGTCATCACACCCGAGGAGTTCGCGGTGCTGAAGACCAAGGCGCTGGCCTGACCGAGGCGCCCGAGCGCTGCGGCACCTCGCATGACCGCCCCCACCCCCGACGACCTACCCGCCGACCCGGACGAGACATCCGAGGCTCAGCCGTCGGCCGGTGAGCAATCGGCGCCCTCCTCGCGTCGCCGACGGGTGATCCGCTTCCTGCTGCTCAGTGCCCTGATCGCGCTGGTGCTCTGGGTCCTGACCGGTCTGATCGGCGATGTCGACTGGGCGAAGGTCGGCGATGCGCTGACCCATCTGGCTCCTTGGCAGCTGGCCGTCCTGATCGCTGGTCTGATCTTGCGCCAGTACCTCAATGCCCTCCCGCTGTCGCTGTTCATCGAGGGGTGCTCACCGTTCAAAGCTGTGGTCAACGACCAGGCGGCCATCCTGCTGACCACGACCGCACCACCACCCTCAGACATCGTGATGCGATTGGCCATGTTCGGCTCCTGGGGCATCCCCGCTACCGCGGGGTTGGCCGGCACCGTGATGAACACGCTGACCTTCTACATGGTCAGATTCGGCACTCCACTGCTCGGGGTGGGGTTGGGTCTGGTGCTCCTCGGCTCATTCGATGTCTCCGAGCTGCTGGCGGCGCTGGCCAGCGGGGCGGTCAGCCTGGCCCTGGTCGCGATCGTCTGGCTCGCCTTCCGTGATGCCCGGTACGCAGCCGCCACGGCACGCGGAGTCGGACGGGTCGCACGTCGGGTCCGGCGCCAGGTCGACCTCGACGTCTGGCAGACCAAGGCCGTCGATTTTCGCGACCAGGTGGTCGGGCAGATCCCCACCGCGCTGCCTCGCTCACTGGCCTCGTTGATCGCCATGGTGGTGCTCGACGCGACTCTCATCGTCGCCGCGCTGCGGTTCATCGGAGTGACATCGAACCAATTGCCCGCCACCGAGGTGTATGTGGCGTTCATGATCGCCTACCCGCTGACCCTGTTTCCGTTCTCCGGGCTGGGGATCCTCGACGCCGTGGTGATCACCGCGCTGGTCGGCGCGGCCGGCGATGCGGTCGAACCGGGAATCGTGGCCGCTCTGGTGGTGTGGCGCGCCGTCACCCTGATCGTCCCGCTGCTGCTCGGCCTGCTCAGCGTCAGCGGCTGGAAGTGGTGGCAGTTGCGCCGCTCGTAACCACCGGATCGGACCCGGCCCGCTGCCCCTCAGGCCTCGGGAATGCTGCGCCCGAAGGCCTCCAGGGTGATCACCTCGGGCTCCGGCCCACGCCGGACCCCGGCATCGAGCGCATCGATCGCGGCCAAGTCGTCGACACTCAACTCGAAGTCGAAGACATCGAAGTTCTCCGCGATGCGCGCCGGGTTGGTCGATTTGGGAATCGCCGAACGCCCCTGCTGCAGATGCCAGCGCAACATCACCTGCGCGGGCGTACGGTTGTGCGCGGCCGAGATCCGCAGGATGGTCTCATCGTCCAGCACGCTGGCTCCGCGGCCTTCGCGATAGAAGGTGATCCCTCCGATCGGCGACCACGCCTGGGTGAGGATCCCGTGTTCCGCGTCGGCCTGCTGCACCGTCGGCTGGGCGAAGTAGGGATGCACCTCGACCTGGTTGACGGCAGGCACCACGGACGTGTCGTCGAGCAGCCACCTCAGGTGCTCGGGCATGAAGTTGCTGACCCCGATCGATCGCACCCGTCCGTACTCCATCAGGCTCTGCAGCGCCCGGTAGGCGCCTAGAGTGCGCTGGAAGTCACCGGGCAGTGCCTGGTGCAGAATGAACAGGTCGATCACTTCGATCCCGAGTTTGCCGACGCTCTTGTCGAAGGCGTGCAAGGTCTGGTCGTAGCCATAGTCACTGATCCACACCTTGGTCTCGATGAAGACCTCATCGCGCTCCACCCCACTACTGCGCAATGCCTGACCGACCTCGCGCTCATTCCCGTAGGCGGCGGCGGTGTCGATATGCCGGTAACCCACGCGCAGTGCCGTCTCCACCGCCTGGACGGTCTCCTCCGGTGGGGTCTGGAACACTCCGAAGCCGAGTGCCGGCATGGTGACCCCGTTATTGAGGGTGAGGGTCGGGACACTCATCGGGCCGCGCCCTCGATCACTTCGGCGGATGCGGCGACCAATCCGGCCGGTCCCGTCACGATGACTGGTCGTTCCGTGCGTTCCATGCACCCAGGGTAGTGAGTCCTCCTCGACCGGAGAAGGTACTGGTGATTTCACGGGGTGCTGACGGACTCCCAGATCCGGGTGACCTCGGGGTCGCTCACCGTAAGGCCCAGGCGCTGCGCCACCAGTACCTTGGCCGTCCCCTCAAGGTGTCGTCGCATCTGAGCGCTCGCCTGACCACCCTCTCCCGCCAACAAGGCGGTCACTACCGGCCGGTGCTCGGCAGCGATCTCGGCGAGGGAACGAGAGGAGCTGGTGGTTCCGGCTCCTATCGCGCGAGTCTCGGCCCGCAGTTCCTCGACCAGCCGGGCCGCCCTGCGATTGCCGGCCAGGTGGAGCATCCGGTCGTGCAACTCGATGTCGGCTGTCCAATACTCGGATTCGGCTCCTGCGTCGGCCATCGATTCCAAGCGCGCGAGCAATCGAACGAGCTCTGCTCGCCCGGTCTCGTCCAGCACCTCGGCGGCCCGCTCCACCGCGGCGGTCTCGAGTTGGATCCGGACCACGAAGATCTCGGCGATCTCTCTCGGATCCGGGAGCCGGACCCGGAAGCCGCGGTTCCGCTCGAAGTCGATCATCCCTTGAGCGGCGAGGGCGAGCAGGGCCTCTCGGACCGGACTCCTGGAAACCCCGAGCGCGTCGGCGATCCGGGTCACCGAGTACAGCTCGCCGGGCTGCAACTGCCCGGTGCGCACCATCTCGTGAACGGCCTCGGTCACCTGATCCGCGAGCTTCGGGGCGCGTCCGGGCAGTCGAACTCCGGTCTCGGCTGATTCAGCCATGTGATTTCCTCTTCGCCATGAGTAACATGTTACCTGTGACATCCTCAAAGCACGTTCAACGCGCCCTCCGAGACTCGGGTCTTGCAGACACCAGCGTGGAGGCCGTTCATCGGGCGGCATACTCCTCGGACGCCTCGCTCTACCGAGTCACCCCGTTGTGCGTCGCGTTTCCCCGGTCGAGCGAGGAGGTGATCACGGCCGTCGAGGTCGCCCGAGATCTCGGCGTCGCGCTCACCGCCCGAGGTGCCGGCACCTCGGTGGCCGGGAACGCAGTCGGGCCCGGCATCGTCCTAGACACGAGTCGTCACCTCGACCAGATCCTCGACATCGAC